>DAOLFC010000087.1:9334-14891 GCA_035326505.1 Arachnia sp.
TGCTCGAGATCCGGTTCCAGGAGGACGATGTCGCCGAGGTCGGCGCCGTCCTCGCGATCGTCGGCGAGCAGGCCGTAGCGCCGGCGCCCACGCCTGCCCCCGCGCCCGAACCGGCCGCGGCACCCACGCCGCCCTCCCCGCCGTCGCCCCCCAGCGCCCCGTCCGCTCCTTCGGCGCCGTCGCCGGCCTCGGCCCCCACTCCCCCCACTCCTCCGGCCCCGGCGCATTCGCCCCAGGTGCAGGCGGAGGTGGCCCGCCGCGTCGCCGAGACCTCGCCCGACGGCACCTATGTGGTGCCGGTGGTGCGCAAGCTCGCCCGCGAACACGGCATCGACCTGAGCACGGTGAAGGGCACCGGTGTCGGCGGCCGCATCCAGAAGAAAGACGTGCTGGCGGCCGTCGAGGCCAAGAACGCTCCTGCTCCCGCCCCCGCCGCTCCGGCCGCTCCCGCCCCGAAGGCCGCCGCCCCGGTCGCCGATGTCCGCGGGAAGACCGAGAAGCTCAGCCGGATGCGCAAGGTCATCGCCTCGCGCATGGTGGAGTCGCTGCAGGTCGCCGCCCAGCTCACGGCCACCGTCGAGGTGGACGTCACCGCGATCAGCCACATCCGCGCCCAGGTGAAGGACGACTTCAAGAAGCGCGAGGGCGTGTCCTTGAGCTACCTGCCGTTCATCACCATGGCCGCCGTCGAGGCGCTGAAGCAGTTCCCGGTGATCAACGCCCAGCTCGACACCGAGGCCGGCACCGTCACCTACCCCGACGGCGAGCACATCAGCATCGCGGTCGACACGGAGAAGGGCCTGATGGTCCCCGTGATCGCGAACGCCGGCGACCTGAACCTCACCGGATTGGCCAAGAAGATCGCCGACCTGGCCGCGCGTACCCGGGCCAACAAGGTGGAGCCGGGAGAGCTGTCCGGCGGCACCTTCACGATCACGAACTACGGGTCGGCCGGCACGCTGTTCGACACGCCGATCATCAACCAGCCGCAGTCGGCCATCCTCGGCACCGGCGCACTGGTCAAGCGGCCCGTCGTGATCCCGGATCAGTTCGGCAACGACACGATCGCGATCAGGCACATGATGTACCTGTCGCTCAGCTACGATCACCGCCTCATCGACGGTGCGGTCGCGGCCCGCTTCCTGAGCGCGGTCAAGGCCCGCCTCGAGGCCGGCGACTTCGCGGGCGAACTCGGGCTCTGAGCCGTTGACCTTCGGCCCGGGTGCATGCGTTGCGCCCGGGCCGAAGGCATTCCGGCAGACGCCATCGGTACGGTCGCCATGATCCGCCCCTCCGCCGTCGCACTCGCCGCCGTCGCGACGCTCGCCCTCTCCGGGTGCCAGCAGGCGGCCTCCGGCACGATCACCGCGACCGGGCGCGTGCTCGCCGCCTCCGTCTCCGTCCAAGCGCCCGTCCTGTCGGTTCCCCAGGTCAGCCTGGATGCCGGCTTCCGGGTCGCGCCCGACGCGTCGGCGTCGGCCTCCCCGGTGCCCAGCCTGCTGTCCTTCGGCGCCGCCCAGCGCGTCGCGGCGGTCGAGGTGCGGGTCGGCGACCGCGTGGAGGAGGGCGATGTGCTGCTGCGTTTCGACGACGACGCCCTGGGCGCCCAGGTGCAGGTCGCCGAGGCCGACGCCGCGCTCGCCGCGGCCCAGGTCGGGCTGATCGACGCCGGCATCGTCACCGCCCACGACACCGAGACCGACCTGAACGACAAGAGAACCGAGATCGCCGACGCGTTGGCCAAGGGCACCAACGCCAGGGCGGATCTGATCGCCAAACGCGACGAGGCCCGGACCGCGAAGGCCAAGCTGCCCGAGCAGCTCGCCACCGTCGAGAACAACCTCGCCGAGCAGACCGCGGCGCTGGCCGACACGGACAAGCAGCTCGCGCGGGTTCGAGAGGCCCTCGCGGCGCTCCCCGAGAACGCCCCGCCGGAGAACCGCGACCCGCTGCTCCAGGCGGAGAGGCAGCTCTCGGACGCGGTGAGCCAGCTCACCGACGGCGTCGCCCGGCTGAACGCCGCTCGCGGCGAGATCATCGCCGCCCAGGCCCAGCTGACGAAGGCCATCGACCAGCTCACCGACGGCATCGCCACCGCCGACGCCAACCTCGCGAAGGCGCGAGACGGCCTGCAGGAGATCGACGACGGCCTCGCCGAACTCGGCGACGCGCGCACCGCCTTGAACCGCAACCGGAAGCTCGCCGTCGTGGCCGCAGAGGACGCCGCGCCGGTCCGGGCCGCGAAGCTGGCGAAGGAGAAGGCGATCGTCCGCGCGCCCTCCGACGGCGTCGTCACCACCATCGCGCACGCCGGCGATGTCCTTGCGCCCGGCGCCACCGTCGCCACGATCGCCCGGCCCGCTCTCGTCGTGCGCACCTGGCTCGCCCCCGAGGAGGCGGCCCGGGTGTGCGAGGCGGCGGAGGCCACCGTCGTCGTCGATTCGCTGCCCGAGCCGCTCTCCGGCCGGATCAGCCGCATCCTGCCGCTGGCCGAGTACCCGCCGAGCCACCACGCCACCGATCAGGTCCACCTCACCAGGGCCGTCCCGGTGGAGGTCACGGTGTCCTCCTCGGCCCTTCCCCCCGGCGTTCCCGCCGACCTCCAGCTCTCGTCATGCCGAGCAAAGGGATGATCCCATGAAGAAACACAAGCGTCCGCCGATCCCGCTGATCGTCCTTCTCGTCCTGGCCCTGGCGGTGCTGGGCGTCTGGTGGTGGACCGAGACCCGCCCCGAGCCGGACACCGGGCTCGTGCTCACCGGCCAGGTCGAGACCACCGAGATCACCATCGCCCCCGCGATGGCGGGCCGGATTCTGTCGATCGAGGTGGCCGAGGGCGATCAGGTCGACGAGGGGCAGCTGCTCGTCCGGCTGGACGCCGCCGCACTCGAGCTGCAGCGCGCCCAGGCGGAACAGGGCGTGGTGGCGGCGACGGCCGCCGTGACCAACGCCGAGGAGGACGACGACGCCACCGAGGCCGATGTGACCGCCGCCAAGGCCCGCCTCGTCCAGGCGCAGGCCGCCGTCGCACTCGCCGACGTCCAGCTCGGCTACGCCACGGTCACCGCCCCCGCCGGGGGCCGCGTCGTGAGCGTGATCGGCAACGCCGGCGCGAACGCGGCCCCTGGGCGCGCGCTCCTGACGATGACCGACCCCGGCGACCTGTTCGTCCGGGTCTTCGTGCCGGAGCCGCAGATCGGGCAGGTCCTCATCGGCGGGGAGGCGAGTGTCACCACCGGCTCCAGCACGGAGACCTACACCGGCACCGTCTCGTTCGTCTCCGATGCCGCGGAGTTCACCCCGAACACCATCGACACGCCCGATCAGCGCGCCAAGCTGGTGTTCGCCGCCCGCATCCGCATCGACGACCCGACGGGAACCCTCAAGCCGGGCATGCCGGTGGACGTCCGGCTGTCATGACCAGCCACACGCTGGCGATCGAGACGGCGGGCCTGCGCCGGAGCTTCGGCGACCTGGTCGCCGTCGACGACGTCGACCTGGCCGTGTCCCCCGGTGCAATTCTGGGGCTGCTGGGGCCTGACGGCGCGGGGAAGTCGACGCTGATCCGGATGCTCGCCACCGTGCTGCGGCCCGATGACGGCGACGCCTACATCGCGGGGCGTTCGGTGATCCGGGAGAAGGATCAGGTGACCCCTCGGATCGGTTACATGTCGCAGAAGTTCGCCCTCTACTCCGACCTGAGCGTCGCGGAGAACATCGAGTTCTTCGCGCGGCTGCGCGGCGTGCCGAAGGCCGAGCGCCGCGAGCGGTCGCGGGAACTGCTGACCGGCATGGGGCTCTCCGCCTTCCTCGACCGGCCGGCGGGGCGGCTCTCCGGCGGCATGAAGCAGAAGCTGTTCCTGGCCACCACCTTGATGCACCGGCCCGACGTCCTGCTGCTCGACGAGCCGACCACCGGCGTCGACCCGGTCTCCCGGCGCGAGTTCTGGCGGATCCTCGCCGAGCTCAACCGGGAGGGCACCACCGTGCTCGTCGCCACGCCCTACATGGACGAAGCGGAGCGCTGCACCGAGGTGGTCTTCCTCGACGCCGGCCGGGTCCGGCACCAAGGCCGCCCGGCGGAGATCAAGGCCGAGGTGCCCGGCCGGCTGTTCGAGCTGCGCACTGCCGAGCCGCGAGCGACGCTCGCGGCCGTCCGCGACCTGCCAGGTGTGCTCGCCGCGCACCTCTACGGCGACATCGTCCGGGTGCTGTTCGACATCGACGACGCGAGCGCGGTCGAGGCCGCGCTGGCCGGCACCGGGTTCGATGGCTCCGTGCGGGCCGCCACGGTGGACATGGAGACCGCGTTCGCCGTCCTCGCCGAGCTGGCCCGGGAGCAGGTGGCGAGGTGAACGCCGGCACGCGGATCGCCGCGCTGATCGCCAAGGAGTTCACCCACCTCGGCCGCGACCGGCGCAGCCTCGCCGTCGTGCTCTCGCTGCCGGTGCTGCAGATGATCCTGTTCGCCTACGCGATCAGCTTCGACGTCACAAACGTGTCGACCATCGTCATCGACCAGGACAAGACACCGGCGAGCACCGCCTACGTGCAGAGCTACGCCAGCTCCGACTTCTTCCGCATCGTCGGGGTCGCCGAGGGCCTTACGGATGTCGACGAGACCTTCGACCGCAACGAGGCGAGGATCGCCGTCGTCGTGCCGTCGGGGTTCGGCCGCCGCCTGGCCGCGGGCGAACAGGCCACCGTCGCCGTCTTCCTCGACGGCAGCGAGCCGACGGCGGCGCGCGTCGGGCAGGCCTTCGCCACCGCGCTCAACCAGGCCTACGGGCAGCGGGTCGCGGTGGAATGGGCCGATGCGCAGGGGCTCGACATCGCCTCGGCCGGCCGGTTGGAGCCGCGCGTGCGCACCTGGTACAACCCCGAGCGGCGCAGCTCCGACTTCCTGCTGCCCGGGCTGATGGTGGTGATCATCATGGTGGTCGCGGTGCAGCAGACCGCCGTCAGCCTGGTCCGCGAGCGCGAGCAGGGCACCGACGAGCAGCTCGCGATCAGCCCGCTGCGGGGCTGGGAGACGATGATCGGCAAGCTCGCCCCGTGGACGCTGCTCGCCTTCGCCGAACTGGCGGCGATCACCGCCGTCGGGATGGTGTTCTTCGACCTGCCACTGCGCGGCAGCCTGGGCGTGCTCGCGCTCGGGGCGGGGCTGTTCGTGTTCTGCTCGCTGGGGCTCGGCCTGGTGATCTCGGCGGTCGCGCCGACGCTGGAGAGCGCCAACATGCTCGGGCTGCTGCTGTCGATCCTGCCCGCCTTCATCCTGTCCGGCTTCGCCTTCCCCCTCGGCTCGATCCCCGTGGCGCTGCAGGTGGTGAGCTGGCTGTTCCCGGCGCGATTCATGGTGACGATCTCGCGCGGAGTGTTCCTGAAGGGCGCGGGCGTCGCGGAGCTGTGGCCCGAGATCGTCGCGCTGGCCGGATACGCGGTGGTCGTGATCGCCCTGGCGGTCGTGCTGTCGGCGAGGAGGCGGCGATGAGCTGGCGTCGGATCCGGCTGCTGATGTGGAAGGAGTTCCTCCAGCTGCGCCGCGACCCGCTGCTGC
>DAOLFC010000088.1:0-14475 GCA_035326505.1 Arachnia sp.
GGGCGGAGGCTACGCGGGAGCCGCCTCGCTGGCGGCCTACGGAGTTCTCGTAGACGCCAATTCCCGCCCGCCGAAATGGTTTGGCCCAGCAAGTCTCCTTTTCCTCGTCATTGCCGACTTCACCCTAAACGACGTCAAGACAGCTCTCGCCAGCACCATATACCTCACGGTGCTTTCTCTTTTCGGACAGTTCATCAGAGTTGCCTTTGCCGGCGGACGCGCGCAACGCGAAGCATCGGAGCTCAGCCGGAGGCTTGAGCACATGAGATTGACGCAGGCCGTGCATGACTCCGCGGCCGCTCGACTGGGGCAAGTACTCCTTGTCGCTCGAAGTCTCCAGTCCGACGAGGAATTAACTCCCAGGCTACGGCGAGAAGTCGATATCCTTGTCGACGTCGCAGCCGCGGGTGCCAGCGAGTTGAGAGACGCGCTTCGTCAGGAACCTGCGCTGCCCACCAGCGTCTCGACACTGGAACAAGAATGGATCCGGTCCCTCCAAGTCCTTCGCACCTCGGGCTTCATCGTCGCCGAGTCTGCATCGCCCATGACATCCTCGGTTCCGGTCGTCATCCAGCGCGAGATGGTCCGCTGCCTCAGAGAAGCGACAACCAACATCGGGAGGCACGGAAAACCCGGGGGACGAGTAGCGGTACTTCTGACTCTCGACGACCGTTACCTTCGTTTGACCTGCTCCAATGATACGGACGACGAGACACCAACGCTTCCCGACGACCGAAGAAGACTGGGGCTGCTGGGCATGCAGCAGCGCGTAGGAGCGATGGGCGGGGCAGTAGAAGCTTCCGCAGACAACGGCGTTTTCAGCTTGAGCGTCGCATTCCCACTTTCTCCTTCAGCCGACCATAGCGTGACCGCACATGCGAAAGAGAGTATCTACGCAGAACGATCTAGAGGACTTCCATGATTGCCAAGAATCCTAGCGTCGGACTCGTCGATGACGATCCGCTCGTACTCCGTCTCTTGCCACCCGAACTGGAGCGACGAGGCCTCGAGGTGTTCTGGGCACACCCCGCCGACGCAGCACTCGATGCACTCGACAACGACGCATGGCCGCTAGTGGTCGCCGTGGACGTTCGCATGCCAGGAACTGATGGCTTCGCGTTCACCCAAGCAGTCTTGACGAGGAAACCCACGCAGATCGTCGTAATGCTCAGCTCGCTTGACGACAATCTTTCGCTCCGCCGAGCACTGGATGCCGGAGCAGCTGGCTACTTGATCAAGAGCGACTCTCCGGATCGGATAGCCGCAGGGCTTGTGGCCGCAGCGACGGGATTGAGATCATTCTCGCCGGGGCTTCCAGGGATGATGCCTGTGGAGCAAGCACGAGGCCACATCGCACATTCGCCTCTTACCACCCGAGAAGAGGAGGTGCTGCGTCTGATGTCACAGTCTCTCACCAATGATCAGATTGCGCGACGTCTGGGGATCGCCGGGGAGACTGCGAAACGTCATGTCTCCTCCATCCTGAACAAGCTCGACGTACCCGATCGACTCGGCGCCGTCATGTGGGGGATGCGAGTCGGGATCATCGGTCGTCAGCCATAAGCACCACGGCCAGCGCGCGACGTCTGATCGCCAGGATGCTCGCCAGGAACATCGAGCACATCCCCCATCCAGGTGCCCCGATCGGGGCATGGTGCGACGCAGCACCAGGTGGGAACCTTGACGGGCAGGTGAGGGAAGCGCCCCGCATTACTAGTCAGGAACCAGTTTCACAGGTCGGCGACACTGCCGCTACGCCCGGGAACAAGGCGTACTACCGCAACACCTGTCCGTGACTCGAACCCCGGCCGGGTACGTCTCGGCCTGAGTCCAACCGATCGAGAGGATGATTCCCCTTGTCTCCTCAACGAAAGGGGCGACCCCGCCGCTCAATTCGCGGGCGTCACCTGAAGGTCGCGCACTACGTCTATCTCGGCACGCTATGTTTCCCCTTATTAACCGCAATGCTACTGGTTTGGCTCATAGAACTCGACCATCCATCGGCAGGCGCACCAATCCAGGTGGTCGTCACCGGAGACCCAGCCTCGCCGGCTACGGACCTCTACACGGAAATCGAGAGATTCAGTACCGAACACCGCATTTCCGTCGCTCTTTCTACCACCGAACTACAGGATCCTTCTACGCGCGTCTTGTACGTGTGGCCCGCTTAAGACTCTTCCACGAGCCACTGGTTGAACGACGGCTACCCCTTGCGCCTCTTCGCCTCGAGCACTCATGTTTTTTCACATGACAAAATACCGCCGCGAAGCGCCGCCGGTCGATACCTCATTTATGGCTCGATCGACGAAGCCGAGCAGTTTGCGACATCGGTGCGCGAATATCACTATGGCGCCGAAGTGCAGAATATCACGCCGACCACGATGATCCTCTTCAGGAAGCAGATCCTTTACAGCATCGTCGGCTGCTGCATACTCGGCTCGACAGTCATCGCAGCAGCAACATTCTCGCGGTGCAAAGCGTACGCGATTCTACGGTTCTGGGGGCACTCTCCGGGGGTGGTCTTTTTCCGAGAGATGTGGGAGATAGGGAGATCCCTATCGCCTATGCTACTCGCCGCAACCCCACTGGCCGTAGCCCTTCCAGCAATCAGTGGGAACTGGGGAGGGCTCCTTCACGTCACCCTTGCGGCCTTTCCACTCGTCGCGATAATGCTCACCGTCACCCTTGCAGTTCATGGCTTGACCCTAGGGCTGGCATACTATTTGTCGGACACATTGCTCGCAATGCGCGGACGGATTCAACATCTTCCGCTGGCGGCGGTTTCCTATGGAATCAGGGCGCCCGCAGCATTGATGCTCGTGGCGACAGCTGTCTCGACCCTTGCCGGACTATCGACACTCAACGGCGTGGAAAAAGTACTGAACGGGCTTGAGCCTGCAGGTGACGCGCAGCGGATCGCGATAAGCGAACTAGCGGCGCGTGACGCAGACGAGCAGGCGGCGATATTTCTTGGCGTAGGGCAGTGGCTGAGCTCCGTCGACACGAAAGGACACGCGGTGATCGCCCAGCCGGTCCGGATCTGGGGTAATCCAACCGAGGCACCTAAGGATCTGCTGTTGATAAATTCCGTGTATCTCGAACTTCACGCGGTGACGTTGACGAGCGGTGCATCCATGAGGGTCGCTCCGGACAAATCCACTGAGGTCACCGTCGGCATTCCGGACACCCAGCTGAAGGAGCGCGATCGGATCGAGGCGTCGATTACCGAGTTCCTGGCAAATAACGTTCAGAGCGACCTCTCAGATCGACTTACTCTCCGAACAGAGACGGTCGCCGACGGTCAGACTCTGTTCACCTATGGCGCTCAGGAGTTCAGCTCGATATCAGCCGACGTGTCCATCAGCGACCCCATCGTCGTCGTAGTACCCCCAGGCACCCTGGCGCCTGTCTTCTACTCGAGTATCGCAGGGCAAGGCGGCTATCTGTTCACCGACCCCACGGAAGCCTCTTCCGAGGTTGCGCACGATTCCGACCTCGCGAAATATGTCCGCTGGATCCAGCCGCCTGCAAAACCCTTCCTCAACCAGCAGAGAGATCTGGCGAGCGATGCACTAGTGGGGTTCAGCTCACTTTTCTTTCTATCCGCCGCACTGGTGGGGACATCGTTTGGCATATCAGTGATATATCGCACGGAACGAGCGCAGCTGACGGCCGTTCGGAGACTCTACGGATGGTCCTTATGGCGGACCTGCACCCGAGCTCTCTGCTGGGAGGCCGCTTTCGCGACGCTGCTATTCGGATTCTTCTTATCTCGGAACTTCAGACATCATTCCGGCGCTATGGATCCACTGGTCCTTGAGCGGCAGATGGCCGACACCATCACCGAACTATCGGTGTTGGCAGGAGTTGTCGGCGTCGCCACCATATCTCTCCTTGTGCTGCTTCACAGGGCCTGCGCAAGGGCTCAGATATCCCGGACGTCATGACGAGAGGAAGTAACTGAAGTGAGCGGCGACATACCGGAGGACGGCGCACTGCAAGTGATCGGCCTTGCCAAGACCGTAGGCGGTCGCCGGCTATGGCACCAGGTATCGTTCACCCTGAAACCTGGAGAGATCATGGCTCTACGCGGGGATAGCGGGAGCGGGAAGTCCACCTTGCTCAACGTCATCGGCCTCCTGGCCGATGCGGACGAAGGCTCGATCATCCACAACGGTCGCCCGCTTTCCCGGCGCGGCATCGGCGCCAGGAAGACCAGGGTGAATACGATAGGCTTCCTGTTTCAGGACTACGCGCTGGTCGAGGATGCGACGGTAACTGAAAACCTCGACATCGCCGGCCGTCCACGGCTTTTCAGCCGAGCGCGAGACTACTCGGAAATCCTTGACCGGTTCGGCTTGGAGGGACGAGGTGCTAGTAGCGTCTATCTACTCAGTGGCGGCGAACAACAGCGGCTCGCTTTGGCACGTCTCCATGTGCGACCGACCCCTATCATCTTGGCGGACGAACCGACGGCGGCCCTGGACACCAGGAACACGAGAATCGTGTTGGAGAGCTTGACTGAACTCGCGGCGGCCGGCCGCACGGTCATCATCGCAACGCATAGTGACAGTGTTGCTGCCATTGCAGGAAAGACCCTCTGGCTGGGTGACGACGGCCACGAGCTCGTCGAGCGGAAACACGCGCTTCCCTCGTAGCCTGTCGCGCCTGAAGATGCAGATTTGGCCGGGCGGTGCTTCAGCGTTCGCTCTTCCACCGACTTCGGTGGAAGAGCGGACTCTTAAGCCGGGGGCGGCGAAGCGGAGTTCAGCGCAGCGAACCGTAGCTGCTGCGGGCCTTCTCCAGGGCCGTGACGTACCCGGCGCGGGCGTAGGCGTCGCCTTCGGCCTCCGCGGGGACCGCCAGCAGTCCGCGAGCCTGAGCCAGCGTGAGGCCCTGGGCATCGAGCCAGCGGTCGAGACCGTCGACCAGCGTCTGCGCGTAGGAGGGGCCGCGACGCACCAGCGCCGAGGTGGTCATCACCACGTCGGCTCCGGCCAGGACGTACTTGATCACGTCGTCGGCCTGGTCGACGCCCGTGGTCGCCGCCAGCGACGCCGCCACCTTGCCGCGCAGCGCGGCGATCCAGGTGCGCGGCAGCCGGGCCTCGTTCGGGTTCGACAGCGTCACCCCCGCCTCGACGCGCAGCCGGTCGATGTCGATATCGGGCTGGAGGAATCTGTTGAACAGCACCAGGGCGTCCGCGCCGGCATTGTCGAGCTGCACCGCCATGTTGCCGAACGAGGAGAAGTACGGCGCCAGCTTCACCGCGACGGGCACCTCCACCACGGAGCGCACGGCCTCCAAGATCTCCAGGTGCCGCAGCTCCACCTGCGTGCCCCGCGTCACGACGTCACCCGGCACGAAGTAGATGTTCAGCTCGATGCCCGCGGCCCCGGCGTCGGCCAGCTGGCGGGCGATCTTGGTCCAGCCGCCCAGCGTCGAGCCGTTCATCGACGCGATCAGCGGCACGTCGATGGCCTTGGCCGCGTTCTCCACCAGCGTCAGGTACTGATGGCTGGGATCCTCGGCGACCCGAACCACGGACGGGAACATGCTGAGCGCCTCGGCGAAGGTGTCGTCGTGCAGATCGACGAGCTCCTCCAGCCGGGCCTCCTCGCGTCGCAGCTGCTCCTCCAGCAGGGAATAGAGCACCACGGCGCCGACGCCGCCGGCGGCGAGCTCGCGCACCCCGTCGACGGTCTGCGACAGCGGTCCCGCCGACGCGACGACGGGGTTGCGCAGCCGCAGCCCCATGTAGGTGGTGGTGAGATCAGCCATCGTCCCTCCTCGTGTCCGGCGTGAAGCGTTCCGCCCCCCGCGTGGCCAGTTCTTCGTATTCCTGCCAGCGCCGGTCCACCTGCGCCTGGCCGAGTTCGAGCAGGCGTTGGGCCTCCTCGGGGTCGGAGGCGCGCAGCACCTGGTAGCGCAGCTCCGCCTTCTGGTACTGCTGCAGCGTGAGCCGCGGGCGCGGGGAGTCGAGCAGGAACGGGTTGCCCCCCTGCTCCCGCACCACCGGGTTGTAGCGCATCAGCGGCCAGTGGCCCGAGTTCACGGCCTTGTACTGCTGATCGAGGCCCTTGCGGATGTCGTAGCCGTGGGCGATGCAGTGGCTGTAGGCGATGATCAGGCTGGGACCGTCGTAGGCCTCCGCCTCCTGGAAGGCGGCCAGCGTCTGCTGGGGGTCGGCTCCCATCGCGACCCGCGCCACGTAGACGGAGCCGTAGGAGGTGGCCTGGAGCGCGAGGTCCTTCTTGACGGTGTGCTTGCCGCCGGAGGCGAACTTGGCCACGGACCCGAGCGGGGTGGCCTTCGAGGCCTGCCCGCCGGTGTTGGAGTACACCTCGGTGTCCAGCACCAGGATGTTGACGTTGCGCCCGGAGGCCAGGACGTGATCGACGCCGCCGGAGCCGATGTCGTAGGCCCAGCCGTCGCCGCCCACGATCCAGACCGAGCGTCGCGCCAGATGATCGACGACGCTCAACAGGTCGTCGACATCCGGCCCGGACAGCTCGTCGAGCCGCCGCTTGAGCGCGTCGACCAGAAGCATCTGCGTGGCCAGCTCGGAGCCGTGGCGCTGCCGGGAGGTGAGGATCCCGTCCACCAGGTCGTCGTCGGCGATCACGTCGCGCAGCTCGGCCAGCCGGGCGCGCGCGAGGTCCTCGTGCAGGTCGGCGGCCAGCCGCATGCCCAGGCCGAACTCGGCGTTGTCCTCGAACAGCGAGTTCGACCAGGCCGGGCCGCGGCCCCGCGCGTTCTTGGCCCACGGCGTCGTCGGCAGGTTGCCGCCGTAGATCGACGAGCAGCCCGTCGCGTTGGCGATGATCGCGCGGTCGCCGAAGAGCTGGGTGAGCAGCTTCAGGTACGGCGTCTCGCCGCAGCCCGAGCAGGCGCCCGAGAACTCGAACAGCGGCTCCAGCAGCTGGATGCCGCGCACGGTGCTGTAGTCGATCCACGCCCGGTCGTTGTGCGGGATCGTCTCGAAGAACTCCACGGCCTGCTTGTCGGGCTCGCGGTCCAGCTTGGGAACGAGGTTGATGGCGCGCCGGTTGGGCTGGCCGATGGGCTTGACGGGGCAGGCCTCGACGCACAGGCCGCACCCGGTGCAGTCCTCGACGTAGACCTGGAGGGTGTAGTTGGTCTGCGGCAGGCCGGCCGCGTTGAGGGGCGCCGTCAGGAAGCCCTCCGGCGCGTCCCCGGCCGTCGAGGTGGGGTAGCTCTTGGCGCGCAGCACCGCGTGGGGGCAGACGAACACGCAGTTGCCGCACTGGATGCAGGCCTCCGGGTCCCATTCCGCCACGATCTCCGAGATGTTGCGCTTCTCGTACTGCGTCGTGCCCGACGGGTAGGTGCCGTCGATGGGGAAGGCCGAGACCGGCAGGTCGTCGCCGCGGCCCCGCAGCATCTCCGCGGTGACCGTGCGCACGAACTTCGGCGCGTCGCCGGGCACGGGCGGGATCAGCCCATGGTTCGACGTGGGCACGCCCGGCACCTCGAGGTGGAGCAGGTAGGCCAGCGACTCGTCGACCGCCAGATGGTTCTTGCGCACCACCGCCTCGGACTTGCGGGCGTAGGTCTTGGTGATCGCGGCCTTCACCTTGGCGATCGCCTGGGCCTGCGGCAGCACGCCGGAGATCGCGAAGAAGCAGGTCTGCAGGATGGTGTTGGTGCGGGAGCCGAGCCCGGCGGCCCGGGCCACCCGGCCCGCGTCGATGGCGTAGACCTGGATGCCCAGTTCGATGATCCGCTCCTGCATGGGCTGCGGGAGACGGTCGAAGGTCTCCTCGCCGTAGGGCGAGTTCAGCAGCAGCACGGTGCCCGGGCGGGCGAACTCGAGCACGTCGACGCGCTCCAGGATCGACCAGTGATGGCAGCCGATGAAACCGGCCTGGCTGACCAGATAGGGCGCCTTGATCGGGTTGGGGCCGAACCTCAGGTGGGAGACGGTGCGCGACCCGGACTTCTTCGAGTCGTAGACGAAGTAGCCCTGGGCGTGGCGCTGCCCGTCGTCGCCGAGGATCTTGATGGTGTTCTTGTTGGCGCCGACGGTGCCGTCGGACCCGAGGCCGTAGAACACCGCGCGCAGCGTGGCGGGGTCTTCGAGGTCGAGGGCCGCGTCGTAGCCGATCGACAGATGCGTGACGTCGTCGTTGATGCCGACGGTGAACCGGGGCTTGGGGTGCTCGCGCGCCAGCTCGTCGAAGATGCCCTTCGCCATGGCTGGGGTGAACTCTTTCGACGAGAGGCCGTAGCGCCCTCCGACGACGGTGGGCAGGGTCTCCCGCCGGCCGTCCGTGGCCGCCTCGGCCAGCACGCTCGTCACGTCGAGGAACAGGGGTTCGCCGGAGCCGCCCGGCTCCTTCGTGCGGTCGAGCACCGCGATCCGCCGCGTCGTGGCGGGCAGGGCCGCGAGGAAGGCCTCGTTCGGGAACGGCCGGTAGAGCCGCAGCTGAAGCACGCCGACCTTGCCGCCGTCGGCGTTCAGCCGGTCGACGACGGGCAGGATCGCCTCGACGCCCGAGCCCATCACCACCACGACCCGCTCGGCGTCGGAGGCGCCGTGGTACTCGACGAGGCGGTAGCGGCGGCCGGTCAGCTCCGCGAACTGGTCCATGACGTGCTCCACGACGGCCGGGGTCCAGTCGTAGAACGAGTTGGCCGTCTCGCGGGACTGGAAGTAGGTGTCGGGATTCTGCGCGGTGCCGCGGATGAAGGGGTTGGCGGGGGTCAGCGCCCGGCTGCGGTGCTCAAGCACGAGCTTGCGCGGGATGAAGCTGCGCAGGGCGTCGTCGTCGATCATCTCGACGACGTTGAGCTCGTGCGAGGTGCGGAAGCCGTCGAAGAAGTGGACGAAGGGCAGCCGGGTCTCCAGCGTGGCCCGGTGGGCGATGGCCGCCAGGTCGTGGGCCTCCTGGACCGACGCCGAGCTGAGCAGGCACACGCCCGTCTGGCGCACGCCCATCACGTCCTGGTGGTCGCCGAAGATCGACAGGCCCTGGGTGGCGAGCGAGCGCGCGGCGACGTGGAAGACGGTGGAGGTGAGCTCGCCGGCGATCCGGTACATGTTGGGGATCATCAGCAGCAGGCCCTGGGACGCCGTGAAGGTGGTGGACAGGGCGCCGGCCTGGAGCGCGCCGTGCATGGCGCCGGCCGCCCCGCCCTCCGACTGCATCTCGATCACGGTGGGCACCTGGCCCCACACGTTGGCCCGGCTGTGGGCCGACCACTCGTCGGCCAGCTCCGCCATGGTGGAGCTGGGGGTGATCGGGTAGATGGAGCACAGCTCGCTCACCCGGTAGGCGACGTCCGCGGCGGCCTCGTTGCCGTCGATGATCTTCCTCATCGCTGGGTCTCCTGGATCATCTCGATGGCGTGTACGGGGCACTGGTCGTAGCAGGCGGCGCAACCGGTACACAGCTCGTAGTCGAAGCGGTACCGCTTGCCCTTGCCCAGCTTGATCACCGCGTCCTCGGGGCAGGCGCCGAAGCAGCCGTCGCACTCGAAGCAGTTGCCACAGGACAGGCAGCGCGCGGCCTCGAAGCGGGCCTCCTCCTGGGTGAGGCCGGCGACGATCTCGGTGAAGCTGGTAAGCCGCTCGGAGACCTCCGCCTCCTCGTGCCGGCGGCGGTCGTGGTCGCCGAAATACCACAGGTTCATCTGGTCGAGCGCGACCTCGGGGTGTTTGACCGGCTCGATCCACGGCTCGCTGTTGAGCCAGGCGTCGATGCGCCGGGCGGCCTTCTTCCCATGCCCGACGCCGATCGTGACGGTGCGATCCGACGGCACGGCGTCGCCGCCGGCGAAGATGCCCGGCACCGAGGTCATCAGCGTGCGGGGGTCGACGTCGACCACGTCGTCGCTGAAGGTCATGCCCGGGACCGCGTGCAGGAAGTGGGTGTCGGCGCGCTGGCCGACGGCCAGGATCACGGTGTCGGCCTCCAGCCGCTCGAACCGCCCCGTGCCGCGGG
The DNA here is from genome assembly GCA_035326505.1 of Arachnia sp. GTDB lineage: Bacteria > Actinomycetota > Actinomycetes > Propionibacteriales > Propionibacteriaceae > Arachnia. The sequence goes on from DAOLFC010000088.1 coordinate 9,969, forward strand.
CCTTGCCGTTCTCGTCGAGTTCCATGACCTCGACGGTGAGGTCGCCCTCGTCCATCTCGGTGATGGTGCGCAGCCAGTTCATCTTCACGCCCTCGCGCTCCGCGTCGAGGCGCTCCTCCTCGTGCGCGGGCATCTGCGCCTGGGTGCGCCGGTAGACGATGACCGACTCTTCGGCGCCCAGGCGACGGGCGACCCGGGCGGCGTCCATGGCCGTGTTGCCGCCGCCGTAGACCGCCACCCGGCGGCCCAGCACCGGGCGTTCGCCGGAGGCCACGTCGCGCAGGAAGCTCACCGCGTCGACGATCCGCGACGCGTCCCCGGTGGGGATGTCGACCCGCTTGCTGAGATGCGCACCCACCGCGACGAAGACCGCGTCGAAGCTGCCCTCGGCCTGGGTCTTGAGCAGGTCCTTGATGGGGGTGTTCTGCCGGAAGACCACGCCCAGGTCGACGAGGCGCGCGATCTCCGCGTCCAGCACGTCGCGCGGCAGCCGGTACTCGGGGATGCCGTAGCGCATCATGCCGCCGGGCAGGTCGCCGGCGTCGTAGATCTCGACGGCGTGACCCAGCTTGGTGAGGTGGTAGGCGGCGGACAGCCCGGAGGGCCCGGCACCGACGACCAGCACCCGCCTCCCCGACTGCCGCCGGGGCGTGGTGAACCGCCATCCCTTCTCGATGGCGAGGTCGCCCAGGAAGCGTTCGACCGAGCGGATGGAGACCGCCTCGTCGAGATCGCCGCGATTGCAGGCCACCTCGCAGGGGTGATAGCAGACGCGCCCGTGGATCGCCGGGAACGGGTTGTCCTGCGTGAGCTGGCGCCACGCGGCCTCGTCCTGGCCGGCCTTGATCAGCCGCAGCCACTCCTGGATGTTCTCGCCCGCGGGGCAGCCGGCGTTGCACGGCGGCAGCATGTCCAGGTACACCGGCTTCCTGCTCCTGACCGGGGCGACGCGACCCAGACCTCTGGTGAGGTCGGGCAGGACGGTCAGATCCTTCGGTTCATGCACCATTGGGAACTCCTAGGAAGTAGCTGCTACATCACATAGTAGTTATCCCCAGTTCCCCGTGCGAAGGCGGGGTGGATATGCATTTCAGCAAGGAAAAAGCGTTGTAAATGCCACAACCGCCCACCTCTTTCCGAGGCGAGCGGCTGTGGATAAATAGCCCCGAAGGCTACTTGCGAAGCCCCTCCATATCGAGCGCCTTGATCTGCTCGATCAGCGAGTCCAACTGCTTGCCGTTGAGCAGCCCGGCCTGCCGGAAGACCAGCTGGCCGTCGCGGAATGCCATGATCGTCGGGATCGACTGGATCTCCAGCGCCGCGGCGAGGTCGCGGGCGTCCTCGGTGTCGACCTTGCCGAAGACCACGTCGTCATGCCGACCGGAGGCCTGCTCGTAGATCGGCGCGAACCGCTGGCACGGCCCGCACCAGTCGGCCCAGAAGTCGACGAGGACCACGTCGTTGCCCTCGATGGTGCTGGAGAAATCGGCAGCGGTCAGTGCGGTGGTTGCCATGAAAATTGCCCTTTCGGCAGGTTGTTCTTCCCGGAGCATTCGCGAATGCTTCCGTATCAGCGAGTACAACACCGATCCTACCCGAACTATTCCCATACCCCCCGGGGTACATTCCGGGGGTGGGGGAAACCGCTACTTGATGGCGGTGATCCGGCGCATCGGCAACGGCACGCGCACGGAGCCGTCCCGATCCGCCCTGCCGAGCAGGAAGGCGGTCGCCGCGGCCCGGCGGGCGGGATCGCGGGACGCCCGCAGGCCGTCGAAGAGCACCTCCGCGTCGCCGACGTTGTGTACCTCGAAGAAGTAGCGGGCCCGCGAGTCCTCCGACTTCGTCAGCCCCGCATCCGTCAGCATCCGCTTGGCCTTGAACTCCACCACGCCCGGCAGCTGCGCGGGGCGCCTCAGGTTGCTGCTCAGCCGGCTGAGCAGGCGCGCGTTCTCCACGCTGAGCGGCCGCAGCGACGGGGTGAGCGCGGCGAAGACGCCCCCCGGACGCAGCACGCGGGACACCTCGCGGAACAGCTGCTCCCTGTTGGGCACCACCGCCAGGCCGATCGACGAGACCACCGCATCGAAGCACCCATCCTGGAAGGGCAGATAGCTCCCGTCCGCCTGGAGAAGCGGGCCGCGATCCCTCGCGCGCGCCTCCCCCAGCTCCGCGGCGGACAGATCGAGCCCGACGACGACCCGGTGGGGACGCTCCAGCCGGTCGATCATGGCCCCGGCCCCGCAGGCCAGGTCGAGCACGCGCGTCGCCGACTCGGAGACCGCCCGGGCCAGCCAGTCGTAGGGCGTGCGCGCGCCCCCCATGGCACGACTCAGGACGGCCTCGATCGCGCCGGGGCTGTTATCGCCCCTCCAGCGCCCGGGCTCCTCCGACATCGGTCATTCCTCCGCGGCGACGAACAGCAGCTCCGTCGCAGGGTGGGACAGCTCCACCGCGGACTCGTCGGCGAGCTGAATCCGAACGCCTCCCGGTGTCCGCACAGCGTCGAACGAGGTGCCGGGACGAAGCCCGACGCCCGCGACGGCGTTCAACAGCGCGGCGTCGGCCTGAAGATTCTCGCTCATCCGCACCAACCGGAAACGACGGGGCTCGTCGCTCGCCTCCGACGAGAGCGGCTCCGCCCCCTCCCGGAAACGCATAGGCTGCGCCTCGACGCCCAGCGCCCGCAGGCCGGGAATGGGGTTTCCGTACGGCGAGAGGCGGGGCGCACCTAAGATCTCGACCAGGCGCTGCTCCACGTCGACCGAGATCACATGCTCCCAGCGGCAGGCCTCGTCGTGGACCTTCTCCCACTCGAGCCCGATCACCTCGGTGAGCAGGCATTCGGCCAGCCGGTGCTTGCGCATCACATCGCGCGCGAGCCGGGCGCCGGAGGGGGTGAGGCGGATCGTTCGGTTGGGCTCCACGACCACCAGCCCGTCGCGCTCCATCCGCGCCACCGTCTGGGAGACCGTCGGACCCGACTGGTGCAGGCGCTCGGCGATCCTGGCCCGCAGCGGCGGAACCCCCTCCTCCAACAGCTCGTAGACCGTGCGCAGGTACATCTCCGTGGTGTCGATCAAGTCACTCAAGGTTTCTTCCCTCCGGGTTCCGGCTACTCCCTGACGAGTCTATCGCCGTGCCCAGACGCCGCGCCGGAGAACGGCGTGCAGTCGGCCGTCGTCGTCGACGAAGCAGACGTCGGCCCGCTTCCCCGGCTCCAGGGTGCCCACATCGTCGAGGCGGTGCCATGCGGCCGGCGTGGTGGCGGCCATCGTCGCCGCGACGGGAATGCTCACGCCTGCGCGCTGGACCACGAACTCGAAGGCCTTGGCCATGGTGAGAGTGGAGCCCGCGATGGCGCCGGGGGTGCCGTCGGCCGTGACCAGCCGCGCCGTGCCGTCCTCGACGACGACCTCCAGCTCCCCCAGCACGTAGCGGCCGTCGCCGTGCCCGGTGGCGCTCATGGCGTCGGTGACCAGCGCGATCCGACCGGGCCCGGCCGCGTCGATCGCCATCGCCACCACCGTCGGATGGCTGTGGATGCCGTCGCAGATCAGCTCGCACATCACGCGCGGATCGGTGAGCAGGACCGGGATCGGCCCGGGTACGCGGTGATGGATGCCGTGCATCGCGTTGAACAGGTGGGTCACCACGTCGGCGCCCCAGTCCAGGGAGGCCGCCGCGGTCTCGTAGCCGGCGTCGGAATGACCGAAGGCCACTTTCACCCCGGCCTCGACGAAGCGCCTGGTGGCCGCCTCCGCGTGCGGGCGCTCCACCGCCAGGGTGATCATCTTCAGCGCCGGCCCCCCCGCCGCGATCAGCCGCTCGACCCGCTCCGGGATGGGATCGCACAACAGGTTCTCGTCGTGGGCGCCCTTGAACTCCACGGCCAGGAACGGCCCCTCCAGGTGGATGCCGTCCAGGTCCCCCGACTCGACGATCCCACGCAGGGTCGCGAGCTGACGCTCCAGCTTCTCGACGGGCTCGGTCACCGTCGAGGCGAACAGAGTGGTGCTGCCCTGGGAGCGGTGATACTCGACGGCGCGCAGGTTGGCGGCCACATCGTCGTCGCCGAAGCTCACCCCGACGGCGCCGTGGCAGTGGGTGTCGACGAAGCCCGGCACCGCCCAGAGCCGCGCGAACTCGCCGCCCCCGCCGCCGGGACCAATGGCGACGATGCGCTCGCCGGAAATCTCGATGGCCGCGTTCTCGACCACCCCATTGGGCGTGACGGCTCGTCCCACGTTCAACTGCATGGCACCATTCAACACCGTCGTGCCTGACACGAAAGTGCCCCGGCACTTTCCCTACCCACGATCGGCGCAGCCGGCGGCCGCTGACACGAAAGTGCCCCCAGCACTTTCCCCACCCCCGGTGGGCCGAAAGTCCCGAACAGCTGAGGAGCGAGCGTCTCGAAGAGGCCCACCGCGTCCTTTGCGCAGGTGCTTCTGGTCGGGTCCGGCCGACGGCCCCTGAGGAGTCCTTCGCGACGGGCGCAGGCGCC
>DAOLFC010000089.1:0-14439 GCA_035326505.1 Arachnia sp.
CGTATTGCAGGACGCCTGCCGTATACGGCAGGCGTCCTGCAATACGGCAGGCGTCCGCGACGGAAGGCTGGCGTCGGGCAGGAGGGCTGGCGTCGAGCAGGAACACTGGCGTCGGGCAGTAAGGCAGGCGTCGGTGGTGGGACTGGGCTGGGGCGACGGTGGGGAGGCCGGGCCGTTGTCCGGGAGGGTCAGTGCCCGGGGGTGTGGGCGACGGGGTCAGTGTCAGTGAGGCGGGCGTCAGGGGGTGACGTAGTCGGCGAGGTGCTGGCCCGTCAGGGTGGACCTGGCCTCCACCAAGGCCGCGGGCGTCCCCTCGAAGACGACGCGTCCGCCGTCGTGGCCGGCGCCGGGACCGAGGTCGACGATCCAGTCGGCGTGGGCCATCACGGCCTGGTGGTGCTCGATCACGATCACCGACTTGCCGGCATCGACGAGGCGGTCCAGCAGGCGGAGCAGGTTGTCGACATCGGCCAGGTGGAGACCCGTGGTGGGTTCGTCGAGGACGTAGATTCCGCCCTTGTCGCCCATCCGGGTGGCCAGCTTCAGGCGCTGCCGCTCGCCGCCCGAGAGGGTGGTCAGCGGCTGGCCCAGCGTCAGGTAGCCCAGCCCGACGTCGACCATCCGGCGCAGGATGGTGTGCGCGGCCGGGGTGCGGGCCTCCCCGTCGGCGAAGAAGGCCTCGGCCTGCTCCACCGGCATCCCGAGCACCTCGGCGATGTTTTTGCCGCCGAGCCGGTACTCGAGCACGGAGGCCATGAAGCGCTTGCCCTCGCAGTCCTCGCAACGGGTGGTGACCCCGGTCATCATGGCGAGATCGGTGTAGATCACGCCGGCGCCGTTGCAGGTGGGGCAGGCGCCCTCGGAGTTGGCCGAGAACAGCGCCGGCTTCACCCCGTTGGCCTTCGCGAAGGCCTTGCGGATGGGCTCCAGCACGCCGGTGTAGGTGGCGGGATTGGAGCGCCGCGAGCCCTTGATCGCGCCCTGGTCGATGGTGACCACGCCCGCATCCGCCGGCATCGAGCCGTGGATCAGCGACGTCTTGCCCGAGCCGGCCACACCGGTGACGACGCAGAGCACCCCCAACGGGATGTCGACGTCGACGTCGCGCAGGTTGTGCCGGGAGGCCCCGCGGATCTCGATGGTTCCGGTCGGCCGGCGCACGTCATCCTTCAACCGGGCCTTGTACTCCAGGTGGCGCCCGGTGAGCGTGTCGCTGGCCAGCAGCCCGGCGTGGTCGCCCTGGTAAGTGATCTCGCCGCCGGCCGTGCCGGCCAGGGGCCCGAGGTCGACGATGTGGTCGGCGATGGCGATCGTCTCCGGCTTGTGCTCCACCACGAGCACGGTGTTGCCCTTGTCCCGGAGCTCCCGCAGGAGCTTGTTCATCCGCTGGATGTCGTGTGGGTGCAGGCCGATCGTCGGCTCGTCGAAGACGTAGGTCACGTCGGTGAGCGACGACCCCAGGTGCCGGATCATCTTGGTGCGCTGCGCCTCGCCGCCCGAGAGCGTGCCCGACGAACGCGCCAGCGACAGATACCCCAGGCCGATCTCGACGAAGGAGTCCAGGGTGTGGAGCAGCTTGACCACCAGCGGGGCGACGGCGGCATCGTCGATGCCGCGGATCCACTCGGCCAGGTCGCTGATCTGCATGGCGCAGGCGTCGCCGATGTGGATGCCCCTGATCTTCGACGAGCGCGCCCCCTCGTTCAGCCGGGTTCCGCCGCACTCCGGGCAGGCGCGGAACACGATGGCGCGGTCGACGAAGGCGCCGATGTGCGGCTGCATCGCCTCGCGGTCCTTGGCTAGGAAGGACTTGCGGATCCGCGGGATCAGGCCCTCGTAGGTGACGTTGATGCCCTCCACCTTGATCCGCGTCGCCTCCTTGTAGAGCAGCGCGTCGAGCTCTTTCTCGGTGAAGTCGCGAATGGGCTTGTCCGGGTCGAAGAAGCCGCAGTCGCGGAAGATCCGGCCGTACCAGCCCTCCGTCGAGTAGTTGGGCACCAGCAGCGCGCCCTGGCTGATCGACTTGGTCTCGTCGTAGAGCTGGGTGAGGTCGAAGTCGGAGACGTTGCCCAGGCCCTCGCAGCGCTCGCACATGCCGCCGGTGACGGTGAAGCGCCGCACCTCCTTGACCTCCCGGCCGCCCTTGGTGGTGGTCATCGCCCCTCCGCCGCTGGCGGTGGCGACGTTGAACGAGTAGGCCTTCGACGACCCCAGACTGGGCGTGCCCAGGCGGCTGAACAGGATCCGCAGCATCGCGTTGGCGTCGGTGGCTGTGCCCACCGTCGAACGAGGGTTGGCGCCCATCGGCTCCTGATCGACGATGATCGCCGTCGTCAGCCCCTCCAGGACATCCACGTCGGGGCGGCCCAGGTTGGGCATGAATCCCTGCACGAAGGTGGAGTAGGTCTCGTTGATCAGGCGCTGCGACTCCGCGGCGATGGTGCCGAACACCAGCGACGATTTGCCGGAGCCCGAGACGCCGGTGAAGACGGTGAGCCGGCGTTTGGGGAGGTCGACGGAGACGTCGCGCAGGTTGTTCTCGCGGGCCCCTTGGACCCGGATGAGCGTGTGGGCGTCGGCGGCGTGCGGGGCGTCGGTCATCGGGGCTCCGTCCAAGAGGTGTCCGGTGGGCAGCCTCTAGATTCAACACCCTCTTGAGGGCCAACCCAAGCCCCTGCCATGCACAAATCTCGCTATTTCGCGAGGGCTTGCCCATAGAGCAAGACCGCTGCGTATAGCGAGATTTATGCAGGGCGTTCCCAGAGGAGAAGCGGTTCGGAGGCGCGGTTCATTAGCCCGGCAAGGGCGTGGCATCGGGAATGAAGGTCAGTCCAGGGCGAGGACGGCTCGCAGTGCGGTGTCGACGGCGGCCAACTCGTGCGCGTCAAGCCGACCAGCGAACTCGCCCAGCCGGGCCTCCGGGTCCACCACGGTCAGTTGCTCGACCAGCACCCGCGTCTTCACGCCGTGAATCTCGATCTCCGGGCGGAATGAGGCCGCACGTCTTCCGGTGGATGTGGGCGCGATCACCCATGTGGAGAGCGGGAGATCGTCGGACTGGAGGACCACCGCGTAACGCGGGCCGGATTGCTCATGGCCCTGGGAGTCGCGAGGAGCCTTGAGTCGGTACAGATCACCACGCACGGATGTCTTCCATCTCTGCTGAGAGGCGGCGCGAGGCGGCGACATCTTCGGGGTCGTTGCGCAACTCCTCGGCCTCCGCCCGCATCCGTGCCCGGCGCTGTGCGCGTTCCGCCTCGAGGATCGCGTTTCGTGCGACCTCGGAACGGGACTTTCCCGCCTGGGTGAGCGCGTTCAGCGCGCGTTCCACCTCTGGATCTGTACGGATGGTCAGCGTGCTCATGCGACAAATTGTACGACGGCTCGCACGGTATCAAGACTGACACGGAGTCACAGTCTGTCGTCAGCATGCACCTGAACCTGCCGACAGGCAGTCATCCCAAGCCCCTGCCATGCACAAATCTCGCTATTTCGCGAGGGCTTGCTATATAGCGAGGCCTCGGCGCATAGCGAGATTTGTGCATGTGTGGCCGAGGATTCAGGACTCGTCGAGGGCCTTGGCCGTGTACTCCGGCAGGAACCAGCTGGCGATCATGGCCATGGCGAACATCGCGCCGAAGACGCTGAACAGCAGGCCCAGTCCGGCGCCGCTGAGCACGGGCACCAGCAGGGGAGCGGTCATGGCGGCGATCCGGCCGAAGGCCGTGGCGGCTCCCGCGCCTCCGGCTCGCATCGTCGTCGGGTAGACCTCCGGGGTGATCGCGTAGAGCGCGCCCCAGGCGCCCAGGTTGAAGAACGAGAGCGTGCATCCGGCCATCAGGGTGAACCAGTAGGCGAAGGCGTCGGAACCCGGTGCGACGGTGGCGGCGATCTGCGGGGCGAAACCGAACAGCAGCGCGCCGACGGCCGAGCCGCCCAGGAAGGTGATCAGGGTGGGCCGCCGGCCCCAGATCTCGATCAGGATGGCCGCGATGAAGTAGCCGGGCAGCTGCGCCAGAGTGATGAACAGCGTGAACTGGAACGACTTCACCAGCGTCATGCCCGTGTTGAACAGCAGGGTCGGCAGCCAGATGAAGGCGCCGTAGTAGGCGAAGTTGATCCCGAACCACGTCAGCCACAAGGCGACGGTGCGGGTGCGGAAGCGGGGACCCCACAGCTCGCGACGAACCGACGGCGCGGCATCCGAGCCCTTCGACGGGGCGTCGCCGGCCTTGTCCGCCTCCGGGGTGGTGATCCCCGCGCTGGTCTCGAAGCGGGTGACCACCTCCTCGGCCTCGGCATGCCGGCCCTTGCGCTCCAGGAAGCGCACCGACTCCGGCAGGCCGATCCGCACGATGATCGAGTACGCGGCGGGCACCGCTCCCAGGGCGAGCGCCCAGCGCCAGCCGTTCTCGGACGCCGGCACCAGGAAGTAGCCGATGCAGGCCGCCGCCAGCCAGCCCACCGCCCAGAACGATTCCAAGGCCACCACGATCCGCCCGCGCAGCTTCTTCGGGGCGAACTCGCTCACCAGCGTCGACGCGACGGGAAGCTCGGCACCGAGGCCGATGCCGACGACGAACCGCAGCGCGAGCAGCATCACCAGCCCGGTGGACAACGCCGAGATCCCGGTGGCCACGCCGTAGATCAGGAGGGTGAGGGCGAAGACGGAGCGGCGCCCGATCCGGTCGGCGAGCAGCCCGCCCAGCGACGCGCCCACCGCCATGCCGATGAAGCCGATCGAGCCCAGCAGCGACAACTGCCCGGAGCCCAGCTGCCACTGCGCGGCGAGGGCGGCCATGATGAACGAGATCAGGCCGATGTCCATCGCATCGAGCGCCCAGCCGACGCCGGAGCCGAACAGCAGCTTGTTGTGCGTGCGGGTGTAGGGCAGCCGGTCGAGGCGCTGCGTGCGAGTCATCGTGTGCGACATGGGGGAACAGTAGCGCCGACGACCGGGTGCGGATTTCCGTCTTCCCACGCAATGAACGGCATGATGGAGCCATGCACGAAGCACCACTCAGCGGAATCGTCGTCTGCCTGCCCGATGCCCTCGTCGATGATCTCGTCGGGGTGGTCGAGGTTCTGGTCCAGGAGGGATTCCGCCACTTCACCGTTCCGGTCGGCGCGGAGGCACTCGAGGTTCTGGCGCCGATCTTCGGAGCGCGCGCCCGGATCGGGGCGTCGTCGGTGCGCTCGGCGGACGACGTGCGGCGGGCCGCCGGGCTCGGGGCCGGGTTCGTGCTGGCCGACCTCATCGACGCCGACCTCGTCGGCGCGGCGAACGACGCCGGCCTGGCCAACTACGCCCCCGCCATGACCCCGACGGAGGCGCGCGCCGCGCTGAACCTGTCGGTCACCGGCGTGACCCTGGAGCCCGCCGACGTGGTGGGCCACGCCATGGCCGGTCACCTGCGACGCGTGGGCCTGATCGACCGCGTCGTCCCGCTCGGCGGCCTCGGCGCGTACGCGGCGGGGGAGTGGTTCAAGGCCGGGGCGCCGGCGGTCTGCGTCGACAGCACGCTGCTGGGCGACGCGCCCCGGGGCGGCGACCTCGGCAAGCTGCGCGACCGCTGCGGCTCCTTCCGCAACGTCATCCCTAAGGACGCCTGATACATCTGGATGCCCCGCTCCCGGCGCTTTCCCGGCCCGTAGGCTATGGACATGATCACACCGGTTGATGCCACTGCCACTGACGCTTGGGCCGAGCTGGGCCTCCTCGCCGAGACGCTGAACCCCGACCTGCGCGGATGGTTCGCGTCCGATCCCCATCGCGCCGCGAACTTCACCTTCGATGTCGCCGACCTGCACGTCGACCTCTCCAAGAACCTGATCAACTCCGCCGTGCTGCACGCGCTGCTGCGCCTGGCGGACGAGGTGAACCTCACCGAGCGTCGCGAGGCCATGTTCACCGGCGAACGGATCAACGTCACCGAGGACCGCTCCGTGCTGCACACCGCGCTGCGGCTGCCCGCCGACGCCGAGCTGACGGTGGGCGACCAGGACGTCGTGGCCGACGTCCATGAGGTGCTGAACAAGATGTACGCCTTCGCCGATCGCGTGCGCTCCGGCGAATGGGTGGGCGTCACCGGCAAGCGGATCGAAACGGTCGTCAACATCGGCATCGGCGGCTCCGACCTCGGCCCGGTCATGGTCTACGAGGCCCTGAAGCCGTACAAGCACGAGGCCATCGAGGGCCGGTTCGTCTCCAACATCGACCCCACCGACATCTTCGAGAAGACCGCCGACCTCGATCCCGAGACGACGCTGTTCATCATCGCCTCCAAGACCTTCACGACGCTGGAGACGCTCACCAACGCCCGCCTGGCCAAGGCCTGGCTGCTGGAGCAGCTCGCCGCTCAGGGGGCCATCGACGGCTCCGACGCGCAGCGCGCCGACGCGATCGCCAAGCACTTCGTCGCCGTCTCGACGGCGCTGGACAAGGTGGCCGAGTTCGGCATCGATCCCGTCAACGCCTTCGGCTTCTGGAACTGGGTGGGCGGCCGCTACTCCGTCGATTCCGCCGTCGGTCTGCCGCTGGTGATCGCCTTCGGTGCGGAGAACTTCCAGGGCTTCCTCGCGGGCTTCCACGCCGTCGACGAGCACTTCCGCCACACGCCGGCCGAGCGCAACGTGCCCCTCCTGATGGGCCTGCTCAACGTCTGGTACGTCAACTTCCTGGGCGCCGAGAGCCATGCCGTGCTGCCGTACGCGCAGTATCTGCACCGCTTCGCCGCGTACCTGCAGCAGCTGACGATGGAGTCCAACGGCAAGTCGGTGCGCTGGGACGGCACGCCCGTGACCTCCGCCACCGGCGAGATCTTCTGGGGGGAGCCGGGCACCAACGGCCAGCACGCCTTCTACCAGCTGATCCATCAGGGCACTCGCCTCATCCCCGCCGACTTCATCGCCGTCGCGAACCCGGCGCGCCCGCTGAAGGACGGCGACACCGACGTCCACGGGCTGTTCCTGGCCAACTTCTTCGCCCAGACCGCCGCCCTGGCCTTCGGCAAGACCGCCGACGAGGTGCGCGCAGAGGGCACGCCCGAGGCGATCGTCCCCGCTCGCGTCTTCGCCGGCAACAAGCCCACGACCTCGATCATGGCGTCGACGCTCACCCCGTCGGTGGTCGGCCAGCTGATCGCGCTGTACGAGCACATCACCTTCGTCCAGGGCATCGTGTGGGGCATCGACTCCTTCGACCAGTGGGGCGTCGAGTTGGGCAAGAAGCTCGCCATGGAGATCGCCCCCGCCGTCTTCGGCGACGAGCAGGCGCTGGTTCGTCAGGACAGCTCCACGCAGTCGCTGGTGAGCTGGTACCTGGCCCACCGCGACTGACTCCCCTCCCCGTCGGAGACGCCAGGTTGTAGACGCCAGCGTTACTGCTCGACGCCAGCGCTGCGGCAATCCGCCAGCCGTATACGGCTGGCGTCGGGCAGTAACGCTGGCGTCTGGCAGTAGGGCTGGCGGCTGCGGGGGTACTCGGAGGCCTACGGGGCGCCGACCTTCAGGGGGTCGGCCCCCAGGCGCACGCCGGTGTTGGCCGCGTCGATCGCGGCGCGCTGCGCGGGGGTGAGCCGGAACCCGAAGAGATCCAGGTTCTGACGCTGCCGCTCCGGGCTGACCGACTTGGGCAGCGCGACGAAGCCCCGGTCGAGATGCCAGCGCAGGATCACCTGGGCGGGCGAGACGCCGTGCTCGGCCGCGATCGCCACGACGTCGGGGTGCGCCAGATCGCGACGATGCCCCAGCGGGCTCCAGGCCTCGATCGCGATCCCCAGATCGGCGCACTGCGAGATCAGGTCGTGCGGCTGGAACGTCGGGTGCAGCTCGATCTGGTTGACCACCGGGACGATGCCGGTGTCGTCGATGATGGCGTCCAGATGCTCGGGCAGGAAGTTGGAGACGCCGATGCTGGTGGCCAGGCCCTCGCTGCGGAAGTCGATCAGCGACCCCCAGGCGTCGACGTACTCCTGGCCGCGCATCGGCGCGGGCCAGTGGATCAGGTACAGATCGACGTGGTCGAGGCCGAGCTTCTCCAGGCTGGTCTCGATGGCCGCGCGGGCGGCCGTGCGCCTCAGCGAGTCCGGCCAGAGCTTCGTCGTGACGAAGATCTCCTCGCGGGGGATGCCCGAGGCCGCGATGGCCCGGCCGACGCCCGCCTCGTTGCCGTAGAGCGTGGCGTCGTCGAGGTGCCGGTAGCCGGCCTCCAGGGCGTTCAGCACGATGGCCTCCGCCTCGTCGTCGCTCACCTTCCACAGCCCCAGCCCGATCTGCGGGATCTCGTGGCCGTCGTTGAGGGTGATCCGGGGCACTGCACTCATCTGGGTGAACCTTCCATCGCGTGTTCGAAGTACTCGCCCCGTGGTCCGGCGGGGACGCGCGCGGGGGCTCGTGGCTGATCGTGAGAGAATACTCCCCATGCTGTCATTGCCCGCTTTGCTGGACTCTCGGGTGCGCGCCGTCACGGGCGTCGACCCGGAGATGCGTCCCGCCACCAAGCCCCAATTCGGTCATTTCCAGTCCAACGTGGCGCTGCGCCTGGCGAAGGACGCGGGCAAGCCGCCGCGCGCGGTGGCCCAGGAGATCGTCGAGCGCCTCGACGTCGACGACCTGTGCGAGCCGCTCGAGATCGCCGGCCCGGGCTTCATCAACTTCCGGCTCAAGCCCCAGGTGCTGGCCGCCGCCGCGACGGCGGTGCTGGAGGATCCCCACGGCGGGCTGAACGTCACCAAGTATCCGCAGCGCATCGTCATCGACTACTCGGCCCCCAACGTCGCCAAGCAGATGCACGTGGGCCACCTGCGCACCACCATCATCGGCGACTGCTTCAACAGGGTGCTCACGGCCGTCGGCCACACCGTCATCCCGCAGAACCACATCGGCGACTGGGGCACCCAGTTCGGCATGCTGATCGAGGAGGTGCTCGACGAGGGCATCGACGCCGGCGGGCTCACGCTTGCCGAGGCCGATGCGCTGTACAAGCGCGCCGCCGCCCGATTCCGCGAGGACGAGGAGTTCGCGACGCGGGCGCGCGCGCGGGTCGCGGTGTTCCAGGGCGGCGACGAGCAGTCGCTCGCCATCTGGCGGCAACTCGTCGAGATCTCCAAGCCCGCCTTCAACGAGGCCTACCGCCGCCTCGGCGTGCTGCTCACCGACGACGACATCGCCGGCGAGTCCACCTACAACGACGACCTCCCGGTGCTCACCAAGGAACTCGAGAAGTCCGGGGTCGCGGTGGAGGACGGCGGGGCGCTGTGCGTCTTCGTCGACGGGTTCGAGGCGCCGCTCATCGTGCGCAAGTCCGACGGCGGCTACGGCTACGCCACCACCGACCTGGCCGCGATCCGTCGTCGCGTCCGGGAGCTGCACGCCGACCGCATCATCTACGTCACCGACGCCCGCCAGGCCGGTCACTTCGCCCAGGTCTTCGCCGCCGCGCGCGAGGCCGGCTTCCTGCCCGGCGACGTGGTGGCCCAGCACGTCGGCTACGGCATGGTGCTCGGCCGCGACGGCAAGCCGTTCAAGACCCGCGACGGGTCGGCCGCGACGCTCGAGTCGCTGCTGGACGCAGCGGAGGAGGAGGCCGCGCCGAACATCGCGCTGGCCGCCATCAAGTACGCCGACCTGTCCACCGGGCTGCAGAAGGACTACGTCTTCGACGCCGAGCGCATGGTGCAGACCACCGGCGACACCGGCCCCTACCTGCAGTACGCGCACGCCCGAGCCAGCCAGATCCTGCGCAAGGCCGAGGCCGAGAAGATCGGCTACGGGTCGGTCGCGGTGCTCACCGAGCCCGCCGAGCAGAACCTGGCGCTGATGCTGAGCCGCTTCGGCGAGGTGGTCGACGACCTCGCGCACAACCTCCAGCCCCACAAGTTGTGCGGCTACCTCTACGACCTGGCCGTCGCCCTGTCGGCGTTCTACGAGGCCTGCCCCGTGCTGCGGTCGGAGGGCGACGTGCGCTCGTCGCGCCTGGCGCTGTGCGCCGCCACCAAGCAGGTGCTGGCCAAGGGCCTGTACCTGTTGGGGATCGACGCCCCGGAACGGATGTAGTCGCCGTCGGGGGCCCCAGGAGCGCCCCCTTCGACGCTCCTCGTCACCTCGTCTTGAGGGCCGAGGCGTAGGACGGCGTCGTCGGGAGGTCCTGCATCCAGGCGGCCTGATAGGCGTGGTACACGTCGGGCTTGCCCGGCCAGGTGTAGAACTGGGGTTCGTTGGTGGTGCCGAGTTCGTGGACCCACGAGCCGCGGACATGGTCGATCAAGTAGCGATCCGCGTAGTCCCACCAGCGCTGCACGTCCGCCGCATGGGTCTCGTCCCCGGTGACCCGGCGCAGCACCTCGGAGGTGTTGATCGCCTCGGCGAGCACCCAGTGCATCCGCGCCCGCACGACGGGCCTGCCCTCCCAGTCCGTGGTGTAGACGAAACCGTCCGCACCGTCGGCATGCCATCCGTCGGCGATGGCCTGACGCGTCAACTGCACCGCCGCCTCGGTCAGGCCCTCGGGTGCCTCGTCGCCCAGGCTCTCGTCCACCTGCACCAGAAGCCGCGCCCACTCCAAGCCGTGCCCGACGGTGGCCCCGTAGGGCTGGAAGGGGTGCGCCGGCTGGTCGTGGTGGTAGCCGAGCAAGGGCTCCCAGGCGGAGGTGAAGTGCTCGGGGATGCGCCAGTCGTTGTCGCGCGCCCACCCGGCGACCGTCGCCCCGATCCGCCCGGCACGACGATGCCAAGCCGGGTCGCCGGTCACATCGCCGGCGGCCAGGTAGCACTCCACGGTGTGCATGTTGGAGTTCACGCCGCGGTAGTCGCTGAGGGTGGACCAGTCGGCGTCCCATTCCTCCACCGACAGCCCGGCCTCCTCGTCCCAGAACCGTTCGCTCTGGGTGGCCAGGGCCAGCTCCAGCAGCTCGTCGGCCCGGTCGAGCCCAGCGGCCTGGGCGCTGGTGGCGGCCAGGATCACGAACGCATGCGCGTAGGCCATCTTGGTGGATAGCAGCGAACCGTCGGGGTTGACCCCAGCGAACCAGCCGCCGTTCGTGGTGTCGCGTAGGGGGCCGTCGAGCAGGACGTCGACGCCGTGCTGGGCGAGCGCCCGCAGTGCGTCCGAGTCGGGTCCGCCGGAGGCCGGGGCCTCACCGGCCAGCAGCCCCATCGCGAAGACGTGAGTCATCCGGCAGGTGATCCACAACTCCACCGGTCGGGTGGGTGTGATCCGTCCGTCCTCGTCGAGGTAGCCGAAACCTGCCTCGTGACGTGATCCGGCGGCGAACCGCAGCAGGTCGGCGCGCTGCGCTGCGCGGTAGGTGGGGTCTCCTGGAGTCATGCCGTTATCCTAACGAGCCGTGAAAGGACCCGGCGCGCTGTGTGCAGGAACCCGTCCTGGGATTGTTGTTCGACAGCGGGGCGTCGTGGTCAGCCTTGGGGGCGAAGGAGCGGGTAGAGGATGGTCTCGCGGATGCCGACCCCGGTGAGCAGCATCACCAGGCGGTCGACGCCGAGGCCCATGCCGCCCATCGGGGGGACGCCGTACTCGAGGGCTTCGATGAAATCGTGGTCCAGCTGCATCGCCTCGGGGTCGCCGGCGGCGGCCTTCAGCGACTGCGCCACCAGCACGTCGCGCTGTACCACCGGGTCGATGAGCTCGGTGAAGCCCGTGCCGCGCTCCATGCCCGCGATGATCAGGTCCCAGGCCTCCACCTTGCCGGCCTCGGCGCGGTGCGGGCGGGCGAGCGGCTGGGCGAGCGACGGGTAGTCGCACACGAAGGTGGGCTGGATCAGCGTCGGCTCGACGATCTCGGAGAACAGCTCCATGGCCATCTTTCCGGCGTCCCACTTCGGGTCGTACTCGATCTCCCGCGCGTCGGCCAGGGCGCGCAGCCGCTCGACGGGGGTCTCGACGGTGACCTCCTCGCCCACGGCGCCGGAAAGCCCCGGATAGAACGACAGCCACGGCCAGACCCCGTCGAGGTCGACCTCCCCCTTCGCGGTGGTCACCTGGCGGGAGCCGACGGCGTCGGCCGCTGCGACGACGATGTCTTGGGTGAGGCGGGCGATGGTGGCCTGGTCGCCCCACGACTGGTAGGCCTCGAGCATGGTGAACTCGGCCGAATGCGAGGAGTCGATGCCCTCGTTGCGGAACACCCGGCCCAGCTCGAAGACACGGTCGGCCCCGCCCACCATGGTGCGCTTCAGGTGCAGCTCCAGGGCGATGCGCAGCGACATGTCGATGTCGAAGGCGTTCAGGTGGGTCTCGAACGGGCGCGCCGCGGCGCCGCCATGCACCAGCTGGAGGATGGGGGTCTCCACCTCCATGTAGCCCTGGCCGTACAGGGTCTGGCGGATGGCGCGGGTGATCTCGGAACGCTTGCGCACCATCTGGCGGGCCTCGTCGCGAACGATGAGGTCGACGTAGCGACGGCGCACCCGGGCCTCCTCGGAGAGGTCCTTGTGCAGCACGGGCAGGGGGCGCAACGCCTTCGACGCCATCCGCCAGCGGGCGGCCATGACCGAGAGTTCGCCGCGCTTGGAGCGGATCACCCGCCCCTCGACCCAGACGTGGTCACCCAGATCGACGTCGGACTTCCACGCCGCGAGGGCCTCCTCGCCCACCTCGGCCAGCGACAGCATCACCTGCAGGCGCTCGCCGGTGTCGTCGGTGTTGTCGGTGTCGGGGGTGAAGCCGTCCTGCAGCGTCGCGAACGCCAGCTTGCCGGTGTTGCGGATGAACACGACGCGCCCGCCGATCGCGACCACGTCCTGACTCTCGTCGCCGGCCTCGGGCAGTTTCTCGTCCCAGTGGGAGCGCACCTCGCTCAGCCGGTGGGAACGCACCAGGTCGGCGGGGTACGCCTCGGTGCCCGCCGCCAGCAGGCGGGCGCGCTTCTCCTTGCGGACGGCGGTCTGCTCGGAATCGGCGGGAAGAAGGGCGTCGTCAGTCACGCCCGGCATCATACCCGTTGCCCGACCCGGCCTCCGCCCGGCGCCCTGACACAAATCTCGCTATTCCGCGAGGCCTTCCATATATAGCAAGGCCTCGCGGAATAGCGAGATTTGTGTCAGGCCGGACCTCTTACTTCCACTGGGTGAACACACCCATGCTGACGACGATCAGGCCCATCGAGATGGCGATGTTCCAGTTCCCGAGGGAGCGCATGAACCCGATGTCCTGGCCGGCCAGCTGGGACACCACCAGCCACAGCACGCCCAGGAGGGCCAGGCCGCTGGCGACGTAGGGCACCCACTGCCGGTCGGACGAGGCGAGCTTCGCCGCCTTGTCCTGCTGCTTCTCGGCGGCCTCTTCGAGCCGTTTCTGCTTCTTCTTCTGGGCGGCTTCTTTCCGCACCTTGGACTCCGGCACTGATCCCTCCTAGGACGCTCCGCGGACAGCTGACGACGTGGCGAGGACGCGCGCGGCGAGCGAGCCGGCACGATCCACGGACGCCGGCGGGCGATGCCGGCGGGTCCGAGAGGCGGTGCCAGGTTGCTCATCGGTGCGCCGCAGCAGGCGACGCCTAGCCGCGGAGTCCTCCAAGTCGCGCACCAGCATAACCCGTATCGCCTGCCCGGCGATTACCCTGGGGTCATGGCTGGCATGGTGGAGCGGATCCGGGCGCGGTCCGGGCGCGGCTCCGTGCAGGATCGCCAGCGCTCGGCGCGGGGGCGGATCGCCACCGTGACCGTCTGCGTCGTGGCGGGCGTCATGATCACCGTCTCGGCGAGCGCCGCGCGCGGCTACGACCTGCGCGGCGACCGCGCCTCAGATCTGCGCGCCCTCGCCGCGTCCCAGCATCAGCGCACCGCGGAACTGCGCCTCCAAGCCGAGGAACTGCGCGACGAGGTGGAGGAGCTGGGCGGCCAGGAGCCCGTCAGCGCCGACGTGCAGAACCAGCTGGAGGAGGCGGCCCAAGCGGCGTCGGTCCTTCCGATGGAGGGCCCCGCGGTGCGGGTGACGCTCAACGATGCGCCCGTCGACGTGAAACCCGCCGGGGTCGACGACGACGCGCTGGTGGTTCACCAGCAGGACATCCAGGCCGTGGTCAATGCGCTCTGGGCCGGGGGCGCGGAGGCGATGTCCATCCAGGGCCAGCGCGTGATCGCCACCACGGGCATCAAGTGCGTGGGCAACACCATCGTGCTGCACGGGGTGCCGTACGCGCCGCCGTACGTGATCGTCGCGATCGGCAGCCACGATGCGATGGAGCACGCCCTCGACGCCAGCCAGGCCCTCCAGACCTACCGGCAGTACGTCGCGGCCTACGGGCTGGGGTACAGCCAGGAGCGTCTCGACAACGTCCAGGTTCCTGCCTTTGCCGGCCCACTGGGAGTGAGCCACGCCCAGGTCCTGGGCTAGGGCGTGTGGGGTGTGTGAGATTTTCTGACGCTAACGGCCTCTTTTTGGCACGGTCGTGCCAAAAACGGCCAAGTAGCGTCGAAAAA
>DAOLFC010000202.1:0-2824 GCA_035326505.1 Arachnia sp.
CGCTATACGCCGAGGCCTTGCCATATACGGCAGGCCTCGGCGTATAGCGAGATCTATGCACGCGACGCGGCGGATCGCAGGGGGCGTGCTGTCGGGGGCGACGTCTACGGTGGGGTGTGGAGGATGACATGACGCTGGTGTGGCAGGTGCTGATCGTGATCGTCGGTGCATTCGGGGCCGTGTGGGCCGGGACGCGCCCGGTGAGGGCCTTGTTGGGATGGATAGACAGGCCCGGAAGCGGCGACGCAGAGGGGGACTCTCGCCTGCTCCGGGCGGAGAAGGATCTGCCCGGGGGCTACTGGATCGGGTTGCTGGAGCGTGCGGGTGTCTTCTTCTGCATTGCGTCCGGGATGGCCGGTGGCATCGCGATCGTCGTGGCTATCAAGGCGCTGGGGCGCTATCCGGAGCTGCGCACCTCGGACGTGAGCAAAGGAGAGCTGTTCATCATCGGCACCCTGGCCAGCATGATCTGGGCGTCGTTGTGGGGGTGGCTTGCCTGGCTGGCGCTGGGGTTCGTCGGAGGTGTCGTGTGAAGGCCGTCCGGTGGGAGGGTCTCTTGCCCGACGACGTGGCCTCGAACCTCCTGGCCCGGTGGGCGGAGCCGCACCGCCACTATCACTCCACCCGGCATCTGGTCGATGGGCTGGAGGCCCTTGCGCGATTGGACGGAGGAAGGCTGGAGCAGATCGCCTTCTGGTTCCATGACGCGGTCCACACCAACACGACGCCCGCCGACGAGGAGGCCTCTGCCGCGATCGCGCGCGAGTTGCTGGGGGGATGGCTCACGGCCGGCGAGGTCGACGAGGTGGTGCGGCTGGTCCTGCTCACCGCCCACCATCGGCCGGAGCCGGGGGATGAGGCGGGGGCACGGCTCTCCGACGCCGACCTCTCGCCGCTCGGCGCCGACTGGGAGACCTATCGGACCAACGCCCAGGGCATCCGGAGTGAACTCCCGCACCTCACGGACGAGCAATGGAGGGCAGGGCGCTCCGCCTTCCTGCGTGGCTTCCTGCAGCGCGACCGCTTCTACGTCACGTCACTCGCCGCCGACCTCTGGGAAAGGCAAGCCCGCGACAACCTCACCCGGGAGCTCGACACCTACGCTCTGTGACGAGCCCTTCGAGACCGGCGCTGGGTGCCCTCCTCAGGGACCGAGGTAGAGCGCCTCAAGGAGCGTCACCCCGAGAGCGTCAGTTGTTCTTCGCGCGGCTGCGTTCCTTGGCACGCTCGTGGCCGACCAGCGTCGTCTTGCGGATGCGGACCACAGCCGGGGTCACCTCGAGGCATTCGTCGGGGCCGCAGAACTCCAGTTGCTGCTCCATGGACATCTTGCGGGCGGGGATGAGTCGCTCCAGCTCATCGCCGGTGGAGGAGCGCACGTTGGTGAGCTTCTTCTCCTTGGTGGGGTTGACATCCATGTCCTCGGCCCGGGGGTTCTCGCCGACGACCATGCCCTCGTACACCTCGTCACCCGGGGAGACGAACAGCACGCCGCGCTCCTGCAGGTTGAACAGCGCGTAGCCGGTGACGACGCCCTTGCGGTCGGCCACCAGCGAACCGGTGGGGCGCGTGCGGAAGGCGCCGGCCCATGGCTCGTACCCCTCGGCGACGTGGTGCATGATGCCGGTGCCGCGGGTCTCCGTCAGGAACTCGGTCCGGAAGCCGATCAGGCCCCGGGCCGGCACCAGGAACTCCAGACGCACCCAACCGGTGCCGTGGTTGACCATGGTCTCCATCCGGCCGCGACGCGTGCCCATCAGCTGAGTGACGGTGCCGACGTGCTCCTCGGGGATGTCGACGGTGAGGCGCTCGACGGGCTCGTGTACCTTGCCGTCGATGATCTGCGTGACCACCTGCGGCTTGCCCACGGTGAGCTCGAAGCCCTCGCGGCGCATCATTTCCACCAGGATGGCCAGCTGCAGCTCGCCTCGGCCCTGCACCTCCCAGGTGTCGGGGCGCTCGGTGGGCAGCACCTTGATCGACACGTTGCCGATCAGCTCCTGCTCCAGGCGGGCCTTCACCAGGCGGGCGGTCAGGTTCTTGCCCGACTTTCCGGCCAGCGGCGAGGTGTTGATGCCGATGGTCATGGAGATCGACGGCTGGTCCACGGTGATCAGCGGCAGCGGCTTGGGGTCCTCCGGGTCGGAGAGGGTCTCGCCGATGGTGATCTCCGGGATGCCGGCGATCGCGACGATGTCGCCGGGGCCTGCGGAGTCGGCGGGGACGCGCTCCAGGGCCTCGGTCATCAGCAACTCGGTGAGCTTCACGTTCTTGATGGTGCCGTCGGCGCGGCACCAAGCCACCACCTGACCGCGCGTGAGTTCGCCCTGAATGATCCGCAGCAGTGCCAGGCGGCCGAGGTAGGGCGAGGCGTCGAGGTTGGTGACGTGGGCCTGCAGCACCGCGCCCTCCTCGTAGGTGGGCGCCGGGATGTGGTCGAACAGGGTGTCGAACAGCGGCTCCAGATTCGACGAATCGGGCATCTCCCCATCCGCGGGCTGCGCGAGCGAGGCGCGTCCGGCCTTCGCCGAGGCGTAGACGATGGGGAAGTCGAGCGCGTCGGTGGCGTCGTCGTCGAGCAGGTCCATGAACAGGTCGTAGGTCTCGTCGACCACCGCGGAGATCCGGGCGTCGGCGCGGTCCACCTTGTTCACCACCACGATGATCGGCAGCTTCTTGGCCAGCGCCTTGCGCAGCACGAAGCGGGTCTGGGGGAGCGGGCCCTCGGAGGAGTCGACCAGCAGGATCACGCCGTCGACCATCTCCAGCCCGCGCTCCACCTCGCCGCCGAAGTCGGCGTGGCCGGGGGTGTCGATGATGTTGA
>DAOLFC010000090.1:0-14117 GCA_035326505.1 Arachnia sp.
CCGCCTTGCGATGCACCTCATCTGACGCCGCCTACCCTCAACGAACCTCCGACGCGGAACACTAGCGTTCTGCGTCGGATACGCCAACGAACCTCCGACGCAGAACACTGGATACGCGCGCTCCGATCGCTCACTTTTAGGAACCTTTCTCCTCGGGCGTCAGGATGGGAGGAGTCCGGGAACGGCCCGGGCAAGAAGTAAGGAGAGTCGAAGTACATGGACGTTGTGATCTGCAAGGACGCTCAGGAGGTCGGCGAAGTGGCGGCCGACCGTTGGGTCGCCTGTGTCGAGGGAATCCAGACGCCGGTGCTCGGCGTCGCCACCGGCAGCTCACCGCTCGCGTTGTACGAGGCCCTGGCGCGTCGCGTCGAGGCCGGCGACCTGGACCTCACCTATGCCCTGGCCTTCGCGCTCGACGAGTATGTCGGGATCGCGCCCGACCACCCGGAGAGCTACCTCCAAGTGGTGCGCCGCCATGTGATCGAGCCGCTGAGGCTGAACCCGTCGCGGGTGCGGGTGCCTGACGGCTACGCGGCCGATCCGCACAAGGCCGCCGCCGAGTACGACGCGGCGATCAAAGCCGCTGGCGGCGTGGACGTGCAGATCCTGGGCATCGGCTCCAACGGTCATATCGCCTTCAACGAGCCTTACTCGTCGTTCGCGTCGCGCACGCGAGTCGAGGCGCTCACCCCGCAGACCCGGCAGGACAACGCCCGCTTCTTCGACAGCATCGACGACGTGCCGACGCACTGCATCACGCAGGGCCTGGGCACCATCATGGAGTCCCGCGCCGCGGTGCTGGTGGCGTCGGGGGAGAACAAGGCCGGCGCGGTGCGCGACATGGTGGAAGGCCCCGTGACGGCCTCCTGCCCCGCGTCGATCCTGCAGTTCCATCCCCATGTGGTGGTCGTCATCGATGAGGCGGCCGCGGCCGAGCTCAGCGACCCCGGCTACTTCCGCCAGAGGGCCGAAGCGAACGCCTGACCCGTACCCCGCCGCCGCGACGGAGCACTGCCTCCCCGAACTCTTTTGCAGAGATTGGGGAGGCAGTTGTCTGCCGATAGACTGGTCTGCCAGACGAGAGAAGGCGAGGCCATCAAGTGCCAACTGGCAAGGTGCGTTTCTTCGACGCCGACAAGGGCTTTGGATTCATCACCAAGGACGGTGGCGGTGACGTGTACGTGCGCGCCAACGCGCTGCCCGCGGGCGTCACGGCGCTGAAGGCGGGGCAGCGGGTTGAGTTCGGCGTGATCGAGGGGCGACGGGGCGAACAGGCGCTGTCGCTGCAGGTGCTGGAGGCGCCTGTGTCGCTGTCGAAGGCCTCCCGCAAGAAGCCCGCGGAGATGGCCCCCATCGTCGAAGACCTGATCAAGGTGCTCGACCACATCGGAAACGGCTACCGGCACGGCCGCCACCCCGATTCGCGCCAGGCGGAGAACGTGGCCCAGTTGCTGCGACGCGTCGCCGACGAACTGGAGCTGTAAATGGCCGTTGTGAAACTCGATGAGGTGACGGCCGCCGCCACCGACCTCGCGCATCAGGCCGCGGTGGAGGCCGGTGGCGCCGACGCCGTCGGCGAGCGCATCAGCGTCGTCGCGGAGAACGGCACCCGGGTGGTCACGCACTCGTTCGAATGCCTGCTGCCCGGCTACCGCGACTGGTACTGGGCCGTCACCCTGGTGCGCGCGGCGCGCGCGAAGCAGCCGACGGTCAACGAGGTGGTGCTGCTGCCCTCGGCCGAGGCGCTGCTCGCGCCCGCGTGGGTGCCCTGGGAGGACCGCATCCAGGACCACGACATCACCCCCGGCATGCTGCTGGCGACGCCCGACAACGACCCGCGCCTGGAGCCGGGGTTCGCGGCCACCGACCTGCCCGTCGACGCTGACCCCGCCGAGTGGGTGCAGCTGCGCACCACCGTCGCGGAGCTCGGGTTGGGGCGCAACCGCGTCCTGTCGCGGCACGGTCGCGACGAGGCTGCCGAACGCTGGCTGCGAGGGGCGCCCGGCCCCCGCGACGACGGCTCGCGTGAGGCGCCCGCGCACTGCGGCACCTGCGGATATTTCGTGGCGTTGCGCGGTTCGCTGGGCGTGATGTTCGGCGCCTGCGCCAACCAGTACTCGGCGTCGGACGGTCACGTCGTCAGCCTCGACCACGGCTGCGGCGGGCACTCGGACGTCGTCGCCGCCCAGCGCGCCCGGGAGCTCCCGGCTCCGGCCTTCGACACCATCGGCGTCGACGAGGTCCTCTTCGACTGATCCGGTCCCCGCAGCCAAAGGCAGGGGTCACTTTCTGTGGAACTACCAACAGAAAGTGACCCCTGCCTCTGCTTTAGACAGCGCGGCTATCCGCAGCTATGCGCGGCGGCGGTCACCTCCTTGTCGAAGGTCAGGCCGCCGGCGGTGCCGCTGACCCTGACGGTGCTCGGGGTGGTCGTGGCCAGGCGGGTCGAGAAGGCGTGCGATCCGGACCGCTGACCAGCCAGGGTGACGTTCTTGGAGCCGTAGGCGGTCGTGATGCTCATCGTGGCCTCCGTGCTCTCCTGGTTGGTGACGGTCACCGCCAGCACCGACTTGCCGGCGACGCACCGGTTGGCCAACACGACGTCGACGGCGGCTTCCTGCACCGGCTGGAAGGTCACCGTGCGGACCTGCTCCACGTTGCCGGCCGCGTCCTCCGAGCGGAAGTGGACGTACATGACGCGGCTGGTGGAGAGCTGCAGCTGGATCTTCTCGTCGGGGTTGTAGGTGCCCCACATGACGTTCTCGGAGCTGTTCGGGTTGCTCGACGGGCCGGAAGACCAAACGGTGCGACTCACGCCCGAGCCCTGCACGCCGGCGACGGTGTCGGTGGCGTTGAGGGTGATCACCGCGTTTCGTCCGTTGACCTGGTTGGTCTGGGTCGTCACCGGCGGGGCGGTGTCGATCCGGACCGTCGTCTCCTGATGGCCGGTGCGGCCGGCGGCGTCGGTGGCCCGGGCCTTGACGGTGTGAGTGCCCTGCTGCTCGATGAGCACCGGGAACTGGTAGTCGGTCCATCCGCCGCCCCCGGCGGCGCAGTCGGACAGGCAGTACTGGAGGCTCTCGATCGGCTCGGTGGAGACGCCGCGGTCGGCCTTCAGGGTGAAGGTCGGCGCCTTGGTGTGCCAGCCGCTGGGGGCCTGGGTGCCGGCGGCGAACTCGATCAGGAGGACCGGCGGCGCGTCGGAGGGGGAGGGGGCGACGACGAAGAAGGTGCCGTAGCCCTCGAAGGACCGGCCGCCGACGGTGGCGTCGGCCAGCCCGAAGGTCTCGGCCTCCGCGTACTCCGCGGGGGCGGGGTCGCTCCAGGTGGCGTCGAGTCCGCTCTCCCGCGAGCCGTCGGCGAAGGTGCCGGTGACGGTGGCCGGGAACACGGGGGCGAGGCCCGGGGTGGTGAGCGTCGAGACGAAGTCGATGTCCTCGAGATCATCGGACAGCGGGGCCGCGTAGACGGTCACGGTCGCCTCGACGGCGACCTCGCTGCCGGTCAGCGTGCCGGGGACGGTGAAGGAGTCTCCGGCGGCGTCGTAGTCCGCGGCGGGGATCGTCGCGTCGTCCCAGGTGACCGGGATGTCGTTGACCAGCGGCGGCAGACCCTCCGCGGCCCGCTTCTCGGTCGGCTCGTAGATCGCCCAGATCGACTCCGGCAGGTCGGGGAGCTGACCCGGCGTGGTGCGCAGCTCCACCCGCTCGTGATCGAGGAAGGCGGCCGGGTCGCCGGGATCGACGGGCTCGGGCTCCAGGGTGCTGTCGTTGGTGTGGACGCCGAAGATCTGGACCTCCGTCGCGCCCACAGGAGCGGTCTGGGAGAAGGTGAACTTGATCGACGAGGTGCGCACCGTCTCGAACTCCCGGCTCACCGGATAGTCGCGCTTACCGGCCTGGCCCACGGGCATCGGGCCCGGGGTGCTGGTCAGGGTGACGGGAACGTAGGCGTCGGCCTGCTTGTCGAAGGCGCTGACCGTGATCCCGTTCGGGATCTTCACCGCGCCGCTGCACTCGGTGCTCACCGGGCAGTCGGTCCAGAAGTGGAAGGTCATCGAGTCCACTTCCACGTAGTACGGCCAGGTGAAGGTGAGCGTGGTTCCGCTGGCCTCCGGCCAGGAGTTCCAGTTCTGGTTGTTGCCGATCAGGCCGTTGTTGACGACGGAGACCGGGCTGGCGTACGAGTTGACCAGGCTCGCGGCGACCTCGGGCGCGTGGCCGTCGGGTGCCGAGGACAGGGCGACGTTGACGGGGTCGGCGGTCGCGGTGCCGATGATCGTCCCGGCGAGCGCGGCGGCCAGGGCGAGCACCCCGACGGCGATCCTCCGGAAGGGCCGGCGGGTGGAACTCATGGTGTTCTCCTTGGTAGGCATCGTGGTGCGCATCGTCTAGACCCGGGCCTTTCCGGCGGCGAGCAGGATGCTCTGGCGGTTGCGGGCGCTCAGCTGACCGGCCGTCTGCCAGTCGAGCGTGACGCTCTGGACGGCGGAGAGGAACTCGGACCGGGTGGCGAACGGGGCGCCCGCCCAGATCTCGTCGAGCAGCGTGACGGTGGTCTCGCGGCCGTCCCGGGTGACGATGCGAGTGGGGTTGGTCACCCCGGAGTCCGAGCCGGCGAAGGCGACCGTCGGCTCCGTGCGGGTGAAGTACATGTGATACGGCGAGTTGTTGCCATTCCACGCGGGCTCGAAGCCGATGCCGTCGATCGTGAAGGCGAGCTCCTTGGTCTTGCCGTCCCCGGTCTGCGTGAAGCCGTGCCGGATCGTGCCGTCGAGGCCGAGGCGCGGGTAGAAGCTGAAGTTGAGGTAGGTCTTCGCCGAGTTGAGCGCGTTGAGCACCGTCGGGCCGTAGAAGAGGCTCTGGATGTCCGGCCGGTCGATGGTGGACTCGGTGCGAAGGTGCATCGGGATGACGACCTCGACCTTGTCCCCGGCGCTCCAGGTGCGGGAGCCGGTGGAGTAGTACGCGCCGCTGGGGACGGCGGCAGACGCTCCCCCGTTGATAGCGACGGTGGCGCCGATGGTCCACGCCGGGATCCGGACCTTGATCGCGAAGGCGGCGGAGCCGGAGGCGACGGTGATCGTGGTCTTAGTGTCCTGCGGGTAGGCGGTCTCCTGCCGGAGGGTGACCCCCTTCGACGACCAGGTGAGCGTCGACGGCATGAACAGGTTGACCTGAACCGCGGAGTCGTCCTTGCTGTGGGTCCAGATCGTGTCCTGGTATTTCACGTGGCTCTCCAGCGCGGTGCCGCCGCAGCAGGTGCCGATGTTGCCGTTGCCGTACTCCTTCAGCGCGGCCGGATGGACGGGATACATGTAGCAGTTGCCCGGGGTCAGGGCGGTGCCCTGTCTCGTGGTGTTGTCGAGGTCCCGCGCCCGCCCGCCGAGGATGTGGTTGAGCAGGGTGCGCTCGTAGTAGTCCATGTACTCGACGTCGGGCTCCGCGAAGTACAGCGAACGCGACACCTTGAGCATGTTGTAGGCGGCGCACGACTCGGCGTTGCGGCTGCCGATGTCGCCCGCGACGGTGTTGGGCGGCCCCCACATCTCGCCCTCGCCGGTGCCGCCGTGAGCGTACATCCGGCCCGGCTTGATCATGCCGAAGAAGTTCTTCACCGTCTCCTGGTAGTCGTGCTGCGGGATGTCCGCGCGGGGACGGATGCCGGCGGCGCCGAGCTTGGCGTAGCCGACGAACTGCGGGATGTGCTGGTTGGCGTGCAGGTCGGTCAGGGGGTCGGTGTTCGCCGTGGTGGAGGCGATCAGCCTGTCCTGGTCGAACAGCTTGGCCGCCGCGAGGAACTCCTCGCGCGGCTGCTCGAACGGGTCGTCCTGGCCCTCCGACACCACCCAGAGGTCGTAGAGCGCCTCGTTCATGCCGCCGAACTCGCCGCCGATGTAGATCGACCACATGCGCTGGAGCTGCTCGACGCTGCACTTCGACAGCCGGCCGTATACCCAGTGGCCGATGCCCTGGGCCAGGTTGAGCGCGGCGACCAGGCCGCAGTGCTGGTACAGCTCCACGAGCCCGGCGAGGATCTTGGCCAGCGTGTAGTACGGGGCCCAGATCTCGCCGTACGGGGCGAACTCCTCCAGCGCCGAGAACTGCCATTCGCCGTAGGCGGAGAGGAAGCCGGGGTGCGAGTAGGCGACGCCGGAGCCGCCGTCGGCCATCGCCGCGCGGCACTTCTCCAACTCGTCGACCAGATAGGCGGCGCGGGTGCGGATGGCCTCGTCGCCCGTGGAGGCGTAGGCCAGCGCCAGCATCGACAGCATGTGCCCGGTGTAGTGCCCGCGCAGCAGGCCCGACGCGCCGCTCTTGTTGGTGCCGCGCACGTACTCCGGCCCCCAGCGCTGCTCGATCGCCGCGTCGATGCCGCGGTCGGGCCAGCCCTCCCAGCCGCCGGCGGGCGGGGTCGCCTGGGCCTGGGTCTTGGTGAGGAGCCCGGCCTGCAGGCGGAAGATCACCAGCAGGTTCTCGAGCGGGTAGCGGCGGGCGAGCTCCAGCATGTTGAGCTTGGCCCGCTCGAAGACGCTGCCGGGGTCCAGGGTGACGTCGCTGAGCGGGAACGGCCGCACGTTCCAGCCGCTGGGATAGGTGACGGGGACCGAGGCCGCCGTCGCGCCCGGAGTGGGCGGTGCCGCGTAGCCGACCTTGGTGGACAGCGCGGCTACCGCGATGGAACCAGTCCCCAGCGCCGTTCCGAGGAGTACTCCCCGGCGCGAGAGCGGGCGGCTGGCGAATGTGGAAAGCGTCATTTCTTCTTTCTCTCCTCTTCGAGTCGGACGGGTCTACGGCACCAGTGCCGAGGAGAGACCCGCTGATTGCACGTTAGCGCAAACAGAAACTCTTCGCAAAGGTTTTCGAGAAGTTTTCGGGACGTCGCTCGGGGCCGGCAGGGAAAGCGCCGATCAGGCACGCAGCCCGATGCGCGGGGGCACAGGCGCCCCCCGCGACGCCGAATCGGCCGAGAAGGCGCCGATCAGGCATGCTGCCCGCCCTCTCCGGGACTCAGCGCGCCCAAAGGATGGGGGCGCGACGCTCTGGACGCAGCGGCCCACTAAGATGCGGCGCGTGGTAACCAACTCGCCCAAGGCTGCTCATCGCCCGGAGCCCGGTGCAACCCCCGCACCCCGTTCAGGGCTGGATCGCTACTTCGACATCACCAAACGAGGCTCGACCGTCGGACAGGAAGTCCGCGGCGGCCTCGTCACCTTTTTCGCGATGGCCTACATCATCGCCCTCAACCCCCTCATCATCGGCACGACCGCCGACAAGGACGGCAACCTGATCTCCGGGGCGCCGATGTTCCTCGACGAGGCCATGACCCAGGTCGACTCGGCCGCGGTGGGCGCGTCGATCGGCATGGTGGCGGCTGCCACCGCCTTGATCGCCGGCGTCATGACCATCCTGATGGGCGTCATCGGGCGCTACCCGATGGGCCTGGCCACCGGCCTGGGCCTGAACGCGCTGGTGGCCTACACCCTCGCCCCGCAGATGACCTGGCCGCAGGCCATGGGCCTGGTGGTGTGGGAGGGCATCCTGATCGCGATCCTGGTGCTCACCGGTTTCCGGACCGCCGTGTTCAGGGCCGTCCCGAAGACCCTGCGCACCGCCATCTCGGTGGGCATCGGGTTGTTCATCGCCTTCGTCGGCCTGGTCAACGCCGGCGTGGTGCGCTCCACCAACACCCCGCCGGTCGAACTGGGCATCATGGGCTCCCTGAAAGGCTGGCCGATCGCGATCTTCGTGCTCAGCTTCGCCCTGCTGATCGCGCTGCATGTGCTGAAGATCAAGGGCGCGATGCTGATCTCGATCATCACGGGCACCGTCCTGGCTGTGATCATCGAGGCCGTCGGGCACATCGGCCCGCACGTCGGCGACGACAACGTCACCGGCTGGGCGCTCAACGTGCCCGCGCTCAGCAGCTTCTCCCTCCCCGACCTCTCCCTGCTCGGCAAGGTCGACCTGTTCGGCGCCTTCTTCGTCGACGGCCGGTTCTCGCCTACCACCTTCATCGCGCTGCTGGTGCTGGTGTTCTCGCTGCTGCTGGCCGACTTCTTCGACACCATGGGCACCGTCGTGGCGGTGGGCTCCGAGGCGAACCTGCTGGACAAGCAGGGACTGCCGCCGCGCACCACCGAGATCCTGCTGGTGGACTCGCTGGGTGCCGTGGCGGGCGGCCTGGGGTCGGTCTCGTCGAACACCTGCTACGTGGAATCGACCGCTGGCGTCGGCGAGGGCGCACGCACCGGCCTGTCCGCCGTCGTGACGGGCGCCGCGTTCCTGGTGGCGGTCTTCCTGAGCCCGCTGATCAACATGGTTCCCTCCGAGGCCGCCTCGCCGGTGCTGGTGTTCGTCGGTTTCCTGATGATCTCCCAGGTCGTCGACGTGGACTGGACGAAGCCCGAATACGGCATTCCGGCGTTCCTGACGATCATCATGATGCCCTTCGCCTACTCGATCACCGTGGGCATCGGCGTCGGCTTCCTCACCTACGTGTTCATCCGCCTGATCAAGGGCGAGGCCAAGCAGATCCACTCCCTGATGTACGTCGTGGCGGCGATGTTCGTCGTCTACTTCGCCCAGGGGATCCTCCTCGACGCTCTCCGCGGGAGTTAAGAACCCGTCCAGACCTCCCCGCCTGAGCACAACATGGGCCACGCCTTACCCCTGTCGTTTACCGAACGGCTGTGGGTAGGGTGTGGCCCATGTTCCATAAGGTGTTGGTGGCCAACCGCGGCGAGATCGCGGTGCGCGGTTTCCGGGCGGCGCACGAGCTGGGCCTCGAGACGGTGGCCGTGTTTCCCTACGAGGATCGCAACGCGGATCACCGGATCAAGGCGAACGAGTCGTATCTGATCGGCGAGAAGGGCCATCCGGTCCGGGCCTACCTCGACATCGACGAGATCATCCGCGCGGCCAAGGAGTCCGGCGCGGACGCGATCTACCCCGGCTACGGCTTCCTCTCCGAGAACCCGAACCTGGCCTCGGCCTGCGCGGCCAACGGCATCACCTTCATCGGCCCCTCCGCCGAGACCATCACCCTGGCCGGCAACAAGGTGCGCGCGCTCGACGCGGCGCGGGCGGCCGGGGTGCCGACGCTGCGGTCCACCGCCCCGTCGACCGACGTCGACGAACTGGTGGCGGCCGCCGACGAGATCGGCTTCCCCGTCTTCGTGAAGGCGGTCGCGGGCGGTGGCGGGCGCGGGATGCGTCGCGTCGACGACCCGGCGACGCTGCGCGACGAGCTCCGCGCCGCCATGCGCGAGGCGATGGGCGCCTTCGGCGACGACACCGTCTTCATCGAGCAGGCCGTCGCCGCCCCGCGGCACATCGAGGTGCAGATCCTCGCCGACCAGCACGGCAACACCGTTCACCTGTTCGAGCGGGACTGCTCCATCCAGCGCCGCCACCAGAAGGTGGTGGAGATCGCCCCGGCCCCCGGCATCAGCGACGAGCTGCGCCAGGCGCTGTGCGCGGATGCCCTGGCGTTCGCCCGCTCGATCGGCTACACCTGCGCGGGCACCGTCGAGTTCCTCGTCGAGACCGAGGGGCCGCGCGCCGGGCAGCACGTCTTCATCGAGATGAACCCGCGCATCCAGGTGGAGCACACCGTCACCGAGGAGATCACCGACGTCGACCTGGTGCAGGCCCAGATCCGGATCGCGGCCGGCGACACGCTGGAGGAGATCGGGATCCGGCAGGCCGACTTGCGCATCCGGGGCGCCGCGCTGCAATGCCGGATCACCACCGAGGATCCGATGAACAGCTTCCGCCCCGATACCGGGGTGATCACCACCTATCGGTCGACGGCGGGCGCCGGCATCCGGCTGGACGGCGGCACCACCGGCACCGGCGTCGAGATCAGTCCGCACTTCGACTCCCTGCTGGTGAAGCTCACCGCCCGCGGCCACGACTTGCCCATGGCCATCGCGCGCGCCCGGCGGGCGCTGGCGGAGTTCCGGGTGCGCGGGATCGCCACCAACATCTCCTTCCTGCGCGCGCTGCTCGACGATCCCGACTTCGTCGCCGGGGGAGCGACCACGTCGTTCATCGACGAGCGCCCCTACCTGCTGACCGCGCGCACCCCGTCCGACCGCGGCACCAAGCTGCTGCGCTACCTGGCCGACGTCACCGTCAACCGCCCGCACGGCGAGGCGCCCTCCCTGCTCGATCCGCGGGACAAGCTGCCCTCCCTGGAGGTGTTGAAGCAGCCCGTGCCCGACGGCGCGCGGCAGCGCCTGCTCGCGCTCGGGGCGGAGGGCTTCGCCCGTGAGCTGCGCCAGGCCGTGCCGGTGCGGATCACCGACACCACCTATCGCGACGCCCACCAGTCGCTGCTGGCCACCCGGGTCCGCACCCGCGACCTGGCGGGAGTGGGGCCGCATCAGGCGCGGATGCTGCCGCAGATGTTCTCGGTGGAGTGCTGGGGCGGGGCCACCTACGACGTGGCGCTGCGGTTCCTCGGCGAGGACCCGTGGGAGCGGCTCGCCACGCTGCGCGAGGCGCTGCCCAACCAGAACCTGCAGATGCTGCTGCGCGGTCGCAACACCGTCGGCTACACCCCCTATCCGACGGCGGTGACGGAGGCCTTCGTGGTCGAGGCCGCCGCGACGGGCATCGACATCTTCCGGATCTTCGACGCGCTGAACGACGTGGAGCAGATGCGCCCGGCGATCGACGCCGTGCGCGCCACGTCCGCGGTGGCCGAGGTGGCGCTGTGCTACACCGCCAACCTGCTCGATCCCTCGGAGAAGATCTACACGCTCGACTACTACCTGCGCCTGGCGGAGCGGATCGTCGCGTCCGGGGCGCACATCATCGCGATCAAGGACATGGCCGGACTGCTGCGCCCAGAGGCGGCGCGACGCCTGGTGCGGGCCCTCCGCGAGCGTTTCGATCAGCCCGTCCACCTGCACACCCACGACACCAGCGGCGGACAGCTCGCCACGCTGCTCGCGGCCGTCGAGGTGGGCGTGGATGCGGTCGACGTCGCCAGTTCGGCGCTGAGCTCCACCACCTCGCAGCCCCCGATGTCGGCCCTCGTCGCGGCCCTCGACGGCACCGAACGCCAGGCGGAGCTCGACCTCCAGGCCGTGCTCGACCTGGAGCCCTACTGGGAGGCGGTGCGCAAGGTCTACCGGCCCTTCGAGTCGGGCCTGCCCGCGCCGACGGGCCGCGTCTACGACCACGAGATCCCGGGCGGCCAGCTGTCCAATCTCCGCCAGCAGGCCATCGCGCTGGGGCTGGCCGACAAGTTCGAGGCCATCGAGAACATGTACGGCGCGGCCGACAAGATCCTCGGCCGCCCCACCAAGGTGACCCCATCGTCGAAGGTGGTGGGCGATCTCGCGCTGCACCTCGTCGCGGTGGGGGCCGACCCGGCCGAATTCGAAGCCGATCCGCAGCGCTTCGACATCCCCGATTCGGTGATCGGTTTCCTGAACGGCGAGCTAGGCGTGCCCGCGGGCGGCTGGCCGGAGCCCTTCCGAACGAAGGCCATCGAGGGCCGCCGCCAGCCGGTGCGGATCACCGAGGTGCCCGACGACCTGGCCGCCCTGACCGAGCCCGGCCGCGAGCGCCAGGAGACGCTCAACCGGCTGCTGTTCCCCGGCCCGGCCAAGGACTTCCTCCAGCGGCGCGACGAGTTCGGCGACGTGTCGGTGCTGCCCACCGTGCCGTTCCTGTACGGCATGGAGCCGGAGACCGAGTACGCGGTGACCCTCAGCAAGGGCGTCACCCTGCTGCTCGGCCTCGAGGCCATCGGCGCGGCCGACAAGCGGGGCAAGCGCACCGTGATGGGCTTGATGAACGCTCAGCTGCGTCCGGTGCGGGTGCGCGACCGGTCGCTCAAGGACCAGGTGCCCGCCGCGGAGAAGGCCAACCCGGCCGACCCCGGTCATGTCGGCGCACCGTTCTCCGGCGCGGTGACGGCCGTGGTGGCGGCCGGGGACACGGTGTCCGCCGGCGACCCGGTGGCCACGATCGAGGCGATGAAGATGGAGGCAGCGATCAACGCGCCCGTGTCCGGCACCGTCACGCGCGTCGCCATCAGCGGCACGGTCAGCTGCGAGGGCGGCGACCTAGTGGTGGTGATCGCCCCCGCGTGATGGTCGGGGCGCACCCCGTGACACGACGCTCACTGGTGGGCGACGGGGCTGCCGAGCACGATCACGTCGTCGCCCGGAGCCAGCGCGTCCAGGAAATCCGCCAGCGGGGCGACGACGGCGCGCGTCTCGGCGGTGAGGCCCGACTGCTCGTCGACGGGGTCGGCCAGCACCCGGCGCAGGGCGAGCCCCGTCTCCTGGGCGTGCCGGTACTTTGAGTAACCCGCCGACCGACCGGCCACCGGCCGGAGCGGGATCTGCAGCGGGCGTTCGGCCAGCCGGCGCAGCGCGAAATCGGACGACAGCCCGGCGCACGCCAGGTCGAACTCGACGCCGTCCAGCAGCGCCGCGTCGCGCAGCACCGTCAGCCGGCCGTGCGCGAGATGCGCCAGGAAGACCTCGAACAGCCGCCAGCAGGCGGGTCCCCGCTCCGGGGGGATGAAGCCGCCGGACAGGAGCAGGTCGAGTTCCGCGGCCTGCGGGGCGTCGGGGGAGAGCGCCAGGACGCGGTCGCGTCGCATCAGGGGGCGGAAGGCGGAATGGCGGGGGTGCGGCGCGGGGAAGGCCTTCGCGGCCACCTCCCGCAACTCCCCGGCGAGTTGGTCGTTGGCCCCGAAGATATCGCGCACCTGGTCGATGCCCAAGGCGTACAGCTCCACTGCCCGCACGGGGTCAGTTTATCGGGACTTTCCGGCCCGGGCGTATGATCGCGGTGATGAATCCTCGGAGTAGACGGCTGATCGTCAGCCTGGTGCTGCTGCTCGTCGTCCTCGCCGCGGTGGTGGGTGGCGCGCTGAGCGGTCTCGGTCTGCTCGCCCCATGACCGCATAGGCTGTACCCCGATGAAAACCCTCCGCCGGCTCCTCGCGGCCATCCTCCTCGCCCTCGTCGCCGTGGGCGCGGGAGTGCTCCCCGCTCTCGCCGCCCCGCCCGTCGTCCCCGACGACGCCGGAGAACTGGTGGGGGTCGCCTTCGACCCCTCCTCCGGCACGCTGTGGCTGGCCGGGGGCCGCGCCGACGACGGTGTGCTGCTCGGGCTCGGCGAAGACGGGGGGCAGGTCGAGATGTCCTTCGACGACGACCTCGTCTCCGTGCAGGCGCTGGCCTTCCACGGGGGGCAGATCTACGTGGGCGACGTGGGCGATCCCCGGGGAGACCGCGACCACGTCGTCGTCTACCGGCTGACCACCACCGAACCCGGCAAGCAGGTCTACCAGGCCTTCGATTTCGCCTTCCCGGACGGGCCGCGCAACGCCTCCGCCATGATGGTCTCCGGGCGGGGGCGGATCTACCTGGTGACCGATGGCGAGGATCCGGGCATTTACGCCGCGACGCAGGAGCCCTCCCGCACGGAGGTCAACGTGCTGACCCGCATGGCGGAGGCGCCCGCCGGTGTCACGGACGGCGCCTTCCTCGACGACGGCTCCACCATGGTGCTGCGCACCGCCCAGGGCATCCAGGTCATCGACGCCTTCACGTGGGAGACCCAGGCCGTCGAGACCCTGGTGGGGGCGGCGGGTGACGAGGTGCTCGCCGTGCTTCCGGGCGACGAACTGCTCGTGGGCAGCGCTGCGGGGCTGCGTCAGTCCCCCGTGCCCACCCAGAACATGACCACCACCGTCGAGGCGGCGAGCCCCGCCGGCGACGCCGAGACGAGCGCCGGCGCGACGGAGAGCCCGGGCACGGAGACACCGTCCGGCTCCTCTGCGCCCGCACGCACCGGCACGCTGGTCGCGGTGATCCTCGCGGTCCTAGTGGCCGTCGCCGCCGGCGCCTCGACGTTGCTCTGGCGCGACTGACCAGGCACCGATTGGAGCGTCGCAGCTCAGCTGTCGGTTTCGCGTCGCCGCGTGGACGCAGAACACTGGTGGTTGCGAACGTTAGTTCGTTGGCGGTCGGGGTGGGGCCTCGTTTCCGTGGGGTTCGGTCTTGGGGTTGGGTTCGTGGTGTTGAGGGTGGGGTCCGCTCCTGCCCGGCCGCCTCACGGCGCTTCGCGCGTGCTGGGCGG
>DAOLFC010000091.1:0-14115 GCA_035326505.1 Arachnia sp.
GCAGCTCGACGTTGGCCTGGGTGTGCAGGTGCAGCAGCGGCTTGCGCAGCGCGTCGAGGCCGGTGATCCACATCTTGGCCGGGCTGAAGGTGTGCATCCAGGCGATGATGCCGATCACCGAGTCGTCGGCGTTGGCCTCCAGCGCGAGGCGGCGGATGCCGTCGGGCTCGATCAGGACGGGCTTCCATTCGACGCGCACGGGAAGCCCCGCAAGCCCCTCGGCCACCGCCTGGGACTGCTCGGCGACCTGGCGCAGGGTCTCCTCGCCGTACAGGCTCTGGCTGCCCGTGACGAACCAGACGGTGTAACCGTCCAGGGAGGTGGAGAGGGGGGTGCGGGACATCGTTGCTCCTAGCTATCTGTTTTCTCTGTGGTGATGTTGTCTGTTGCGGCGAGCGCGAGCCTTACAGGGCCGCGACGGCCGCGCGTTCGGCCGCCAGTCCCGCGCGGTAGCGCTCAAGGTACTCCGTGAACCCGGCCCGGTCGCCCGGATCGGGTTCGGCGACGGTGACCGCCGCGTCGCGGAAGACGCTGTCGTTCAGGTAGTCGCCGAGGACCGCCTCCGCGCCCGAGGCGCGGTAGGCCGCGAGCACGGCCATGCCCCAGGCGCCGCCCTCCGAGGCGGTCTCGCCGACGGCGACGGGCGCCCCGAGCGCGCCCGCGAGGAAGCGCTGGGCCACCCCCGCGGTGCGGAACAGGCCGCCATGGGCGAACATCCGGTCGAGAGCCACGCCCTCCTCGTCGAGCACCCTCATGCCGAGAGCCAGCGTACCGAAGACGCCGTACAGCTGCGCCCTGATCGCGTTGGCCAGGGTGAAACGGCTGTCGGGGGTGCGCACGAACAGCGGCCGTCCCTCGGTGGTGCCGGCGATGGGCTCGCCCGCCAGGTGGTTGTAGGCCAGCAGCCCGCCCGCGTCCGGCTCACCGGCCAGCGCCTCGCGGAACAGCGTCTCGTAGACCGCGTCGGCGGCGAGCGGCTGGCCCGCGGCCTCCGCGAACCGGGAGAACATCGCGACCCAGGCCGCCAGCTCGCTGGCGCCGTTGTTGCAATGCACCATGGCCACGGGATCGCCCGCGGGGGTGGTGACGAGATCCAGCTCGTGATGCACCTGCGACAGGGCCCGCTCCAGCACCACCATGGCGAAGATGCTGGTGCCCGCGCTGATGTTGCCGGTGCGCGGGGCCACCGCGTTGGTGGCCACCATGCCGGTGCCGGCGTCGCCCTCGGGCGGGCAGGCCGGCGCGCCGGCGCGCAGGGCTCCGGTGGGATCCAGCAGGGCGGCGCCCTCGGCGGTGAGCGCCCCGGCCGGGGCGCCCGCGGGCAGCGCCCGGGGCAGCAGGTCGGCCAGGCTCGCCACGGGAAGGCGACCCTTCGTGGCCTCGTCGAAGCGCCCCAGCAGGGCGGCGTCGTAGCTGCGCGTGGCGTCGTCGATGGGGAACATGCCCGACGCGTCGCCGATGCCGATCACCTTCTCGCCGGTGAGCTGCCAATGCACGTAGCCGGCCAGCGTGGTGAGGAAGCGCACCTGCGGGACGTGCGGCTCCTCGTCGAGGATCGCCTGGTGCAGGTGGGCCACCGACCAGCGCAGCGGGATGTTCACGCCGAACAACTCGGTGAGCTCCGCCGCCGCGGGCCCGGTGTTGGTGTTGCGCCAGGTGCGGAACGGCACCAGCAGCTCGTCGTCGGCGCCGAAGGCCAGGTAGCCGTGCATCATGGCTGAGATCCCGATGCCGCCGACGGCCTGCGGGACGACGCCGTGGCGTGCCTCCGCGTCCGCGACGAGCGCGGCGTAGGCCGAGCGGAGGCCCGACCACACGTCGTCCAACGGATAGGTCCAGAGCCGGTCCTCGAAGCGGTTCTCCCAGGCGTGCGAGCCGACGGCCAGCACCGTCGACGGGTCGTCCGCGTCGATCAGGCAGGCCTTGATCCGGGTCGATCCCAGCTCGATGCCGAGCGCGGTGCGCCCGGCGCGGATGGCGTCGGCGCCGCTCACGAGTCCCTCCGGTCGTCCGTGGACTGGCCGTAGACGTTCTGGTACCGGTTGTAGAGGCTGTCGATGGCCTCCTGCGGGATCGGGATCAGCTCCCCGGCCTGACGGGCGATATGCACCGTGCGGGCCACGTCCTCCAGCATCACGGCGGCCTTGACGGCATCCTTGGCGCTGGTGCCGATGGTGAACGGCCCGTGGTTCTGCATCAGCACGCCGCGCGACCGATGGCCGCGCAGCGTCTCGACGATGCCGCGTCCGATGGAGTCGTCGCCGATGATCGCGAACGGCCCGACGGGGATCGGCCCGCCGAACTCGTCGGCCATGGCCGTGATCACGCAGGGGATCTCCTCGCCCCGCGCGGCCCAGGCCACCGCGTAGGTGGAGTGGGTGTGTACCACTCCCCCCACCTCGGGCATGTTCCGGTACACGTAGGCGTGGGCGGCCGTGTCCGACGACGGGGACCGCTCGCTGCCGGGCGTGCCCGGGATCACGTTGCCGTCCAGGTCGCACAGGATCATGTTCTCCGGCGTCAGCTCGTCGTAGCGCACGCCCGACGGCTTGATCACGAAGAGATCGGCGCCGGGCACACGGCCGGAGACGTTGCCCCCGGTCCACACGATGAGGTCGTAGCGCACCAGCTCGCTGTGCAGCGTCGCCACGTCGGCCCGGACGGCGTCGATGGCTGCCTGGAGTTCGTCGTTGCTCATTGTTGTTTCTTGCTCCTACTCGTGAGGACCCGCTGCAGCAGCACGAAGGCCAGCAGCACGGCACCGGTGATGATCGTCAGGTATTCGGGGTTGATCCTGCCGTCCTTGGTGATGATCAGGCGCAGCGCCGCGAGCACGAAGACGCCGACGATCGAGCCGAGCACGTAGCCCGCGCCGCCGGTGAGCAGCGTGCCGCCGATCACGACCGCGGCGATGGCGTCGAGCTCCCAGCCGAGGCCGGTCACGTTCTGCGCCTTGCCGCCCACCTCGGCGGTGTAGACGACGCCGGCCAGGCCCGCCAGGGCGCCGGAGATGGCGTAGATCCACACCCGGGTCTTGGCGACCGGCAGGCCCATCAGGTGCGCCGACGACTCGTTGCCGCCGATCGCGTAGACCGTGCGGCCCATGCGGGTGCGGTGCATGAAGAACACCGCGCCGATGACGACCAGCACCGCGATGATGAGGCCCGGGGTGATCACGAAGTCGTTGACCTTCGGCCCGTCCCAGATCTTCCAGTCGGTGGCCAGCAGCAGCAGGGGCGAGCCCTCGGGTGTCAGCACCGGCGTGGTGGCGAGGATCGAGGCGAGGCCGCGCGCGAGGAACATCATGGCCAGGGTCGCGATGAAGGGCTGCACGTTGAAGTACTGGATCATCACGCCGGCGATCAGGCCGAACAGCGCGCCGAAGCCGATCATCACGACGATCGACAGCCAGCCGTTGAGGCCGATGTTCATCAGCATCACGCCGGCCACCGAGGTGAACGCGACGACGGCCCCCACCGACAGGTCGATCCCGGCGGCGACGATCACGATCGTCATGCCTACGGCAAGGATGATCGTCGGCGCAAAGCTGACCAGCAGGCTGGAGATCGTGCCGGCGTGGAACACCTTGCCGTAGGCGATCTCGGCGTAGGTGAGCATGCCGAACAGCAGCAGGAGCGCCACCAGGGTGGGCAGCAGCGTCTGGCTGCGTCCCCACCAGCGCGCCCACGCCGTGCTCGACGCCGCCTCGGCGGCGTGGGGCAGTTCGGGGGCGGGGGGAAGGGTGTCCGCGAGGGTCTGCGAGCCGCTCATGCCACGGCCTCCTTCGTGACGGGGTTGTCCGTTCCGGCTGCAGGGGTCGCCGGCGCGCTCGGCGGGGGCGACGACTTCTTGCGCCCGAAGGCCAACGAACGGATCCGCTCGGACTGCAGCAGCACGAGCGCGATGATGACGAGCGCCTTGAACGCCGGCGTGGCTGCGGCGGGCACTCCGAGGAACAGCACGGTCTTGTTCAGCGTGGCGATGAGCAGCGCTCCCACCGTCGAGCCGAAGATCGAGAACTTGCCGCCCGCGAGCGACGTGCCGCCGATGACGACCGCGAGAATCGCGTCCAGCTCCATCAGGTTGCCGGTTCCGGACACGCTCACCGTCATCACCTCGGAGACGCTGAACAGGCCGCCGACGGCCGCGAGGGCGGCCGAGAGCACGTACACGGCGATGAGGATGGGGCGCGGACGGATGCCGGCCAGGCGGCTGGCGTGGGGGTTGATGCCGATCGACTCGACCATGAGGCCGAGCGCGGTGCGGCGCATCAGCAGCGCGATGAGCACGACGGTGACCAGCGCCAGCACGAAGCTGGTGGGCAGGCCGAGGATCTGCCCGTTGGCGAGCTGCCGGAACGGCTCGTTGGTGGCGTTGGTGTTCTGCCCGCCGGTGATCACGCGCGCGATGCCGCGCGCCGCGAGCATCATGACGAGCGTGCTGATGAAGGGCTGAAGGCCGATGACGGCGACCAGGATGCCGTTGACCGCACCGAGTACCACCGCCAGCGCGATGGCCAGGCCGATCGCGGTGAGCATCGCGCTCACCGACGTGGGGGCCTTCAGGTTGGAGAGGGTCTGCATGGCCACGGCGCCGCCGACGGCCATCATGGAGCCGACCGAGAGGTCGATGCCCTCGGTGGCGATGACGAAGGTCATGCCCAGGGCGATCATCATCACCGGCGCCGACACCCGCAGGATGTCGAGCAGGTTGCCGGTGAGCAGCCCCGTCGTCGGGTTGACCCCGATCGAGAGGTAGGCCGGGTCCTTCAGGGTGTTGATCAGCAGCAGCACGGCGATGCCGACGATCCCCCAGAACCACGGCGTGTGCAGTGCTGTCTTGAGGCGGCTCACGACGCGCTCCCTTCTTCCTTGGCGAGGGCTTCCGCCTTCTCCTCCGACTCGGCCGCGATGATCGACACGATGCTCTCGGCCGTGACGTCCGCGCCATTGATGACTTCGCCCACCTTGTGATGGTCCTTGATGATCACGATCCGCTCGGAGAGGCGCACGACCTCCTCCAGCTCGGAGGAGATGAACACGACGCCCATGCCGCCCTCGGCGAGTTCGGCGACCGTCTCCTGGATGTCGGCCTTGGCACCGACATCGATGCCTCGAGTCGGCTCGTCGAGCAGCAGCAGGTCGGGATTCGTCGCCAGCCAGCGGCCCAGCAGCACCTTCTGCTGGTTGCCGCCGGACAGCAGGCGGATGGGGCGGTTCGGATCGTTGGGCCGCACGCTGAAACGCGTCATGTAGGTCTCGACGAGCTGGTCGACCTCACGAGCGGGCACGCGACGGAGCCAGCCGCGACGTGCCTGGACCGCGAGCATGATGTTCTCGCGGACGCTCAGGTCGCCCACGATGCCGTCGTCGCGACGGTTCTCCGTCGAATAGGCGATGCCGTTGGCGAGGCCCGCGACCGGCGAGCCCAGCGCCGTCTTCTTGCCCTTGACGCGGATGGTTCCGGCGTCGGCCTTGTCGGCACCGGCGATCAGCCGGGCGAGTTCGGTACGCCCGGAGCCGAGCAGGCCGGCGAAGCCGACCACCTCTCCGGCGTGGATGTCCACGTCGGCCGGCTCGACCGCGCCCTTGCGCGCCAGGCCGTCAGCGGCGAAGACCGGGGTCGCGGTGCGATCGCGCGCCTCCGTCTGCCGGTTGGAGCCCAGCGCCTTCAGCGACTCGAAGTCCTTGCCGATCATCTTGGAGATCAGCTTCGCGCGGTCCATCTCGGAGGTGAGGTACTCCCCGACGAACTGGCCGTTGCGCAGCACCGTGAAGCGGTCGCTGATCGCGAAGACCTGGTCGAGGAAGTGGGACACGAAGAGGATGGCGACGCCCTGGTCGCGCAAGCGCCGGATCACGGTGAAGAGGACCTCGACCTCGTTGGCGTCGAGGCTGGAGGTGGGCTCGTCGAGGATGAGCACCTTGCACTCGGTGACCATGGCCCGGCTGATCGCCACCAACTGCTGCATCGCAATGGAGATCGACGAGAGCGGCGCACGCGGATCGAGGTCGCCGATGCCCATGCGGGTCAGGGCCTCGGAGGCCAGTTCGTGGGTCTTCTTCCAGTTGATGCCGGCGAAGCCGCGCACCTCGTGGCCCAGCATGACGTTCTCTCCGATGGAGAGGTTGGTACACAGGTTGACTTCCTGGTACACGGTCGAGATGCCCGCGCTCTGCGCGGACGCGGCGCCGGTGAAGTGGCGTACCTGTCCTTCGACGACGATCTCGCCGGAATCGATCTGGTACACGCCGGTCAGCGCCTTGATGAGGGTGGACTTTCCGGCCCCGTTTTCACCCATGAGGGTGTGGACTTCGCCGGGAAGCAGCCGGAAGCTGACGTCGTCAAGCGCCTTGACTCCCGGGAAGGTGATGGACGCGTGTCGTACCTCGACGATCGCGGTGGGTTCCGTCATCGCAATGACTCCTTAGCTCCTTGGGCGCGAACGAAAGCGAGAAGGAGCGGGGGTCGCCATGTGGCGACCCCCGCTTACCGCACTATCGTCGCTCAACGCCAGTTCGGTATCAGAAGCCCTTGCCAGCGTCCAGCGCGGCCTGAGCAGCCTCCGGCGAATCGAAGGTCTCGCCCGGAACGATGATGACCTTCTCGAGGGTCTCGCCGGCCAGCGCCTTGTTCACGGCGTCGATCGCGAGATCGCCGAAGAAGGGGTTGTACTGGGCGACGAAGCTCAGCTCACCGGCGGCCAGAGCCTCCAGCGCACCCTGGGTGCCGTCGATCGTGGCGATCTTGACGTCGGTGCCGGGGGTCAGGCCGGCGTCCTTCACGGCCTGCGCCGCGCCGATGCCCATCTCGTCGTTCTGCGCGAAGATGAACTGGATGTCGTTGTTGTTGGCCTTCAGCACGGTCTCGGTGACCGACTTGCCCTCGTCCGCGCTCCAGTTGGCGGTCTGCGCGCCGACCTTGTTCCAGCCCGCCGCACCGGCGATGGCCTCGTCGAAGCCCTGGTTGCGCTCGTTGACCACCGACAGGCCGGGGACGCCCTCGAGCACGTAGTAGTTGGCGCCGTCGGGGAAGACCGACAGGGCCCAGTCGCCGACCGACGCGGCAACGGTGACGTTGTCCGGCGCGATGCGGGTGGCGTACAGCTCGTCGCTGGAATCGACACCGCGGTCGAGCAGGATGACGGGGATCTCCGCCTCCTGGGCGAGCTTGAGCGAGTCATCCCAGCCGGACGCCTCGGTGGCGGTCAGCAGGATGGCGTCGACCTCGTCGTTGACGAAGGTCGCGAACGCGTCGAGCTGCGACTTCTGATCGGTCGGGGTCGCCGCCGGGGCGTACTTCAGGTCGAAGGTCGAGTCCGCCGCGAAGGCGTCCTTGACGGCCTGCTCGTGCGCGTTGCGCCATCCGCCCTCGGGGCCGACGGCCACGTAGCCGACGGTGATCACGTCGCCGCCCGCGGGAGGGGTGTCGGTCGCGCCGTTGGTGGGGGCGGTGGTGTCGTCGCCGCCCGGGGCCGGATCCGCGTTGCCGGAGCATGCAGCCATGCTGAGCGCCAGAGCGCCGGCTCCGATGATTCCCGCGATGCCCCTGATGCGCTTCGCCATTGCCATGTTGTCTCTCCTCCTTGAGACTCCCCGGCACCTCCGCCGGAGAGTGAGATTGCGGGTACCTCGGTCGAGGCGCCCGTGCGCTACTTCACCATGGTGTGCGCGCTAACAATGGACAAGCGCAAGTCCCCCCTCAAAACTGTTATCAATCCGTTACGACCGGCGAACAAAGAGCCCCGGTTTGCCAAGTCACCCCCGAGCCGCCTAGAGTGCATGCTGGTAGCGCTCACATCCGGGCTACGTTCTCGCATAGGGATACGGTATGCCCCTCGGGCGCGATCGCGACAGCAACATCGAGAACAGATACCGGGCGTCGCCAGCTGGCGCACAACGGAGGATCGCACACCATGGATGACATCACGCCGACGAGCACGACGAGCCGGAGGGCCGTGCTCGGCACCGCCTGGGCCGTACCGGTGATCGCCGCCGCCACCGCCGTTCCCCTCGCCGCAGCCACCACCGAGCCGGAGCTGCCGATCGACGCGCACATGAGCATCCAGACGCTCACCCAGCTGGTCCCGTTCCCCTTCCCCCCCGCGGCGGCCAGCGAGGTCACGGCCAGCCTCAACGTCCGGATGAACCCGCCGCTGCAATCGGGAACGATCGTCTTCACGGTCGAGTTGACCGCGCCGGGCCAGCCCACCCAGACCCTGAACCTGACGCACAACTGGACCTCCCCCGGCACCGTCGCGAAGCCCTTCACCTTCACCGGCATCGTCGCGGGCTCGAACCTGACCTACACCGCGACCATCACGGCGGCCGTGGGCACCGTCTACTCCTTCCTGGATGGGGGCACGCTCGTCAACGGCAACTGGCCCATCGAGGTGCAGGGCGTCGTCGACGGCGGCGGCAACCCGCTGAAGTCGGTCAGCATCACCATCCCGTAACAGGTTTCCGCGCCGCACGCTCGGCCGAAATCGAAACCGGCCCCGCACATCCCATTGGGATGTGCGGGGCCGGTTTCGTTTCACCTAGGTCGTGTCCGGGTATGTGGGGTGTGTGAGATTTCCTGACGGTAATGGCCTCTTTTTGGCACGGTCGT
The DNA here is from genome assembly GCA_035326505.1 of Arachnia sp. Lineage (GTDB taxonomy): Bacteria > Actinomycetota > Actinomycetes > Propionibacteriales > Propionibacteriaceae > Arachnia. The sequence continues at coordinate 8,611 of DAOLFC010000091.1, forward strand.
GCCAAAAACGGCCAAGTAGCGTCAGAAAATCTCACGGCGGCGGGCCCCCCCTGACGCTCCCTGAGGAGCCCTTCAAGACGGGCGCAATCCACGACCGTCAACGAGCTAACGCACAACCCCCATAGACTCAGGCTGGGGGCGCGGTGGAGGCCCGCACGACGAGCGCCGGTTGCACCAGGCGCCGTCCACCCCCGCCGGTATCCTCCATCACTGCCATCAGCTCCTCGATGATGGACTCCCCCAGCAGCGCGAAGGGCTGGCGCACCGTCGTCAGCGGCGGGCCGTAGTGGGCGGCGTCGGGGACGTCGTCGAAGCCCACGACGCTGATGTCGGTGGGGACGCGGATGCCACGCTCCCAGAGGGCGTGGATCAGCCCGAGCGCCATCTGGTCGTTGGAGGCGAACACCGCGGTCACGCCGTCGAAGGGATAGGTCCGCCCGAACTCGTAGCCCGAATCCGACGACCAATCGGCGACCTCGGGCGTCGGCGCATTCAGGCCCGCGGCCAGCATGGTGTCGCGCCAGGCCTCGGCACGGGCGCGCGCGTCGTACCAGTCGAGCGGGCCGGCCAGGTGAACGATGTTGCGATGCCCCAGCTCGATCAGATGGCGGGTGGCCGCCCGGGCCCCGGCGCGCTGGTCGACCGCGACGGTGTGGAGTTCGCCGTCGGGCTCCTCCTTGACCACCAGCATGGGAAGCCCCGTGACCTGCTCGCGCAGGAGGCGCAGCGACGAGATCCGCGGCGCGATCACGCAGAGCGCGTCGATGCCCTGGGTGACCAGCTCCATCACGCCGGCGTTGACGTGCTGACCCTCGTCGTCGCCGATGGCGAACGAACTCACCGCGTAGCCGCGGGCACGAGCCGCCATCTCCAGCGAGCGCACCGTGCTGTTGGGCCCGTACTGCAGCGGCCCGTCGACGAGTACCCCGATCCGCATGGCCTTGCTCGTGGCCAGGGCGCGGGCGATGGAGCTGCGGGTGTAGTTCATCTCCTCGATCGCCTTGAGCACCCTCTCCCGGGTGGTCTCGCGGATGTTCGGGTGCCCGTTGAGCACCCGGGAGACGGTCATGTGCGAGACCCCGGCGCGCTCCGCTACGTCGTAGATGTTCGCCTTCTTGGGGCCACCCACAGGACGCGCTGCGCCGTTCCTCCCCTCTGACATCGTAGTCACCGATCCCTCTCCCCTAATGTAAGCGCTAACGTAAAAGGTAACAGCCCCCAGCATTTTCAGCCGCGGCCCTTCACCTGCCGGACGCTGAAAACGTTGGTCAGCAGGGTTTGGACGGGGATGCCCCCTGCGGACATGCTACCCCGAACTCCGCCACCAAAGCTGGCCCCAGGCTAACAGACGCAACAGCTTTTCGGAATATTCGAAAAATTACTAGACTTGCGACACCGCGGCCCGCGCCTCCGGCCGCAGGGCGCGACCACCCCGTCGGACCGCGGCGGGAACCCGGATTCAGGGACCGACCCCCGGCGCGTCAGCGTCGGAGACTCGCCTCCGGAGCCTTCGATGCCGGCTGATCCAGACCCGTCATTCTCATTTCCGAAAATCTCGAAAACGATTGCGGATGTACGATGGACGAGTTATCCTCTGTGATACCGGTATCGCAGAATCCGGTATCTCAGAGCCCATGGACACGGCCTCTGACCCTACGAAGGAGTAGCAATCATGAACCGGAGAAGGCGGCTGTCGGCCGTGACCCTCGCGATCGCCGGAAGCATCGCGCTCGCGGCGGGAATCGCCCCGCTGTCGGCGCCGCTCGCGGCAGCCGCCCCGGGCGAGACCGACGGCGCGGACATCTGCAAGCCGCCGGCGTCGCCGACGGTCGCCCAGCGGGCCACCGTCACCGCGTCGTACACGGCGTCCTGGAACAACATCGCCGCCGTGCAGGACGGCGTCGCCGTCTACTCCGGCGGATCCAACAGCCAGACCTGGGGCACCTGGTCGTCCAGTCGGCCGGCCGAGCAGTGGCTGCAATACACCTGGTCAGGCGAGGCGACGCTCACCGGCGCGGCCCTCGCCTTCTGGCGCGATAACTCCTCCGACACCGCGGGCGACGGGGTGGCCGTGCCTGCGTCGTGGAAGCTCCAGTACTGGCACCAGGAGGCCTGGCACGACATCGCGCTCGCCGACGGCGCCGCCTACCCGCGCGCCAAGGACGCCACCAACACCGTCGCCTTCGCCCAGCCCGTCACCACGACGCAGCTGCGCGCCGTCTTCACCGCCACCACCAACGGCACCACCTTCGCCGCCGTCGGCGTCAGCGACTTCGCCGTCGAGGGCGACGCCCCGGCGGCCCCCGGCACCGGCCTCGAGCTGCTCTCGTCGGATGACTTCCAGCTGGGCGTGAGCCGGCAGACGGGCGGCATCTACCACCTCGCCCACACCGCCGACCGGCCCTCCTGCACCAACTACGTGTCCAACCCCACCATCCGCCCCTCCTTCGACGTCGACGACTCCCGCTGGGTGGGCGACATCGGCCTGCGGGTCAACGGCACCGCGCGCACCACGAGCCTGTCCGACGACATCCGCACCGTGAGCAGGGACGGCGATCAGATCGAGGTCGCCTACACCGGGACGGCGTCGCGGACCAACGGCATCCGCGGCTTCGATCTCACCGAGACCTACAGCCTGGCCGGCGAGCGCGGCGACGTCCTGGACTGGTCGATCCAGATCGACAACACCACGGCCGGCCCGCTGCATGTGCAGGACCTCACCGTCCCGATGCTGATGAACTCCTGGTGGAACGGCGGCGATCAGCCCGGCATCTACGAGCAGAACGTCGCCCGCCACTCCTTCGTGGCCGAGGACGGCTCCTACGCCTACTGGCAGCGCCCCAACGGGGAGGGCCCCTTCCTGGTGATGGTGCCGAAGGCGGGCACGTCGATCGAGTTCCGCGACAAGGCGCGCACCGGCGAGGGGCCGTTCGGGGAATCCGATCCGGGCTGGGAGGGGTTGATCGAGTTCGCGATCCACTCGGAGCAGCTGCAGGGTGCGCGCAGCGGAAAGATCGGCGGCTATCTGCCGTCGTCGTCGCTGACGCTGGGCCAGGGTGAGTCGCAGACCTACGGGTTCACCTTCCGCTGGGCGAAGGACTACGCCGATCTCCACGACGTGCTCTACGAGGCCGGCGTGGTGGACGTCGTGTCGCTGCCCGGCATGTCGATCCCCCAGGACACGACCGCGACCCTCGCGGTGAGGGCCAAGGACGGCATCGACGACGTCGTTCCCGGTGGCGGCCTCAATGCCACCCAGGGCGCCGACGCCCGGATCACGGCCAAGGGCGCGAGCGCCGACGGGCGGTATGAGCTGTATGAGATCGAGTTCCCGACGCTCGGGCCCAACTTCGTCACCGTGACCTACGGCGACGGCCGCCGCTCCGTGCTGCAATACAACTCGATCGCCCCGATCGAGGAGCTCATCGCCGCCCGGGCGCAGTTCCTCGTCGATCATCAGCAGGCGCGCAACACCGGGCGCGGCTACGAGGGCGCCTTCCTGCAGTGGGACATGAGCCGCGAACAGCTCATCACCTGGCACGACTACCCCGGCGGTGGATGGAAGCAGTGGATGGCCGGCGGCTCCGACGACCTCGGCCTCGCCCCCGCCGCGTTCCTCAGCGAGCGCAACCTCGACCAGCCGGACGAGGAGCAGGTCGCCGCCATCGACTACTACCTGGAGAAGTTCATCTGGGGCTACATGCAGACCCAGACTGAGAACGGTGAGCGCACCTACCGGATCTACCACTGGTACGACGGCACCGACGGCAGCGCGCCCGGCACCAACGACGGCAAGGCGACCTGGCGGGTGATGAACTACCCGCACGTCTGGAACACGTACTTCAACATGTACAAGATCGCCACCGCCTATCCCGACGTGCCCACCACGCTCTCCGCCGACGAGTACCTGATGCGGGCCTACCGCACGATGAAGGCCTACTTCGAGCACCCGAACGTCGGCACCCTCGACGACGCGTCGCGCGAGATGGGATCGATGGGCGAGATGACCCTGCCCGAGGTGGTCGAGGCGCTGACCGCGGAGGGCCACACCGCCGAGGCGGCGACCCTGGAGGGCTTCATCCACGCCAAGGCGGAGGAGATGCTCTCGCGTCCCTACCCATTCGCCTCCGAGATGAGCATCGACACCACCGCCTTCGAGGCGGTCTACACCCTGGCGAAGCGCTACGGCGACGACGCGATGGCCCACAAGGTCACTCGCGCCTCGATCGCGGCGCGCGGCCTCCAGCCGCTCTGGTACTACTACGGCTCGGACAACCGGCACATGGGCGAGTCCTGGTGGAACCTCGGCTACGAGACCCAGCTGGGAGCGTGGCAGCAGCAGGACTACCTGCGCAACTACGACGCTGCCGACGCCGGTCTCGACTTCGACGAGGCCATGCGCTCCACCTACGGCGCCTACCTGGCGGGCTGGTCGAACATCAACACCGGCCAGATCAGCAGCGCCCCGATCAACAACGGCGCCGCGTCCTGGCAGTACCAGAGCCAGCTCGGCGCCGGCGAGGGACAGTGGAGCTTCATGCCGATGATCAACGGCTGGTGGGCCTGGTCCGGCGAGGCCGACCTGGGCTTCTGGGGCGCGCTCAGGACCGCGTCGGTCAACGTGGTCGACGACGCCATCGTCGGTCCGTACGCCTACGGCGGCGATCTGTCGGTGGAGGACGGCGCCTACCGGATCACCCCGCGAGACGGCGTGCGACAGAGCCTGACTCTTTACAACGAGGGGCGCTTCGGCGTCGATCTGGAGCAGGCGCGCTACACGCAGGCCACCATCTCCGACGACCTCACCGAGGTGGAGCTGACGCTGGAGAGCGTCACCGAAGGCACCTCGACCCCGCTCGTCACCCTGCGCAACCTGCCCGCCGGCTCCTACGACGTCCGCGTCGACGACGCGGTGGTCACACAGATCACCAGCGACGGTCAGCAGGCCCGCGTGGAGCTCGAGGGCCTCACGGGGTCGGCGCACACCCTGCGCATCGCCCCGGCGGGGAGCACCGCGGCGCCGGACCTCGACGTGGCCCCGGTCACCCGGTGCGTCGCCGGCAAGGTGGTGCTGGCGGTGTCGGCCACCAACGGCGAGTCGGAGCCGCTGAGCGTCGCGTTCACGACGCCGTACGGCTCCAAGAGCCTCTTGGTGGACGCGGGCAAGACGACCAGCTTCGCCCTGTCGACCCGCGCCGTCTCGATCCCTGCCGGAGAGGTCACCGCGAGCGTCGAGGTGGACGGCCAGCCCGTCGCCCTCCCGGCCGCCCCCTACGAAGAAAAGAACTGCGGCTGACCCAGGCGGCTGACCCAGGGGGCCGGGGCCTCACCGCCCGGCCCCCCAGCACACAACCACCTGACGGATAAGTGCGGTCAGAAGGGGATTCTGCGAAAACAGGCCCTGCAAAAGGCTGATAGCCGCACTTATCCGTTAACTCCGTGACCCAGAAGACGACGGTGCGGTGGGCCATCCCCTTGCAAGGGGATGGCCCACCGCACCGTCGT
>DAOLFC010000092.1:0-13989 GCA_035326505.1 Arachnia sp.
TGCACCTCATCTGACGCCGCCTACCCTCAACGAACCTCCGACGCAGAACACTAGGGAGACCCTGTCAGGCGATCCGGGATCTGGCAGCAGGACACGACCTCTCCCCCGACGGTCAGCGACCGTCTAGTGGCCGTCGTGCGTGGCGGGCGGGTCGATCCGGTCTGGTCCGGCGCCCTCTTCGGTGACAAGAAACTGGCCCATCATGCCCTCGTCCTCGTGCTGGAGCAGGTGGCAATGCATCATGTAAGGAATGCGGTCGTCGGCGTAGTCCTCGAACCGCATGATCAGCCTGGTGGTCTGACCGGGGAAGACGGGGACGGTGTCTTTCCAGCCGTCGAGCCAGCGAGGAGGCGGGTCTCCATCGATGTCGAGGATGCGGAACTGGACGTCGTGGATGTGGAAGTTGTGGGGGAACGCGTCGGTCGTGCTGACCTCCCACACCTCCACGTCCCCGAGGCGCACGATCGCGTCGATCCGCCCCACGTCCATCCGCCGGCCGTTCAGGAACGGCATCTTCATCACAAAGCCACGGGTCTGTGCCGCATCGCGCTCGTGCAGCGGTTCGCGGCTGTCCGCGGGCAGCCGCCACTCCCCGGCCGGCCGGAGCTGCGGCTCGGCGCGGAACTCCACGAAGTCCCCGGCGATCATGTCAGCGAGAATTCCCTGGCTTCTGACGCCGGGGATCTCTGGCTGCTCGGTCCGCAGCGTCGCTCGATCGCCGGGCGCGAAGAGCACGAGGACCTCTGCCCGTTCGCCCGGCGAGAGGAGCAGACGGTCCCGTTCGACGGGTTCGCCGAGCAGGCCGCCGTCGGTGCCCACCAGCAGGAAGGGGCGGCCGTCGTCGAAGCGGAGTTCGAGGAAGCGGGCGCTGCTCCCGTTGAGCAGGCGCAGACGTACGAGTTCGGTGGTGACCTCGAAGTGGGTGCCGCTGACACCGTTGGCGAGCAGAGTTCCGCCGATCGTGCCGAGAGCGTTGTCACCGTCTGCGCGCTGGATGCGCCCGCCCGCATCGAGCCACCTGTCCTGGAGGACGAGGGGGATGTCGTCCACGCCGTATTCCTGCGGGAGACCGGAGGCGAGGCTCGCGTCGTCGTCGATGATGAAGAGGCCGGCGAGTCCGCGCAGCACCTGCTCCTCCGTCTCGCCGTGCGGATGGGGGTGGTACCAGAGGGTCGCAGCGGGCTGCGCGAGATCCCATTCGACGGTCCTCGTCTCGCCCGGCGCGATCGGGGAATGCGGGCCGCCGTCCTGTGCCGCCGGCAGGTGCATTCCGTGCCAGTGCAGCGTCGTCGTTTCGGCGAGGTCGTTGCGGATGTCGACACGGATGCGCTCGCCCCGCTGGGCGCGAAGAGTTGGGCCGAGGAATGCGCCGTCATACCCGAGCGTCGGGGTCCGCACGTCGGGCCGACCGGCGATGAGCCGGCTCTCCCCGGTCTGCGCGGTGAGCGTGAACAGCCGAGTGCCATCCGCTGTCCGTGAAGGGGCGAGAGGTGGCACCAGGAGAGGCGCGGTGCCCGAGACAGGGAACGTGGTCTGGCCGGGGGTGCAGCCGGCGAATGCGAACGCCGGCGCCACGCCGGCGATGCCGGACGCGAGGAGCAGGTGTCGGCGGGTCAATCCGGGGAGCTCGCCGCGTCCCGGCGCGGGCAGGGTCATCAGGCCTTGGGCCTGTGAGTGAACGCCTGCAACCCCCACGCGATCAGCCCGCAGACCAGGCCACCGAGGGTGTTGAGAACGACGAGCGCGGCGATGCCGGCCGGCGCGGTCAGCAGGCTCGCAGACCCGGAGTAGACGACCTGGATGATTCCCACCGCCAGGACGGTCAAGACCCCGCCGGCAGCTCCGGTGATGACCAGCGTGAGCACGGGCGACGGCGCGCGGGTGAGCCACACGATCAGAGTCCAGGCCACGCCGACGCCGAGCCACAGCCAGGTGTCGATCGGTGCGGTGAGGGCCGAGGCGGCACCGAACGCGTCGAGGATGACACCCAGGATCGGGTAGAGCAGGGCAAGGCAGGCGAGGCCGCCGACGAGGCGGAGGTCGATGCGAGGGGTATGTGTCATGTCATCGACGCTAGACGGGCCTGGTCACCGTGCCCGTCCCCCGTAAGGCGACAGACCTGTACGCCCAGAAGCGACACCTGGTTTTCGTCACGCCTCTCTACCATTCTGGTATGGAGGCAGGAACAAACAGGACAGTCCTCGGCGCCCTGTTCGCGGCGGCGGTCGCGAACGCCGTGCTCCTGCTCGCTCTGCTCGGCGACCCCACCGGGTGGAGCGGGCCGCGCGATGCCTTGTACGTCGTCACCGCGCTGGTGTTCGCTGCGGCGTTCGGCCTTCTGACGCTCCTGCGGGGCCGCTGGCCGCGGATCGTGCTCGTCGTCGCTGTGCTGACCGTCTGCACCTACTACACCATGGGCCTGCCGAGCATCGGCGTCGTGCTGCCGCTGCTGGTGTTCCTCGCCGCGACGACGACGGCGGGACACCGCTGGTTCGCGCTCACCGCCGCCGTGTCGCTGTTCGCCGTAGCCGCGTTCTTCCGCATCCGCGAGGGGGCGAGCGTCGAGAGCATCCTCGGATACGAGCTCCTCAGCAACCTCGTGCTCACCGTCCTGGCGATCGCGCTGGCCGAAGTCGTCAGAACGCGCCACGAGCTCCAGCAGAGCCAGCAGCGCCGCGCCGGCCTCGCCGCCGAGGCCGTACGCGCAGAGACGGAGCGCACGCAGCTGACCGAGCGTGCCCGGATCGCACAAGAGTTGCACGACGAACTCGGACATTCACTGGCGATCATCTCGCTCCACGCCAACGCCTCCGCAGATCGTCTCCCACCCGGCCACCCGGCCACCGACACGCTCGACCAGGTGCGCACCGCAGCCGCACAGGCCCTGAGGCAACTCCGCGAAGCCGTACATACCCTCGGGGGCGGCGGCGCGCTCAGCACGGGCGAGCCGCGCCTGACCGACCTGGATGCCCTGGTCGACCGCCTCCGTGCGGGCGGGATCGCCGTGGACGTTCGGCGGGATCACGGCGCCGTGCCCGCCGATGTCGAGCCGACCGTGTTCCGAATCGTCCAGGAGGCCACCACCAACGCGCTGCGGCATTCGCACCCGCAGAGGATCCAGATCGTCATCGAGTCCACCGAGTCGACACGAGACCATCGGATGAGCCTGCGGATCAGCGTCCGCAACGACGGAGCGCCGGCACACCCTGACGACGGATCTCCGGACAGGACCAGTCCCGGCCGCGGGCTCACCGGCCTGAGGGCGCGCGTGGAGGAACTCGGCGGCGAGGTCACCTGGGGACCCTCATCCCCGGACCAGTTCGCGGTCCAAGCGCTCATCCCGGGAGACGGGGAGCCCCGTCGGTGATCCGCGTCCTGCTCGCCGACGATCAAGAGCTCGTCCGCGCCGGCCTGTCACTGCTCACCACGCACGACGGGGACATCGAGATCGTCGGGCAGGCCTGCAACGGCATGGAAGCGATCAGCCTCGCGCGCACGCTCCGTCCGGACGTCGTTCTCATGGACCTCTCGATGCCGCTGCTCGACGGAATCACCGCTACGGAACAGATCACCCGGGCCGACGACCTCGCCATGGTCCGCGTCCTGGTCCTGACCACGTTCGACGAAGAACACGACGTGCTGGCCGCGATCCGCGCAGGGGCGAGTGGCTATCTACTCAAGGACATCGACGGCCCCGGACTCCGGCAGGCGATTCGGGACGTCGCCTCGGGTGATTCCATCGCCGACCCGGCGCTCACCTCCATCCTGTTCAGGCAGGCAGGTCGATCGGCCTGCCGGCCCGAACTCCTGGATACGATCAGCGAGCGGGAGCGAGAAGTGCTCAGCCTCGTCGGGCACGGCTTCAACAATGCGGAGATCGCTTCGCGGCTGGTCCTCAGCCCCGAGACCGCTCGAACCTACGTGAGCCGGCTGCGCGCCAAGCTCGACGCGCGAGACCGCGCGCAGCTCGTCGTTCTCGCCTACGAGTCCGGTCTCATCACGCCTGGGCAACGACCCGCGTCCGAGCAGCGGTAAGGGCGGGGCGTTGTCCAAGCGGTGCGGTGCCGATCAGCCGGCGGTGCGCCACTCGGCACCGAACTCGAGGAAGACCTGATCCAGGCCCTCCAACTCGGCCTGGACCCGCACCCGGGCGGAGCCGGGACCGACCAGCATCCGGATGGAATCGGCCTTCTTCTTACCCTTCAGCACCGACGCGGCCAGGTTCGACACCGTCACCTCCCCGACGAGGGCGCGACGCAGGATGTCGCGCCTCGTCGCGTCGGCGAGAGCCCGGAAGATCCGATTCACCTCGTCGTCGGTGAGTGCCGTCTGAGAAACACCATCTACAACCATTTGGTTGTAGATTAACGCGCACCCCCTCAGGCGTCAACAGCTTCACTCCACCGATTCACTGTCGAGTGACACGGGATCTGGCAGCGGGATATGACTCGTGGCAGCAGGCGACACCGGGCTGGCTGCCGGTGACACGCCGATCCAGACCGTGCATGCAGCGGTGGGAACGCCGCCGCTGCCGACGCGACCTCATCGCCCTCGGCTGCATCCCGGCGGTCGCGTGGGCACGTTCTTCGCGGCCTCGCTCGCATCCCAGAGGAGCTTGGCGCTCTCAAGCCGCATAGACGTCCTGTGCACTCCCGAAGGCGGCCTTCTTGAAGAAAGGGTTTCGCACCGCATCGGCCACGACGAGGTCGACGTCACGTCCCACGATTTCGGCCAGCGCGTCCTTCAGTCCGAGGTAGTCGTCCAGGCGATCCTCGCGGTTTGGATGGAAGTCGACGAGGAAATCCACATCACTGCGCTCCGCGTCGAACCGATCCGTCAGCACCGAGCCGAACACACGAAGCCGCCGCACACCGAAATGCTCGCTGACGCGGGCAATCGCCTCGGTGTCGAGCAGCACAGCGGTGACCATGCCCCTACTCTCCCAGAACAGGCGCCTTCCGGCAATGCCACGAAAGGCTGGCGTCACGGCGCGCAGGCACAACCCGGACCTGTAGATAACTCCGTCTACAGACCTATCCTGGAGCATGATCACCACGACGATTCGCGTCACTCGCCCTGCACGCGACGCCCTCAACGATCTCGCAGCAAGACGCGGCGAGACCCTCACCGACACGATCACTCGAGCGGTTCATCTGAACGTCTCGCTCATGACCAAGACGCCCCGCACCAGGCAGGTGCGGGGCGTCTCGACGAAGTCCGAGCGGGGCCGATCAGCCGGCGGTGCGCACCGGGAGCGGCTTCGGCTTGAAGGACGGGCGGCCCGCTTCGTAGGCGGCGATCAGGTCCTCGTGCTGGAGCGTCATCGAGATGTCGTCGAGACCGTTCAGCAGGCGATGCTTGGTGTAGTCGTCGATCTCGAAGCCCACCGTGACGTCGCCCCGGGTGATGGTCTGCGACGGCAGGTCCACCGTGGTCTCCACGTTCGGGTCGGCGTCGATCGCATCCCAGAGCCGGTCGCGGTCGGCCTCGGAGACGAGCGCGACCACCAGGCCGGCCTTGCCGGAGTTGGACCGGAAGATATCACCGAAGCGCGTGCCGATGATCACCTTGAAGCCGTAGTTCTGCAGCGCCCAGACGGCGTGCTCGCGGGACGAGCCGGTACCGAAGTCGGGGCCGGGGATCAAGATCGTGCCGCTCGCGAACGGCTCGGTATTCAGCACGAACTCGGGGTCGTTGCGCCACGCGGCGAACAGCCCGTCCTCGAATCCGGTGCGGGTGATCCTCTTGAGGTAGACCGCGGGGATGATCTGATCGGTGTCGACGTTGCTGCGGCGCAGCGGGACGGCGATGCCGGTGTGCGTGATGAACGGTTCCATGTCAGTTACTCCTCGCGATCAGAGATCGGCCGGCGCGGCCAGATGACCGGCGATGGCGGTGGCGGCAGCGACGGCGGGCGACACCAGGTGGGTGCGACCACCCTTGCCCTGGCGGCCCTCGAAGTTGCGGTTCGACGTCGAGGCGGAGCGTTCGCCGGGAGCGAGCTGATCCGGGTTCATGCCCAGGCACATCGAACAGCCGGCGGCGCGCCACTCGGCGCCGAACTCGAGAAAGACCTGGTCCAGGCCCTCCAGCTCGGCCTGGAGACGCACGCGGGCGGAGCCGGGAACGACCAGCATCCGGATGGAGTCGGCCTTCTTCTTGCCCTTCAGCACCGACGCGGCCAGGCGCAGGTCCTCGATGCGGCCGTTGGTACACGAGCCAAGGAAGACGGTGTCCACCGAGATGTCGCGCATCGGGGTGCCCGGGATCAGGTCCATGTACTCCAGCGCACGCTTCGCCGTCGCCTGCTCCACCTCGGAGTCGAAGTCCTCCGGCGCCGGCACGACGCTGCCCAGCGGCACGCCGTGGCCGGGGTTGGTCCCCCAGGTGACGAACGGGGTGAGCTTGGTGGCGTCGATGTCCACCTCCACGTCGAACGTGGCGTCGTCGTCGCTCTTCAGCGTCCGCCAGTATTCGACGGCGGCGTCCCAGTCCTCGCCCTCGGGGGCGTGCGGGCGTCCCTTGAGGTAGGCGAACGTGGTGTCGTCGGGGGCCATCATGCCGGCCTTGGCGCCCCACTCGATCGACATGTTGCAGATGGTCATGCGACCCTCCATCGAGAGGTTCTCGATGGTCGTGCCGCGGTACTCGACGATGTAGCCCTGGCCGCCGCCGGTGCCCACCTTCGCGATCAGCGCGAGCACGACGTCCTTGGCCGTCACCCCGTCGGGCAGTTCGCCGTTGATGTTGACCGCCATGGTCTTCGGCGTGGTCTGGGGAAGGGTCTGGGTGGCCAGGACGTGCTCCACCTCGGAGGTGCCGATGCCGAAGGCGATCGCGCCGAAGGCGCCGTGGGTGGAGGTGTGCGAGTCGCCGCACACGATCGTCATGCCCGGCTGGGTGACGCCCAGCTGGGGGCCGATGATGTGGACGACGCCCTGATCCTTGTCGCCCAGCGAGTGGATGCGCACGCCGAAGTCCTTGGCGTTCTGGCGCAGGGTGTCGACCTGCTTCTTCGAGACCGGGTCGGCGATGGGCGCCAGGATGTTCAGGGTAGGAGTGTTGTGGTCCTCCGTGGCCATCGTGAGTTCGGTGCGCCGCACAGGGCGCCCGGCCAGACGCAGGCCCTCGAAGGCCTGAGGACTGGTCACTTCGTGGACCAGATGCAGGTCGATATAGAGCAGATCCGGCTCCCCCACTGCCGAGCGCACGACGTGCGCGTCCCACACCTTTTCGCTCAGGGTCTTACCCATTGTTTGGCTCGCCTCCCAGCAAAGTTCTTGTAGCAGAAGCAAACGGTACCCGCCACTCGTTTGGCGTCCACTATTCGGACTTGTTAATCTCAGCATATGGACGAAACCAGTGGCGTCGGGGTTCTCGACAAGGCGGCGGCCGTCTTGACCGCCCTCGAACGGAACCCGCTTACCTTGGCCGGACTCGTGAGCGCGACCGGATTGGCCCGTCCGACGGCGCACCGGCTCGCGGTGGCCTTGGAGCATCACCGCTTCGTCGGACGCGACCTCCAGGGCAGGTTCGTGCTCGGGCCGCGGCTGATCGAGCTGGCCGAGAGCGCGGGCGAGGATCCGCTGCTCACCACCGCGGGACCGATCCTGGGACGGCTCCGCGACATCACCGGCGAGTCCACCCAGCTGTTCCGCCGTCAGGGCGACATCCGGGTGTGCGTCGCCGCGGTGGAGCGCCCATCGGGCCTGCGCGACACCGTCCCCGTGGGGGCACAGCTGTCGATGAAGGCGGGCTCCGGGGCCCAGGTCCTGCTCGCCTGGGAGGACCCCGAGAAGCTCGACCGGGCGATCGAGGGCGCCTCCTTCACCCTCGCGACGCTGGCGACCGTGCGTCGTCGCGGCTGGGCTCAGTCGGTGTCCGAGCGCGAAGCGGGGGTCGCCTCCGTGTCCGCGCCGGTGCTGGCGCCGTCGGGCCGGATGATCGCCGCGGTCTCAGCATCCGGACCGGTCGAGCGCCTCACGCGGAACCCGGGTCGCCTGCACGCCCCCGCCGTGATGGCCGCCGCCGAGCGCCTCAGCGAGGTGCTGCGCCGCACCGGCAACGCCGAGTAGCGGCCTTTTCGCGCCGTCCGGCGCTCCCCGTCGGACCCCTTCTCCTGGACCAGTCTCACTTTTAGGTTAGGCTTGCCTTTGCTTAATGCGAGGGTGGTGAGTCTTTTGGCCAAGCGCGGTGTCCAGGGCGCGATCATGCGCAGCTTCGGAGCACGCGATCACGAGGCGACGGTGGTGGGCACGGAACTGCTCGCCCCGGGCTTCCTCCGCGTCCGGATGACCTCTCCGACGATCCTGTCCGAGGTCGTCGTCGCCCCCACCGCATGGCTGCGCTTCTGGTTCCCCGACCCCGCGGGCGGCGAGACCGAGTACCAGCGGGCCTACACCCTCTCCGAGGCCGACCCCGACACCGGGGCCTTCTCCTGCGACTTCGTGCTGCACGAACCCTCGGGCCCCGCATCCGCATGGGCGAAGTCGGCCCGCCCGGGAACCACGGTGCCGGTCATGGCGCTGGGATCGTCGGCCTTCGAGGTCCCCGACGAACTGCCCGCGGGCTATCTGCTGATCGGCGACGCCGCCTCCGTCCCCGGCATCACCGGGATCCTGCGCGCGGTGCCCGACGAGGTGCCGGTCGAGCTGTATCTCGAGCAGCACGACGACGCCGATCTCCTCATCCCCCTGCCCACGCATCCGCGCCTGCGCACGCACTGGGTGCCGCGGCAGGGCACGGGCTCGCTGGCCGCGGCGATCGAGGATCGCGACTGGTCGGACTGGAAGGCCTGGGCGGCCTGCGAGTCCGCGTCGTTGAAGGCGGTTCGCTCCCGGCTCCGCGAGTTCGGCTTTCCCAAGACCGAGGTCCACGCCCAGGCGTACTGGATCCAGGGCCGGGCCATGGGCACCGATCGCGGGGGCGTCGCCGAGGCCGACGTTCCTCCCGCGTCGTCCGAGGAGCGGCGCCCGGAGCCGGCCCAGGCCGAGACCCCCGCGCCGCCGGCCGCCCGGGGCACCTGGCGTGCCCAGGCCGGAAGCCGCCTCCTGGCGCCGCTCAAGAGCACCCTCATCCTCGCCGGCCTCTGCCAGGCGCTGGTCACGCTGCTGCAGTTGGCGCCCTTCGTGCTGCTCACCGAACTCGCCCGGCTGATCCTGGCCGGCGCGTCGGTGGAGGCGCTCTGGCGGGTCGGGATCTGGGCGGTGGTGTTGATGGGCGCCGGCGCCCTGCTCTCCCTGGGGATGCTGCTCTGGCTGCACGCCGTCGACGCGGCCTTCGAGCGGGATCTGCGCCGGCGCCTCCTGGCGAAGCTCGCGCGGCTCCCACTGGGCTGGTTCGACGCCCGGACGTCGGGGCAGGTCAAGCAGCTCGTCCAGGACGACACGCTGGCCCTGCACTACCTCGTCACCCATGCGGTGCCTGACGCGGTGGCCGCGGTGGTGGCGCCGCTCGCCGTGCTGGGCTACCTCTTCGCGGTCGACGCCAGGATCGCCCTCGTGCTGTTCCTCCCAGTCCTGGTCTACGTCGTCACGATGTGGGCCATGATCGTGGCCTCCGGGCCGAAGACCGCCCAGGCGCAGGCCTGGGCCGAGCGGATGAACAGCGAAGCCGGGGGCTATCTGGACGGGCAACCGGTCGTCCGGGTGTTCGGCGGCGCCGCGGCATCGACGTTCTGGGCGCGCCTCGACGAGTACATCGGCTTCCTGAACGACTGGCAGCGTCCCTTCGTGCGACAGAAGACGGTCATGGACCTGTCCACCCGGCCGTCGACCTTCCTGCTGCTGATCGTCGTGACCGGCACGCTGCTGATCGCCGGGGGTTCCCTCTCCCCCTCCTCGCTGCTGCCTTTCCTGTTGCTGGGCACCACCTTCGGTGCGCGGCTGCTGGGCATCGGCTACGGGCTGTCGGGTCTGCGCGGCGGGCTCCTGGCGGCGCGGCGGATTCAGGTCACCCTCGACGAGCCCGAGCTGACGCTCCGAGCGCCCGACGAGGAACCTCCCACCCCCGGCACGCCGCCGGGCCGGGTGGAGTTCGACCGCGTCGGCTTCTCCTACCGTCCGGGCGTTCCCGTCCTCACCGAGGTCTCGCTGACCCTGGAGCCGGGCACCGTCACGGCGCTGGTGGGCCCTTCGGGGTCCGGCAAGTCGACGCTGGCCGCCCTGCTCGCCCGGTTCCACGACGTGGGCGAAGGGGCGATCCGCATCAGCGGCGACGACGTGCGCGCGCTGAGCGCCGATGAGCTGTACAGCCGGGTGGGCTTCGTCTTCCAGAACAGCCAACTGGTGCAGGGCACTGTGAGGGACAACATCGCGCTGGCGCGGCCCGACGCCTCCGCCGAGCAGGTGACGGCGGCGGCCCGGGCGGCCCAGATCCATGAGCGCATCCTGCGGATGCCGGCGGGATACGACACCAACCTCGGCCCGGACGCGGCCCTCTCCGGAGGCGAGCGCCAACGGCTCACGATCGCCCGCGCCCTCCTGGCGGACACGCCGGTGCTGGTCCTGGACGAGGCGACGGCGTTCGCCGACCCGGAGTCCGAGTATCTCGTGCAACAGGCGCTCAACCGGCTGACCGAGGGGCGCACGGTGCTGGTGATCGCGCACCGGCTGCACACCGTCACCGGGGTAGACCGCATCGTCGTGCTGGATCACGGCCGGATCGCCGAGACGGGCACGCACCGGGAGCTGCTCGAACGCGAGGGCCGGTATCGAGAGCTGTGGGAGGCCGGATCCGGGCACCGCGAGACCGCCGGGCTGGGGGCATCGCGATGATCCGCACGCTGCTCTCTCTCCTTCCCCTGACCAGCCGCCCCCAGGCGTTCACCCACGCGACGCTCACCGCGCTCAGCGTCATCGCGCGGGCCGTGAGCGCCGTGTTCCTCGTGCCGATCGTCGCCGCGCTCTTCGGGCCGAGCCCTTCCCAGGCCTGGCCCTGGGTCGGGGCGCTCGCCGCGGTCATCGCCGCGGGCTGGGTCTTCGACTGGGCGAGCGCGCGCATCGGCTACGAGCTCGGCTTCGGCCTCCTGGACACCGGGCAGCGCGCGGTGTCGGAGCGCCTGGCCCGCACGCGCCTCACCTGGTTCGACGCGGAGCACCTGGCGACGGCCCGGCTGGGCATCGCCGCAACCGGGCCGGACCTCGTCGGCATCGTCGTCTATCTGGTGACGCCGGTGCTGTCCGCGCTGCTGCTGCCGATCGCGATCGCGCTGGCGCTGTTCCCTGTCGCTCCCCCGCTGGCGCTCGCCGCCCTGGCCGGGGTGCCGGTGCTCTGGGGCGCCTACCTCGCGGCCGGCGCCGTCGGGCGCGCCGCCGATCGCACCGCCGCGTCGGCCCACAGCACCTTCACCGAGCGGCTGCTGGAGTTCGCCCGCACCCAGCACGCCCTGCGGGCGGCGCGGCGGGTCGATCCAGAGCGCAGCCAGGTGGGTGCCGCCCTGAGCCGGCAGCACGGCGCGACCATGCGGCTGCTGACGATGCAGGTTCCCGGTCAGCTGCTGTTCAGTGTGGCAAGCCAAGTGGTGCTGTTCGGTCTGGCCGCGACGACGGCATGGCTGGCGACGACCGGCCGGATCGGCGCGCCGGAGGCGGTCGCCCTGATCGTCGTGATCATCCGCTATCTGGAGCCGTTCACGGTGCTGGCCGAGCTGAGCGGTGGCGTGGAGGCGGCCTCCGGTGTGCTGCGCCGGCTTCGCACCGTCCTGGCCGCGCCGCTGGTGCCGGTGGGCGACGACGGCCGGTCGCCGGAGGGCCCCGTCGCGATCGAGTTCCGCGACGTCTCCTTCTCCTACGGCGACGACTCCCCGCGCGTGCTCGACCGCTTCACGCTGGCTCTAGAGCCGGGCCGCACCACCGCGATCGTCGGGCCTTCCGGCTCGGGGAAGAGCACCGTGCTGGCTCTCCTGGCCGGACTCCACACCCCGACCTCCGGCGCCATCCTCGTCGACGGCCGCGACGTCGCCTCGCTCGACGCCGAGGCCCGCCGCCGACTGGTGAGCATGGTCTTCCAGGAGCCCTACCTGTTCGACGGGACCATCCGGCACAACGTCCTCACCGGACTGCCCGACGCGTCCGACGAGTCCCTCGCCCGCACGGCAGAGCTGGCGCGCGTGGAACCGATCGTCAACCGCCTCCCCGATAGCTGGGCGACCCGGGTGGGCGAGGGCGGATCGACGCTGTCCGGCGGCGAGCGCCAACGGGTCTCGATCGCCCGCGCACTGCTCAAGCCGGCCCCCCTGCTGCTGGTCGACGAGGCCACCAGCGCGCTGGACACCGAGAACGAGCGCGCCATCGCCACCGCGCTGACCGCCGACCCGACCGCACGCACCCGGGTGATCGTCGCCCACAGGCTCGCCAGCATCAGTGCCGCCGATCGGGTGGTGTTCCTTGAGGACGGCCGGATCGTCGATGACGGCGGGGTGGACGAGTTGCTCGCTGCGGGCGGTCGTTTCGCGGAGTTCTGGCGCCACCAGGATGCCGCCTCCGGCTGGCGCCTGGGCGCTGTCTGATCGAGGGCCGACGCTCAGTCGGTCAGCCGACCGAGCAAGTCGTCGCCGGCCCCTGCGCTGTCGACGGTCGGAGCACCCGTCATCGAGGACGAGGAGCCCGGGCGCCTGCTGGCATCGGCGAGGGCCCGATGGGAGGCGATCACAGCATCCTCGATCATGGTCTCGCCCCGCTCGAGGGCTTGCAGGTTGCGCGCCCTCAAGGCACGACCGGCCTTGTCGGCGGCGACGATCGAACTGCACTGCGACTTCACCGAGTCGATCACCGCCCAGACGGTCTCCTCGGTGATGACTGGGGCCTGTGACGCGTGGGCGATCATGTCGACCGATTTCGCGGTCTCCGCGAAGGCTCCCTGGATCAGCTTGTTCGTGCCCTCCTGCACCGCAGTGCCCAGGGCCGCCCCCTCCTTGGCGAAAGCGGCCTGCTGCCACATCGCCAGCGACTGGCGCGCCGCCGGCAGGCCCATCGTGCGGAACGCCGCGAGGCGGCGGCGCAGCGCGAAGGTGGTCACGATGAGGTTGCGGGTGGCCGGCGCGTGCGCGAATCCGAGGAAGAACTGCGACCGCCAGTCCGACCACGTCTTCTCCGTCTCCGACAAGGCGAACGACAAGGCGCTGTGGGTCTCGCGCAGTTCGCTCACGGTGGTGAGTTCCCCCTTGTAGGCGACGGCGTCTGCGCCCGAGGCCTCCGCCTCGCGCAGCACCCGGTCGGCCTCATCGAACTCCGCACGGATCTCCTCGATGACCTGTTCGAGCGCGGCGAGCACAGCCACCACGTCGTCCATGTTCTCAAGTGTCTGCTTGTGCAGCAGCTGTCCCCGGGCGATGTTGTCGGCGAGAGCGATCTCCATCTCCTGCAGCTTCACCTCGGCGAGATCGATCTTGTCCACCACAGGCTTCATCTCCCGCACCATCGCGGTCAGGGTGTACTTGGACTTCCGGAACCATCCGACGACCGACTTCACCGCGTTCTCGAGTTCGACGAATCGCCACTTCTTCTCGAAGCCGTCCATCTCGCGCAGCATGTCGTTCACCACGGCGTCGGCCTCGGGAACCTTGATGTGGCGCTGCGCGTCGAGCAGTTGCCTTGAGGCGTCGTTCATCTTCTTCATCACGGGGCCGCCGAAGGTGACGATCTGGTTGACGTCGGCGACGAACTTTTTGGCCAGCGCGGGCGCCCCGCGCCTCAGGTCGGTGAGCTGCTTGGCGGTGAGCAGGCTGCGGAACTGGAAGGCAGCCTCCCCGGGTGTGGTGACCGCGATATCGTCCGCAGGCGCCTCCGCGATCGCTACCTCGAGCGGGGTGCCCCGCACCTCCTCGGCCTGGGTGTCGCCGGGCTCCATGAGCGCGGCGAAATCGACGGCTACGGTTGGTTCTTCTGACATCGAGCTCTCCTCCTAGAGGGGTCAGCCTTGGGTTCGTGGGTTAAGGCGTGTTGCGGAAGTGGTGGCCGTAGCGAGCGGCGTCCTGGTGCGTCAGATGCA
>DAOLFC010000093.1:0-13963 GCA_035326505.1 Arachnia sp.
CGATGAAGTCGACGTCGGGCTTGTCCATCTGGCCCAGGAACTGCCGGGCGTAGGCGGACAGCGACTCGACGTAGCGCCGCTGCCCCTCGGCGAAGATCGTGTCGAACGCCAGGGACGACTTTCCGGAGCCGCTCAGCCCGGTAAACACCACGAGACCGTCCCTGGGGAGATCCAGGGAGACGTTCTTCAGGTTGTGTACGCGGGCACCCCGCACGACGAGTCGATCATTCACGCCGGCCATCTTATGTGCGCCCACTGACAACAATCTGACGCAGGGGAACGGTGCTTTGATAGGTTTGCTGCATGACGAGCAGTTCAGACGTAGCCGGCTTCGCCGAACTCGTCGACGCCACCCGCAATCAGACGGCGGCCCTGCTCGGCAGCACCATCGCCTACTCCCCCGACGACTGGGCCGCACCGTCCGGGTTCCAGGGCTGGACGCGGTCCCATCTGGCCGCGCACCTCGTCGAGAACGCCCGCGCCATGACCCGCCTGTGCAAGGGGCTCGACGAGGGCCGACTGCAACGCCTCTACGTCGACGACGCCAGCAAGCATCTCGCCATCGAGATCGGCGCGCTGGCCAGCCCCCTCACCCTCCAGATCGACCTCGACACCACGGCCAGCGAACTCCAGGCCCAGTTCTCGGCGCTCGAGGACAGCAACCGCACGGTCGCCCTCGGGCCCAGCTTCGCGATCCCCGCCTGCCAGCTGCCGCTCGCCCGGCTGAGCGAGGTGGTGCTGCATCACTTCGACCTCACCGGTCTGCGCCCCGACATCTCCGGTCCCGTGCTCGACGCGCTGCTCGGCTTCCAGCTGCGCCGCGACGGCGACCGCACGGCGCTGCCCCCGGTGCTGCTGATGGCCGACGAGGGGTTCTCCGCCCGCGCGGGCGGCGACGGTGACACCTCGACGGTGATGGGTCCCGGTGTCGATCTGCTCCTCTGGCTGGCGCGCGGCGTCGACTCTCCCGCCATCAGCGGCCTCACCACCGAACGCGAGTCGCACGCGCGTTCCTAGGCTGCTGGCTGAACTGTCGGAGGCCGCGTCTACTCTGGGGGAATGCGCCCTCTTGAAGAGACCACCCGCCAGGTGGCGCCGCTTCGCGTCGTCTCCGACTACCGCCCGTCCGGGGATCAGCCGGCGGCCATCGCGGAGTTGGAGCGACGCGTCGAGGCCGGGGAGAAAGACCTCGTCCTGCTGGGCGCGACGGGCACCGGTAAGACCGCCACGGTGGCGTGGCTCGCCGAGAGGCTGCAGCGCCCCTTGCTGGTGATGCAGCCCAACAAGACGCTGGCCGCCCAGTTCGCCAACGAACTGCGCCAGCTGATGCCCGGCAACGCCATCGAGTACTTCGTCTCCTACTACGACTACTACCAGCCCGAGGCCTACGTCCCGCAGACCGACACCTACATCGAGAAGGACTCCTCCCTCAACGAGGAGGTGGAGCGCATGAGGCACTCGGCCACCAGCTCGCTGTTCACTCGGCGCGACGTGATCGTGGTGGCCAGCGTCTCGGCGATCTACGGCCTGGGCACCCCGGAGGAGTACCTCAGCCAGCGCGTCACCCTGCGGGTGGGCGACGAGCTCGACCGCGACGTGCTGCTGCGCCACCTGGTCGACATCCAGTACGGCCGCAACGATCTCGGCGGGGGTCGCGGCACTTTCCGGGTGAAGGGCGACACCCTCGAGGTGTTCCCCATGTACGAGGAGAACGCGGTGCGCATCGAGTTCTTCGGCGACGAGATCGAGCGGATCGCGACGCTGCACCCCCTCACCGGCCAGGTGCTGCACGAGGACAGCGAGGCCTACATCTTCCCCGCCACCCACTACGCCGCGGGCTCGGAGCGGATGGAGCGCGCCATCGCCGCCATCGAGAAGGAGCTGGCCGTGCGGCTGCAGGACCTGGAGGCCCAGGGCAAGCTGCTGGAGGCCCAGCGGCTGCGGATGCGCACCTCCTACGACATCGAGATGATGCGCCAGATCGGCACCTGCTCCGGCATCGAGAACTACTCGCGCCACATCGACGGGCGCGAGGCCGGCTCGGCACCGTCGTGTCTGCTCGACTACTTCCCGGAAGACTTCGTGCTGGTGGTCGACGAGTCGCACGTCACCATCCCGCAGATCGGCGGCATGTACGAGGGCGACGCCTCCCGCAAGCGCACCCTCGTCGACCACGGGTTCCGGCTGCCGTCGGCGCTCGACAACCGCCCGCTGCGCTTCGACGAGTTCGTCCAGCGGATCGGCCAGACCATCTATCTCTCGGCCACGCCCGGCCCCTACGAGATGGACCGCGCCGACGGCGTCGTCGAGCAGATCATCCGGCCCACCGGGCTGGTGGATCCCGAGGTGGTGCTGAAGCCCACCAAGGGTCAGATCGACGACCTGATGGCCGAGATCAAGACGCGCGTCGAACGCGACGAGCGGGTGCTGGTCACCACGCTCACCAAGAAGATGGCCGAAGACCTCACCGACTACCTGATGGATCACGGCGTCAAGGCCAGGTACCTGCACTCCGACATCGACACGATCAAGCGCATCGAACTGCTGCGCGAGCTGCGGCTGGGCAGCTACGACGTGCTCGTCGGCATCAACCTGCTGCGCGAGGGGCTGGACCTTCCGGAGGTGTCACTGGTGGCGATCCTCGACGCCGACAAGGAGGGATTCCTGCGCTCGGAGCGCTCGCTGATCCAGACCATCGGGCGCGCGGCGCGCAACGTCGCCGGCCAGGTACACATGTACGCCGACAAGATCACCCCGTCGATGGAGGCGGCGATCGGCGAAACCAACCGGCGCCGCGACATCCAACTGGCCTACAACAAGGAACACGGGATCGACCCCACGCCGCTGCGGAAGAAGATCGCAGACCTCACCGACGACATCGCCCGCGAGGACGCCGACACCGACGCGCTCCTGCGCGGCCGCGGCGCGGCCAAGAAGAAGGGCCTCGACCCCTCGACGATGGCGGAAGCCGAACTGCGCCAACTCATCCAAGACCTCACCGACCAGATGCACCAGGCGGCGGCCGAACTCCAGTTCGAGGTCGCCGCCCGACACCGCGACGAGATCGCCGACCTGAAACGCGAACTCCGCCAGATGATCGAAGCCAACAAGTAACTCAGCGGCACGACATGAGAACTCGCTCCTCAAGGAGCGTCGTGGGGATGACGCTCCTTGTCAGTCCGCGCTGCCGTCGGCAAGACCTCGGCGGGGCGGCGGCGGATAGGGGAGCTGTTCCGCTTCGAAGCGTTCCCAGACGGCCGTCAGCTCGGCGACGAGGTCGGGGTGCCGCGTCGCCAGATTGGCCTTCTCTCTGCCGTCGACGGTCACGTCGTAGAGCCGATAGCTGGGGCCGTCACCGGCGAACAGGCCGTGCCACACGCCCTTGTCCTTCCGGTCGATGATCAGCTTGTGCCGACCGCGCCGCACGGCGCCCTGCTGCCTGGTGCGCCAGAGAAGATCGCGGGTCGGCGGCGGATCGCCCTGCACGAGCCACGGGACCAGGCTGGCCCCGTCGAGCGGGTAGCCGGGATCCGGCCGCACGCCCGCCGCGTCGAGCAGCGTCGCGGTCCAGTCGAGGGTGGACACGGGCAGGTCGCTGACCTGCGACCCGCCGATCGCCGCCGGCCAGCGCACCAGGTTGGGCACCCTGATCCCCCCTTCCTCCAGGTCGCCCTTCTCCCCGACGAAGGGCCAGAGGAAGGCGTAGCGCTCCCCGCCGTTGTCGGAGCTGAACACGACGATCGTGTTGTCCGCCAAACCGGCGTCGTCCAGGGCGTCGAGGACGACCCCGACGCCCTCGTCGAGGGCCGCGACGATGTTGCGGTACACCTCCAGCGACCCGCCCTCGAAGTGGAACAACGCGATCAGGGCATCGACCCCGCCCGCCTTCGCGGCCTCGGTGATCTTGGTGCTGGTGGCCTCGTCCTGGGGACCCTCCCAGGGCCAGTGGGGGGCGGTGTAGTTGACCTGCAGGTAGAAGGGCTCGGGGCCGCTCTCCCGGATGTACTCCGCGGCCCGGCGGCTGACCAGCTCCGTGTAGTAGCCGACCTCTTCGACGGGCACCTCCCCTTCCCACAGGTCGGGCTCGCCGCGGGTGTCGATGTGGCTGAAGTAGTCCAGCGCCCCGTCGAGGTTGCCGAAGAACTCGTCGAATCCGGCCTTGAGCGGGCTAAACCACGGCAGCCATCCGCAATGCCATTTGCCGAACATCGCGGTGCGATAGCCGCCGTCGCGCAGCAGCGAGGCGATGGTCGGGTGCTCGTGCGGGATTCCATTGGTCTCGGTGCGGTTGGTGAGGGGCTCCTCCAGTCCGGCGGGAAGGCGTCCGGGGTAGCGCCCGGTGTAGAACCCGATGCGCGTGGGCGAGCAGGTCGCGGATGCGGAGTAGCCGTGCGTGAACCGCACGCCCTCCTTCCCCAGCCGATCGATGTGCGGCGTGTCGTTGTGCAGCGACCCGTAGCTGGACAGGTCGCCCCATCCGAGGTCGTCGGCGAAGATGAACACGATGTTCGGCCGGGTCGGCGTCTCGATGCCGCGCGCGGCGAAGTCGCGTTCCTCGGCGAACCATCCGGCCCTCTTGTCGGGAACCGTGGCTTTTCGGTCGGTCATGGCGGAGCTCCTCAGGAGTGGTGGCGGACGAGGTTGAGCAGTTCGACGCGCAGGCGGCTGAACTGCGGGGACGCTTTGGTGGAGGTCTGGCTGCGCGGCTGCGGCAGATCGATGTCGACGATGCGGCCCACGATCGAGGGCGGCGGGGTCAGCACCACCGACCTGTCGGAGAGGTACACCGCCTCGTCGATGTCGTGGGTGACGAACACGATGGTGATGCCGAACCGGTCCCGCAGCGGCAGCACCAGATCCTCCAGATCCATCCGGGTCTGCGCGTCGAGCGCGCCGAAGGGTTCGTCCATGAGCAGCAGTTCCGGTTCGTAGGCCAGCGCCCGCGCGATCGCGACCCGCTGCTGCATCCCGCCCGACAGCTGACGCGGTCGCGACTTCTCCCGGCCGGCGAGCCCCACGGCCTCCAACGCCTCCGAGGCCTTCGCCGTGGCGTCCGCCTTGCCGAGTCCCTTGGCCCGGAGGGGCAGCGCAACGTTGCCGAGAACGCTCAGCCAGGGCAGCAGGGAGCGGCTATAGTCCTGGAACACGACGCCGACCTGCGCCGGAGGACCGTCGACGGGGACGCCGTCGACGAGGATCTGCCCGGAAGTGGGTTCCAGGAGGCCCGCGATCGCCCGCAGGATCGTGGTCTTTCCCGCGCCGGACGGCCCGACGAGCGAGACCACCTCGCCGCGCCGGACGTCGAAGCTGGCGCCTTGCACGGAGATGAGCGCGCCTTGGTCGGTGGTGTAGACCTTGCGGAAGTCGATCACCTCGACGATCCGGTCGTGCGTCGACGCGGTCGCGTCGCCGAGGTCCGGGATGGTGGGTGCGGTGATGGTCATGATGCCCTTCCGGCCTGGGTGGTGGGGGCGAGCAGCCCGAGCCTGACCGGCACGGTGCGCTCGAACAATGCGAAGAGGAGGTTGACGCAGATGCCGAGCAGCGACAGCAGGACGATGCCGGCCCACATCCGGGTGTAGACGAACTCCTGCTGGGCCAGCAGGGTCACGGCGCCTATCCCTCGCGACGCCCCGACCATCTCGCTGACGATCGCCACCAGGAGGGCGAGCGAGAGCGACACCCGGGCCGCGGCGATGATGTGCGGCGCCGCGCCCGGCAGGGTGAGCAGGAAGAGCCGCCGGGGACCGCCGATCCGGTAGACGTCGGCCATGTCGTGCAGCGTGTGCTCGGTGGCGCGGACCCCGGCCGAGGTGTTGACCACGGTGAGGAAGAACACGCTGGTGGCGATCAGGGCGCGCTGCATGGAGGAGTTCACGCCGAAGACCATGAGGAACACCGGCAGGAGCGCCACCCCGGGCAAGGTGAGAGCGAACGCGACGATCGGCCGGAGCAGCCTGTCGATCGTCCGGACCCGGCCGACGAGCACCCCGACGACGACGCCCAGCAGCAGGCCCGTCGTCCAGCCCAGCGCGTAGTTCGACAAGGTCGGCACGACATGTTTGCCGAAGCCCTCGCCGCCCCAGGTCTGAACGAAGGCCTCGGCGATCTGAGCGACGGTCGGGAAGTACGGGCTGGCCGCTGAGCGCGCGAAGAGTTCGTAGCCAAGCACGACCAGCACCGGCGGAGCGACGGTGAGCGCTGCACGCGCCCCGGCCCTGACCGAGCGCGGGGCCACGATCACGGTGCGGGCGGTACCGACGGCCGTCATGGCTTGGTCCCCCCGCCGTGCCAGGCCAGGATCTCGTGCTCCAGCCAGCGGCAGGCGGCGGCGACGACCAGACCGACCAACCCGATCGCTATGGTGACCGCATAGACCCGGACGACGTTGTTGCCGCTCTGGGCGACGGCCAGCAACTGCCCGAGCCCCCGCTCGCCGCCGATCAGCTCGCTGACGATGGACACGCCGAAGGCCGAGGTCGCCGCCAGCAGGATGCTGCTGGCGATCACCGGCGCGGCGGCCGGGACGCGCACCAGCAGCAGTCGTCGCCATCCCCGGATGCGGAAGGTGTCGGCGGTGTCCAGCAGCACGGGATCGACGCCCCGCACGCCGTAGATGGTCTGGATCAGCAGCACCCAGAAGACCCCTTGCAGGATCAGGGCCAGCTTGAAGGACAGCCCACCGCCGAGCAGGAGCAGAGCCAGCGGGAGGATGACGATCGGCGGCACCGGCCGGAAGGACTCCACCAGCACGCCCGCCGCACGCGCCGCCCACCACTTGCTCGCCAGCAGCACCCCCAGGGGAATGGCCAGCACCGCGGCCAGCAGGAAGCCCAGCGCGGCGGAACCGAGGGTCAGGCCGAGCGCCTGCCAGAAGCTGGTCAGCCGCACCAGCGTGAACAGGTCGACCAGCGTCGCGGACAGCGGAGGTATGGCCGTCGAGGCCAGCCCCAGCCGGGTGAGGCTTTCCCAGAGGATGCCGAGGGCCAGCAGGCCCGCCGCGCCGAGCGGAAACCTCGACGGCCTCCGCCCGGCTCGGCGCGCCCCCGCCGTGCGCCCCTTCGTCAGGAGTGCCGCGGTCATCTCAGCCCTGCTCCCCCAGGAACGCGTCCAGGTCGATCTCGGACTCGACCCATCCGAAGTCACGAAGCCCGCGCAGCAGCGGTTCGAACGACGCCGCGTCCACGCTGGTGTCGAACGGCTGCAGTGCGATGAGTTCGGCGTCCTCCGCCGACAGGCCGGCCAGTGCCGCCCCCGCGGTGCGCACCTCGTCGAGGTGCTGGTTGCCGTACTCGACGGAGGCGAGGGTCGCCCGGCGCAGCGCGTCGATCAGGTCGGCCTGCTCGGTCGCCGTCTGAGCCGAGGTGAAGAGCCCGCCGCTGGGCGTGCCCTCCGGCAGCCACACGGCCGCCGGGTCGCCGAGGTTCTTCAGCTCGGGGAAGGCCACTTGGGCTTGGGCCTCGTAGGGCTGCAGGGTGACGCCGGCGTCGATCTCACCGGAGGCCACCTTCTCCGCGATCTGGTTGAAGGGCAGCGGGATCAACTCCAAGTCGGTCGAGTCCCCGCCCTCCGCGTCGATGGCGCCCTGGGTCCACAGCACGATCGCCGAACGCGGGGCGTTCGTGCCGAGCTTCGCGCCCGGCAAGTCGGCCCAGCTGTCGATCCCCGAGTCCGCACGAACGAGCACGCCGCCGTTGTCGCCGGCGGTGCCGGTGCCGCCGAGCCCCACGACGAGGCGCAGGTCCTGGCCGCTGCCCACCGCGAGCAGCGGCGGGACGTAGGCGGTGTATCCCGCGTGATACTGCCCCGCCACCAGGCCGGCGATGACGTTGGGGCCGCTGTCCACCGGAACGACGTTCAGCTTTATCCCCTCGTCGGCGAAGAATCCCTGTTCCTCGCCGACGGCGAGCACCCCGAGGCTCAGGGTGGGAACCACGCCGACGTTCACCGTGGTCAGTTCCTGCGCACCAGCACCCGCCGCCGTGTTCGCGCTTCCCGGATCCTCGTCCGCGCACGCCGTCAGCGCCAGCATGCCGGCGCCCACCACGGCGATGATGCGTGCTGCTCGTGTGGGAAAGACCATGACAACTCCTAGCCGGGGCCGATACCTGGGTGGCGGCCGCGGAATCGGCGCGCCGTCGGCCACAGCAGGAATATATCCATATCTCCTACCGGACTAATGGGCATTCAGCGGTGAGCGGAAGAACTCGGCCCACAGCGAAGCAAGGCCCCGTCCAGAGGCCTCGGCGACGCCGGGATCAGGACGCCGCAGACTCGGGGAGCACCCGATGCCGGCCGCGCGGAAGAACCAACGGGGTCCCCGAGACGGGATCCGGGATCACCAGGCTGTCCAGCTCGAACACCTCGTCGATCAGCTCGGCGGTGACCACCTGGCCGGGTTCCCCGGAAGCGACGATCCGGCCGCCGCGCACGGCGAACAGATGATCGGCATAGCGGGCGGCCAGGTTGATGTCGTGCAGCACCATCACGATGGTGGTGCCGCGGTCGTTGTTGAGGTCGCGCAGCAGGTCGAGGATCTCCACCTGGTGCGCGACGTCCAGGAAGGTGGTGGGTTCGTCCAGCAGGAGGATGTCGGTCTCCTGGGCCAGCGCCATGGCGATCCACACGCGCTGCCGCTGACCGCCGGAGAGCTCGTCGACGGACCGGTCGGCCAGGTCGGCGGTGCCGGTGGCGACCAGCGACGCGGCCACCACCTCGTAGTCGCGCCCGGTCCACCCCGCCAGCAGCTTCTGATGCGGATGCCTGCCGCGACCGACGAGGTCGGCCACCGCAATGCCCTCGGGAGCGCTGGGGCTCTGCGGCAGCAGGCCCAACGTGCGGGCCACCTCCTTCGAAGGCGTCCGGCGGAGGTCGGCACCGTCCAGCAGGACCCGGCCGGAGGACGGCGGCAGCAGCCTGGCCAGCGAGCGCAGCAGCGTCGACTTGCCGCTGCCGTTGCCCCCGACGATGACGGTGACCTTGCCGGCGGGGATCTCCAGGTCGAGGCCGTCGACGACGACCCGTTCCCCATAGGCCAGGCGCAGCGCCTCGGCGGCGAGGAGATGGGACATGGTCATAGCGAGCCTCCTGCCCGATTCGATCGGATCAGCAACCAGATGAGATAGGGCGCGCCCAGCACGCCGGTGACGATGCCGACGGGATAGCGCGTGTCGAAGGCGAACTGTCCGGCGAGATCGCCGACCAGCACGAGCAGCGCGCCGACGAGGCCCGCCGGCACCAGCAGGGAGGCCCCCGGACCGACGAGCCGCGCGGCGATGGGGCCGGACATGAAGGCGACGAACGCCACCGGCCCCGCGGCCGCCGTCGCGAAGGCCAGCAGCGCGACGGCGGTCAGGATCAGCAGGATCCTCGTGCGGGCGACGGGGAGGCCGAGCGCGGCGGCCGAGTCGTCGCCCAGGCGCAGCACCCCCAGGTCTCGTCCACGCAGAATCAGGAGGGGGAACAGCACCGCGCAGGCGATCACCAGCGGCGTCACGGCGCCCCAGTCAGCGCTGTTCAGGCTGCCGGTGAGCCAGCGCATCGCGGCCTGGAGGTCCCATGCGGCGGCGCGGGACATGGCATAGGTGACCACGCTGTCGAGCATCGCGGCCACGCCAATGCCGATGAGAATCAGCCGCGTGCCCGCGAATCCTCCGCGGACGGAGAGCAGGTAGATGACCAGGGCGGTGGCGAGGGCGCCGCATAGCGCCAGCAGAGAGATCACCCCTTGCGGCAGCGCGAAGAACACGATGCCGAGCACCGCGGCGGCGCTCGCCCCCGAGGTGATGCCGATGATGTCGGGCGAGGCCAGGGGGTTGCGCAGCATGGTCTGGAAGGTGACTCCTCCCATTCCGAACGACGCCCCGGCGAGCAGCCCGGTGATCGCGCGGGGAAGGCGCAGCTCGCCCACTGCGAAAGAGGCGCCCGGCACGTCGTGGCCGAGGATCACGCGCAGCACGTCGAGCGGCCCGTAGAACGTGTTGCCCACCATCAGGGCGACGGCGAACACGGCGACGATCGCGACACCCAGCGCCGCGGACACCACGGCCCGGTGGCGCTGGCGGCGCCGTCGTCCCTC
Source organism: Arachnia sp. (assembly GCA_035326505.1). Classification (GTDB taxonomy): domain Bacteria; phylum Actinomycetota; class Actinomycetes; order Propionibacteriales; family Propionibacteriaceae; genus Arachnia. The sequence goes on from DAOLFC010000093.1 coordinate 10,079, forward strand.
GACGATGACGGCCGCGCTCATAGTTCCCTCGTCTTCTGCCGCCGGACGATCCAGATGAAGAACGGCGCCCCGACCAGGGCCGTCACCACGCCGACCTCGAGTTCGGTGGGGCGGGCAACGAGGCGGCCCACCACGTCGGCGGCCAGCAGGAGGGCGGCGCCGGCCAGGCCCGACATCGGCAGCAGCCAGCGATGGTCGGTGCCGATGAGCAGCCGGCACAGGTGCGGGATCACCAGCCCGACGAAGGCGATCGGCCCGGCCACCGCGGTGGCCGCGCCGCACAGGATCACCGCGCCGACGGAGGCGATGGCGCGGGTGCGGCCGACGTTCTCGCCGAGCGAGCGGGCCAGGTCGTCGCCCAGCGCGAGAGAGTTCATCCCCCGGGCCATGGCGAGGCAGATCAGGGCGCCGACCGCCAGCACGGGCGCCACCAGCGAGATCCGGTCCCAGGTGGCTCCCCCCACACCGCCGATCTGCCAGAACCGGAAGGTCTCCATGAGCTGGGCGCGCGGCAGCAGGATCGCGGAGACCAGGGACTGGAAGGCGGCCGTGGTGGCGGCACCGGCCAGCGCCAGCTTGAGCGGGGTCGCCCCGCCCGCGCCGAGCGAGCCGATGACGTAGACGAACACCGCCGCGGCACCGGCGCCGACGATGGCCAGTGCCATCGTGGCCCACGGCGAGTTCAGCGCGAAGAAGGCGAGGCCGATCACCACGGCGAGCGAGGCGCCGCTGGAGACGCCGAGGATGCCGGGATCGGCCAGGGGGTTCCGGGTCACGCCTTGCATCGTCAGACCGGAGAGGGCCAAGGCGGCGCCGACCAGGACGCCCAGCGCGGTGCGAGGCAGCCGCGCCACCACGGCGGCCTGTTCGACGGTCACCGCCTCTCCCCGCAGGGCCGCGGCGATGTCGGACGGCGACACCTCGCGCACGCCGAAGGCCACCGATGCCCCGGCCAGGGCGACGACGAGAGCCGCCCCGGCCGCGAGCCAGGCGAGGCGCACCGCTACCGGGCGTCGCAACGCGGCGACGCCCGGCAGCGCGGCGGTGGCGGGCTGCATCGCGCTCAGTCCAGGTTCTCGGCCAGCAGCGCGAAGTAGTCGCGGACGCCCCACGAGATCGACAGCGGGGAGGGATTGGCGGAGGCGGCCAGCGGCGTGTCGTTCTCCAGGATCGCGACGCGCCCCTCGGCGATGGCGGGGATCTTCGACAGCAGCGGGTCGGCCTGGAGCTGGGCGACGATGTCGCTGCCGGCGTCGCCGTAGGTCACGAACAGGTCGACGTCCGCGAAGCGATCCGCCTGCTCAGAGCTGACTTGCACGTAGAACGAGTCGGTCTTCGCGCTCTCCTCCTCGACCACCTGCGGCAGCGGCAGCCCGATGCTCGCCAGGAAGCCCGGGCGCGTGTCGTGCGCGGTGTAGAAGCCGATCTGGCTGAAGTCGGAGGGATCGATGTAGGAGAACAGCACCTTGGCGTCCTGCAGCGCGGGGAACTCGGACAGGGCCGTCGCGATCTCGGCGTCCAGGTCGGCGATCAGCTGATCGCCCTCCGCGGCCAGCCCGAGGGCCTTCGAGTTGAGCCGGATCATGTCCTGCATCGAGGTGCCCCACGCCACCTCGGGATAGGCCACGGTCGGAGCGATCTTGGACAGCGTGTCGTACTCCTCCTGGGTGAGTCCGGAATAGGACGCGAGGATCACGTCGGGCTGAGTGTCGGCGATCTGCTCGAAGGGGATGCCGTCGGTCTCGTCGAACAGCACCGGGGTCTCGGCGCCGAGATCGGTCAGCACCTCTTCGACCCAGGGCAGCACGCCGTCGTGATCGTCGTCGCCCCAGGTCACCTTGGACATGCCGACGGGGACGATGCCGAGCGCCAGCGGCACCTCATGGTTGGCCCACGCGACGGTGGCCACGCGCTCCGGCTGTTCGGGGATGACGGTCTCCCCGTAGACGTGCTCAATGGTGACGGGGAAGGCCGAGTCCTCGGCCGGGGCGGACGTCGTGACGTCCTCGGTGGGAGCGGCGGTGTCGCCGGGGGTGGTCTCTGTCGGGGTGGCGACGGCGGAACAGCCGGCCAGGAACAGCGCGGAAACGGCGCCGAGGGCGACGGCGATGCGGAAGCGGGTCACAGGGCGTCCTTCACTCAGGTATTAGGGCAGCCTTACCTTACTGTGTGCGCCGAATAGCTCCTAATCGCCTGTGTTACACGCCATAGGGCACGGAAGGGGGCGCGACGTGGCCGTTCCACCACCGTCGCACCTGATCGACCGTGTCCTCCGGCGAGCCCGAGTTGTCGATCACCCAGTCGGCCGCGGCCAGGCGCTCGTCGCGCGTGGCCTGAGCCGCGATCCGCGCCCTGGCCTGCTCCCTGGTCAGCGCATTGCGCCTCATCAAGCGCTCCTCGCGCACCTCGTCCGGAGCATCCACCACCAGCACGCCGTCGTAGCCGGTCTGCTGACCGGTCTCAACCAGGAGCGGGATGATGTGCGCGACCACCACTCCTTCCGGCGCGGCGGCCTCGCGTTCGCGCGCGCGGGCCCGCACGCGAGGATGCACGATGGCGTTCAGGTCAGCCCGTGCGTCGTCGTCGGAGAAAACGATCTCCCCCAGGCGCACCCTGTCGAGCGCCCCGTCCGGGGCGAGCACCCCTGCGCCGAAACGCGCGACCACCTCGGCCAAACCCGGCGTGCCCGGCTCCACCACCTCGCGCGCGAGCAGGTCGGCGTCGATCACCACCGCACCCAACCGCGCCAACGTGTCCGACACCAAGGTCTTGCCCGACGCGATCCCGCCGGTCACCCCTATCCTCCGCATGAGGCCGAGCATAGAGGTCCCGGAGCGTCACCCCGATGAGCGTCAGCCCGGGAACGTCAGCCCGGAGCGAGTAGTCAGGGAACAGCAGAAGGCCCGCCCCACTCGGGGACGGGCCTTCCTGTGAGAGTTACCTCAGGCTGCGATCAGCGACCGCCGGTCAACTTGTCGCGAAGGGCCTGCAGGGCCTCGTCGGAGGCCAGCGAACCGGCCTGGACGTCCTCGGACACGTAGGCCTGCGGAGCGGCGGCCTCGCGGCCGGCGTTCTCGGCCTCCTCGACCTGGCGCTTGTGCGCCTCCCAACGGGCCTGAGCCTCGGCGTACTGCTGCTCCCAAGCCGCACGCTGATCCTCGTAGCCTTCCTTCCACTCGTTGGTCTCCGGATCGAAGCCCTCGGGGTAGATGTAGTTGCCCTGGTCGTCGTACGAGGCGGTCATGCCGTACAGCGAAGGATCGAACTCGTCGGCGGCGATGTCGATGCCCTCGTTGGCCTGCTTGAGCGACAGCGAGACGCGGCGACGCTCGAGGTCGATGTCGATGACCTTGACCATGACCTGATCGCCGACGGTGACGACCTGCTCGGGGATCTCGACATGGCGCTCGGCCAGCTCGGAGACGTGGACCAGGCCCTCGATGCCTTCGCCCACGCGGACGAACGCACCGAACGGCACCAGCTTCGTGACCTTGCCGGGAACGATCTGGCCGATCTGGTGCAGACGGGCGAAGGTCTGCCACGGATCTTCCTGGGTGGCCTTCAGCGACAGGGACACGCGCTCGCGATCCATGTCGACCTCCAGCACCTCGACGGTGACGGGCATGCCGACCTCGACGACCTCGTTCGGGTGGTCGATGTGCTTCCAGGACAGCTCCGAGACATGCACCAGGCCGTCGACGCCGCCGAGATCGACGAACGCGCCGAAGTTGACGATCGAGGACACGACGCCCTTGCGGATCTGACCCTTCTGCAGCTGGGTGAGGAAGGTCTGGCGAACCTCGGACTGGGTCTGCTCCAGCCAGGCGCGGCGCGACAGCACCACGTTGTTGCGGTTCTTGTCCAGCTCGATGATCTTGGCCTCGA
>DAOLFC010000094.1:0-13783 GCA_035326505.1 Arachnia sp.
AGTAGCCCTCCTTCTTGCGGTCCTCCATGGCGGCCTCGGTGAGGCGGTCGTCGGCGCGGGTCGCGCCGCGCTCGGTGATCCGGGTGGCGGCGACCTCCGCGATCACGTCGGCGACGGTGACCGCGTCGGAGGCGACCGCGCCGGTACAGCTCATGTCGCCGACGGTGCGGTAGCGCACCCGCTGCACGGAGACGGTCTCGCCGTCGCGCGGCTGGGAGTAGGGACCGACGGCCAGCCACATGCCGTCGCGCTGGAAGACCTCGCGGTCGTGCGCGTAGTACAGCTCCGGCAGTTCGATGTTCTCCGCCTCGATGTAGCGCCACACGTCGAGTTCGGTCCAGTTCGACAGCGGGAACACCCGCACGTGCTCGCCCGGGCGGTGCCGCGGGTTATACAGGTTCCACAGCTCGGGGCGCTGGTTGCGCGGGTCCCACTGGCCGAAGGCGTCGCGCAGGCTCACCACTCGCTCCTTGGCGCGGGCCTTCTCCTCGTCGCGGCGGCCGCCGCCGAAGACCGCGTCGAAGCGGTGCTCGACGATGGCGTCGAGCAGCGGCTGGGTCTGCAGCGGGTTGCGGGTGCCGTCGGCGCGCTCCAGCAGGCGGCCGTCGTCGATGTAGTCCTGCACGGAGGCCACGACGAGCCGCAGGCCCAGCTTCTCGACGGTGCGGTCGCGGTACTCGAGCACCTCGGGGAAGTTGTGCCCGGTGTCGACGTGCATCACGGGGAACGGCACCGTGCCGGGCCAGAAGGCCTTCGACGCCAGGTGCAGCATCAGGACGGAGTCCTTGCCGCCGGAGAACAGCAGGACGGGCCGCTCCAGTTCCGCGACGGCCTCGCGGATGATGTGGATCGCCTCGGCCTCCAGCTCCTGGAGGTGGGTGAGGGTGCTGGCGTGCTCGTCGGCTGCCTCCTTTCGAGGCTCCGCTGCGCTGCGCACCTCGGGGAGCGGGGACGGATCCGGGTCGAGCTGGATGCGGGCGTCAAGGGTCGGCAAGGTGATACCGCCTTTCAGATATTTCTTAACATCGAGTTCGACGACCGGCGCGGCGTCGTCGCGGAGGGTCTCGGGGTGATCCTCGGTGACGTGCAGGCCGCACTCGGTCTTGGCCAGGCCTGCCCAGCGACCGGCTCGCGGGTCTTCCCCGGGGGCGACGGGACGGGTGCAGGGCGCGCAGCCGATGGACGGGTAGCCCCGGAAGAGCAGCGGGTTGACCGGCACCTGGTTCTCGGTGGCGTAGCCGATCTGCTCGTCGAAGGTCCAGGCCGCGACCGGGTTGATCTTGACCATCTTGTGCGCGGTGTCCCACTCGACGAGGGGGGTGCCGGCGCGCAGCGGGGAGTCCTCGCGACGCAGCCCCGTCACCCAGGCCTCGTAGCTGGCCAGTTCGCGGTTGATCGGCTCCACCTTGCGGATGGCGCAGCACTGGCGGGCGTCGCGGGCGAACAGCTCGGCGCCGTACTCGGCGTCCTGCGCGGCGACGGTGATCTGCGGCAGCACGTCGACGACGTTGATCAGCGGGTCGGTCGCCAGCGCGTCGCGGGTGTCGCGGGTCTCGGCGAAGTGGTAGCCGGTCTCGAGGAACAGCACATCGACACCGGGGCTGTGCCGCGACGCCAGATGCGCGACGACGGTGTCGGCCGCCATGGAGCAGGCCACGACGAGGGCGTCGCCGAAGGTCTCGGCGGCCCAGGCCAGCACCTCGTCGGCGGTGGCGTCGGCGAAGCGGGCCGACGCGTCGCGCGCCAGGGCCTCCAACTCCGCCTCGCTGCGACGACGGCCGGGCCCGTGCCCTTCGAGACGATGCCCGCTGCCGTGCTCGTCACCCGCGGGTTCCTGCGAAAGGCGGGCATCCCTCAGGGAACCGTGGGTGGCGGTCACTTCAGCGCCTCCTCGTCGGCGCGATGCGCCCAGGTGGCGAAGGACTCGTCCTCGAGACGGTCGGCCGCGAAGCGCCGGGTGACGCGCTCGACGTAGTCGGGCAGCGACGTGGCGGTCACCTTCAGGCCGCGCACGGTGCGGCCGAGGCCCGCCTCGTCGCGCCCGGACGACGCCAGGCCGCCGCCGAGGTGTACCTGGAAGGCGAACTCGTCGGCCCCGTCGGCGCTCTTGGCGATCTGGCCCTTGAGGCCGATGTCGGCGGTCTGGATGCGGGCGCAGGAGTTGGGGCAGCCGTTGACGTTGAGCGTGATCGGCGCGCCCACCTCGATGTCGGAGAGCCGGGCGTCCAGTTCGAGGGCGGTCCTGGTGGCGGTGTTCTTGGTGTCGACGAAGGCCAGCTTGCAGTACTCGATGCCGGTGCAGGCCATGGTGTGGCGGCGGAACGCCCCCGGGTTGGCGGTGAGGCCGATCTCCTCGGCCGCCGCCAGCAGCGCGTCCACCTTCGTCGGCCGGACGTCGAGCACGACCAGCTTCTGGTGCGGGGTGAGCCGGACCCGATTGGAGCCCGCGGCCTCGACGGCGTCGGCCAGCTTCAGCAGCGCCGACCCGGAGGAGCGTCCGACGATCGGGGCCAGCCCGACGTAGCGCCTCCCGTTGCGCTGCTTGTGGACGCCGATGTGGTCGCTGGGCGTGCCGTCGGGCACCGCGGCAGGGCCGTCGGGCAGCTCGTAGCCCAGGTACTCGTCCTGCAGCACCTGGCGGAACTTCTCGGGTCCCCAGTCGGCCAGCAGGAACTTCAGCCGCGCCTTGTTGCGGAGGCGCCGGTAGCCGTAGTCGCGGAAGATCCGGATCACGCCGTACCACACCTCGGCGGTGCGCTCGGGGGCGACGAAGACGCCCAGCCGCTCGGCCAGGCGTGGGGCGGTGGACAGGCCGCCGCCCACCCAGAGGTCGTAGCCGGGGCCCAGTTCGGGATGCACGACGCCCACTAGCGAGATGTCGTTGATCTCATGCACCACGTCGAGGCTGGGATGCCCGGTGATGGCCGTCTTGAACTTGCGCGGCAGGTTGGACAGCTCGGGGTCGCCGATGTAGGTCTTGACGATCTCGCGGATGGCCGGCGTCGGGTTGATGATCTCGTTGGCCGCGATGCCCGCCACCGGCGAGCCGAGGATCACGCGGGGCGTGTCGCCGCAGGCCTCGGTGGTCTGCAGGCCCACGGACTCCAGGCGGCGCCAGATCTCGGGCACGTCTTCGATCCGGATCCAATGCATCTGGATGTTCTGCCGGTCGGAGATGTCGGCGGTGTCGCGCGCGAAGTCGACGGAGATCTGCGCCACCGTGCGCAACTGCCGCAGGGTGAGCGCGCCGCCGTCGGTGCGCACGCGCATCATGAAGAACTCGTCGCTCAGCTCGTCGGCCGACATCTGCGCGGTGCGGCCGCCGTCGATGCCCTGCTTGCGCTGCGTGTACAGCCCCCACCAGCGCATCCGGCCGTGCAGGTCGTCGGGATCGATCGAGGCGAAGCCCTCCCGGGAGTAGATCTGCTCGATCCGCTCGCGGACGTTCAGGCCGTTGTCGGCGGCCTTGATCTCCTCGTTGGCGTTGAGCGGCGTCGGCCCGTCAACCAGCCACTGGCCGTTGCTGCGACCCTCGCGCGGCGGGCGCACTCGCGCGCCTGTCTGGGTACCGGTTGTCATCGTGTCCTCGGTTTCGGGGCTAGGAGCCGATCAGCGACGGCGGACCCGAGGGACACGAAGCCTGGCTGATCAGCCCGGCAGGGAAGAGTAACTACTAATGCCAGGCGATTCAAACCGGGCACATGGCGGAACGGGCACGCTGGTATTCCAGGTGGTATCGCCGCACCAGCGGCGACCGTGTCGCATTCCTCACGTCCCTAATAGTCCGTGTCGCACACCCGCCAAGTCAACGCTGTCCGCGAACCGCGAACAGCGGAATAACCGACAACGGGTCGGAGCTGCCCCTCATAGATCGTCGTCGCGGCCGCGTTGCGCCACGGCCTCGACGCCGGGCAGCTCGCTGAGCTGCGTGATCACGTCGCGCAGCGGGGGGCCCTTGCGGAACCGCATCTGCGCCTCGACGTGCTTGACCCCGCCGATGGAGCGCGACCGGGTGCCGATCAGCGTCGTCTCGCAGCCCAGGGCCGTCGCCTCGTGCAGCACCAGCCGCAGCACGCCGTTGCCGTCCCGGTAGGTCACGAGGATCACGTCGCGCTGGCCGCTCTGCGGGAGCAGCTGGCTGAGCGGCGAGAGCACCAGCACCGCGACGAAGTGCAGCACCGTCGCGAAAACGGCCAAGGGGATGAGGCCCGCGCCGCTGGCCATGCCGATGGCCGCCGTCAGCCAGATCGACGCGGCGGTGGTGAGGCCGCGCACCACGTCGCGGTTGATGAAGATCAGGCCCGCACCCAGGAAGCCGATGCCGGAGACGATCTGCGCCGCGATCCGGCCGGGGTCGCGCACGGCCTCGAACTCCACCAGCTCCGCGAAGCCGTAGACGCCGATCAGGGTGAACACGCAGCTCCCCAGCCCCACCAGGGCATGGGTGCGCACGCCGGCCGCCTTGTGCTGGAACTGGCGCTCCAACCCGATCAGGGCGCACAGCACGAAGGCGATCGCGACCAGACCGATCTCGGTGGGCACGTTGTCCAAGGCAAAAGGCATGCGTCTTCTCCTTCCGCGCGGCCGTCCCGCAAGCCGCCACCCTAACTCGCGCAGCGACCAGATGGGGGAGAACCTGCATACCCGTCGGATCGGGTGGGTAGGCTGGGCGGGTCATGCGCCTGATCGATCACCTCACGTCCGACCGTTCCCCCGACGCCCTGTACGACTCCTTCGTGGAGTGGACCATCGGCGACGGGATCGCGCTGTACCCGCACCAGGACGAGGCCGTCGTCGACATCCTCAGCGGCGCCAACGTCATCGTCACCACCCCCACGGGGTCGGGCAAGACGCTGATCGCCGTCGCCGCGCACTTCGCCAGCCTGGCCGCGGGCCGACGCAGCTACTACACCGCGCCGATCAAGGCCCTGGTCAGCGAGAAGTTCTTCGCCCTGTGCGACATCTTCGGCGCTGAGAACGTGGGCATGGTCACCGGCGACGTGTCGGTGAACTCGGGCGCGCCCATCGTCTGCTGCACCGCGGAGATCCTGGCCAACATCGCGCTGCGCGAGGGCCGGGCGGCGCGCGTCGACCAGGTGGTCGTCGACGAGTTCCACTTCATCTCCGACCCCGACCGCGGCTGGGCCTGGCTGGTCTCTCTGCTGGAACTGCCGCAGGCCCAGTTCGTGATCATGTCCGCCACCCTCGGCGACGTGACCGCGATGGCCCGCGACATGGAGGACCGCTCCGGGCGCGAGACCTCGATCATCGGCGGCGCGGTGCGCCCGGTTCCGCTGGACTACGCGTGGTCGATGCGGCCCATGCCGGAGACCGTCGAGCTGCTGATCGGCGAGCAGAAGGCGCCCATCTACATCGTCCATGCGACGCAGTCGGCGGCGGTGGAGCGGGCCCAGGCCCTGCTCAGCGCCGGGCTGCTCGACCGCAGCAAGCGCGACCAGATCAAGGAGGCCATGGCCCAGGTGCGGTTCGCGTCGGGCTTCGGCCAGACGCTGTCCAAGCTGCTGAACAACGGCATCGCCGTGCATCACGCGGGCATGCTGCCGCGCTACCGCCGGCTCGTCGAGCAGCTCGCCCAGCGCGGGCTGGTCAACGTGATCTGCGGCACCGACACGCTCGGCGTCGGCATCAACGTTCCCATCCGCACCGTGCTGTTCTCGACGCTGTCCAAGTTCGACGGCCGCCGCCAGCGGCTGCTCAAGGCGCGCGAGTTCCACCAGATCGCGGGCCGGGCCGGGCGCGCGGGCTTCGACACCATCGGCTACGTGGTGGCGCAGGCACCGGATCACGAGATCGAGAACGCGATCGCCGTCGCCAAGGCCGGCGACGATCCCAAGAAGCTGCGCCGGGTCAAGCGCAAGAAGGCCCCGGAGGGCTTCGTCAACTTCACCGAGGCCACCTATCGCAAGCTGATCGAGATGGAGCCGGAGCAGCTGGTGCCCCGGATAAAGATCACCCACGCGACGCTGCTCAACCTGCTGGAGCGCGACCAGGACACCGCGGAGGCCGTCGTCGCCCTGGTGCAGGCCGCCGCGCCCGACGAGGCCACCCGCCGGCGGCTGCTGCGCCGGGCGCTGGCGCTGGGCCGCTCGCTGATCACGTCGGGGGTCGTCTCCCGGCTGGACCGGCCCACCCCGGGCGGGCGCAAGTACCAGATGGCCCGCGACCTGCAACAGGACTTCGCGCTCAACCAGCCGCTGTCGGCCTTCGCGCTGGCCGCCCTGGAACTGCTCGACGAGGACTCCCCCACCTATGCCCTCGACGTGGTGAGCGTCATCGAGTCGACGCTCGAAGACCCCCGGCAGATCCTGCTGGCGCAGCAGTTCCAGAAGCGCGGGGAGGTGGTCGCCGAGCTGAAGGCCGACGGCGTCGAGTACGACGAGCGGCAGGAGATCCTGGAGTCGGTCACCTGGCCGCGCCCGCTGGCCGACGTGCTGGAGCACGCCCACGCGGTGATGACCCAGACCCACCCGTGGCTGGCCGAGACCCCGGTCTCGCCCAAGGCCATCGTCCGCGACCTCTACGAGCGCGCCATGGGTTTCGGCGAGTTCGTCGCGTTCTACAAGCTCCAGCGCAGCGAGGGGCTGGTGCTGCGCTACCTCTCCGACGCCTACCGCGCGCTGCGCCAGACGGTTCCCGAGGCGCTGCGCACGACGGAGGTGGAGGACCTGATCGAGTGGCTGGGCGAGGTCACCCGGATGGTCGACTCCTCCCTGCTCGACGAGTGGTCGAACCTCGCCGCCCTGGCCGCGGGCGAGGAGCCCGTCGTCTCCGAGGCCCCCCGGCTGACCGCCAACACCCGGGCCTTCACCGTGATGGTGCGCAACGCCCTGTTCCGCCGCGTCGAGCTGGCGGCCGACGACGACGTCGACGCGCTGGCCGCGCTGGAGCCCAAGGGCTCGCCGATGGACGCCGACGCCTGGGACGATGCGCTGGGCGAGTACTGGGACGAGCACGACGACATGCTGCTCGACGCGGACGCCCGCGGGCCGGCGATGTTCGTCGTCGACAAGTACGCCACGAAGTGGCACGTCCGCCAGATCGTCGCCGATCCGCAGCGCAACCACGACTGGTCGATCACCGCGGTCGTCGACCTGCCCGCCAGCGACGAGGCCGAACAGCTCGTGATCACCACCACCTCCTTCGCCCGTACCGACGGCTGAGAGTAGAGTGGGTCCGCTGTTGTTCCGACTGGAGGGACCCGGATGGGCGTGAAGTGGCGAATCGGGGGGCTGCTTGCCGTGCTCGCCGGCTTCATGGGCGCGAGCTACGCCTACATCTCCCGCGAGCCGGGCGCCGCGTTCCCCGTCCTCGGAGTGGCCGCGGGCGCCGTCGTGGCCGTGATCGGCTTCGTCCTGCTGCACCTCACCCGTCCCGACCCCGCCACCGGCTTCAACCACCCGGATCCCGAGGACACGCCTGAGAAGACGGAGGTCCGGTGAGCCGCTGGTTCCGATATCTGGCTCCACGGCCGGGCGCGTGCAAGAGCTACGCCGCCGGCGGTACAGCCAGACATCTGCGCGACGGAGGCCGATGATCGCGTTCCCCGGCTGGGTGCTGGAGCCCAGCGACAAGGATCTCCGGACCTACTTCGGCGTCCCGGCCCTCCAGAAGGGGGCCGACTACATGCGCGCCGGCCGGCTGATCAACGTCCGCACGACGCCCAAGCTGATCACCGCGCAGGTGCGGGGATCGGGCATGCACGTCTACCAGACGTCGGTGGTGTGCGAGCGCGGCATGGCGTCGCTGAACACCATCTGCACCTGCCCGGTCCACTACCGCTGCAAGCACGCCGCGGCGGTGATGCTGCACGCCCGCGCGGCCAGCCAGTCGGCCACCGCGCCCGACTGGCGCCGCGCGCTCGACCCCGTCATCGCCACACCCCAGCACGATCCGGCCACCGCGTCGCTGGCCCTCCAGATCGACGACACCGGCTACGGCCCCAGCCTGCGGCCGCTCAAGCTGGGCAAGCAGGGCAAGTGGGTGAAGACGGGCGCCTCCTGGGACGACATCGCCTACCGCGCCCGCGACCTCGAGCCCTCCCAGCGCAGAGCCCTGCACGCCCTCCTCGACGCGCGGCGGCAGGCCCAGTCGTTCCGCGTCGACGCGCTCCCGCTGAACGAGACGCGGGCCGAGTTCTGGCAACTGCTGCGCCAGGCGGTCGATCGGGGCGTCACGCTGCTGCCCGGTTCAGGGGTCAACCGCGCGTCGCTGCCCCAGCCGCTGCTCCTCGACGAGACGCTGGAGCCCGAGCTGATGGTGCTGTCCGCACCGGACGGCCTGCGCCTGGCGCCCTCGATCCGGCTGCCCCAGGGCCGCCATCCGGTGCGCCGCGGGAACCTCGTCGGCCAGCCGTCGCACGGCGTCGTGCTGCACACCGGCGAGCACCTGCTGCTGGCCCCCCTCTCGCGCCCGCTCACCCAGGAGGAGCACCGGCTGTTCACGGGCGGCGAGGTCACCGTGCCGGCCGACGATGTGGGCCTCTTCGCGACCGGCTTCCTGCCCCGGCTGCGCGACCGGATCCCCGTCTTCCTCAGCCCCGACGTGTCCCTCCCGGAGCCGGAACCGCCGGTCCTGCGCTGCCTGGTGGAGGTGGGCGAGCGCCGCCTCGTCGTGCGCTGGGGCTTCCGCTACCGCCTGGGCGCCGCCGTCCACGATCTGGCCGTCGTGCCGTCTCCGTTCGACCCGCCGCTGCGGCTGCCCTCCGCGGAGGAGGCCCTCGTCACCTCCGTGCCCGACGGGCCGTGGCGCGGCGCCGGCCGGCCGGCACTGCGCGATACGGAGCTGACGGGCCTCCCGATGATCGAGTTCGCCGCCGAGATCCTGCCGAGCCTCCAGGAGCGCGACGATGTCGAGGTGGAGGTGAGCGACGAGATCCCCGAGTTCCGCGAGGCCGCCGAGGGTCCGCAGATCGCGCTGCGGATCGAGGAGTCGGAGCGGGGAGACTGGTTCGATCTCGACGTCGACGCCACCGTCGGCGACGAGAAGGTGCCGTTCGGGCCGCTGTTCGCGGCGCTGGCGCTGGGCCAGGAGCACCTGATCCTGGACTCGGGCACCTGGTTCTCGCTCGACGTGCCGCAACTCGACCAGTTGCGCGCCCTCATCGAGGAGGCGCGGCTGCTCGTCGAGCACGACGGCGACACCTTCCGGCTGCGTCCCGAGCACGCAGGCCTGTGGGAGGAGCTGGTGGCGCTGGGGGTAGTCGCCGAGCAGTCGCTGTCGTGGCGCAAGGCCGTCGGCGCGCTCCTCGACCACGAGGAGCTGGGCGCCGTCGAACCCCCCGCCGGTCTCGACGCCGAGTTGCGGCCCTATCAGCGCGAGGGCTACGCCTGGCTGCGTTTCCTCTGGGAGAGCCGCCTGGGCGGGATCCTGGCCGACGAGATGGGCCTGGGCAAGACGGTGCAGTCGCTGGCGATGGCGCAGGCCGCGCTGGAGGCCGGCGAGCTCGACCGGCCGATGCTCGTCGTGGCGCCCACCTCCGTCCTGGGCATCTGGGCCTCGGAGGCCGGCCGCTTCGCGCCGGACCTGACGGTGGCGTCGATCACGGAGACCGGCCGCCGCCGCAGCCAGCCGCTGAAGGAGGCCATCGAGGGGGCCCACGTCGTGCTCACCTCCTATACGCTGCTCCGGCTGGAGGCCGACGAGTACCGGGAGATCGCCTGGTCGGGGGTGCTGCTCGACGAGGCGCAGTTCGTTAAGAACCACGCGTCGAAGGTGTACCAGGCGGTGCGCCGGCTGAACGCCCGCGTCAAGGTGGCGCTGACGGGCACGCCGCTGGAGAACAACCTGATGGACCTGTGGTCGCTGCTGTCGATCACCGCCCCCGGGCTCTTTCACGACCCGAAGGCCTTCACCGAGGTCTACCGCCGGCCCATCGAGGCCGGCGACTCCGAGGCGCTCGCCCGCCTGCACCGGCGGATCAAGCCGCTGATCCTGCGGCGCACGAAGTCGTCGGTGGCCACCGAGCTGCCGGAGAAGCAGGAGCAGGTGATCGCGGTCCCGCTCGACGCCAAGCATCGCAAGATCTACGACCGGCACCTCGCCCGCGAGCGCCAGAAGGTGCTGGGGCTCGTCGGCGACCTCTCCCGCAACCGGATCACCATCCTGCGCTCGCTCACCCTGCTGCGCCAGCTGAGCCTGGCCCCGTCGCTGATCGACGACGACTACCCGGGCATCTCCGCCAAGATCGAGGCCCTCATGGAGCACCTCGAGGAGCTGATCTCCGGAGGCCACCGGGCGCTGGTGTTCAGCCAGTTCACCGGCTTCCTCGAGATGGTGCGGACCCGGCTCGAGGAGGACGGCGTCGCCTACGAGTACCTCGACGGCCGCACGCGCGACCGGGCCACCCGGATCGACGCCTTCCGCACCGGCGACATGCCCGTCTTCCTGATCAGCCTCAAGGCCGGCGGCTTCGGCCTCACGCTCACGGAGGCCGACTACGTCTTCATCCTCGACCCGTGGTGGAACCCCGCCACGGAGAGCCAGGCCATCGACCGCACCCACCGCATCGGCCAGGACAAGCACGTCAACGTCTACCGCCTGGTGAGCGCCGACACCATCGAGGAGAAGGTGGTGGCGCTGCAGGAGCGCAAGCGCGACCTCTTCGACGCGGTGGTCGGCCAGGCCTCCGACGTCGCGGCCCCCCTCAGCGCCGACGACATCCGCGGCCTCCTCGACGCGTGAGCCACGGCCGGCGGGCGTGGTCACGGTTTAGTCAAGCCGGAATCGCCGGATATCCTGGACGACGCGAAAGCGAACTCGACGTTAACTCTTAAGGAGCACCATGGCTGTCACCGACATCAGTGAGGCACAGTTCGCCGACGAGGTGCTGCTGGCGCCCGGCCTGGTGATCGTCGACTACTGGGCGGACTGGTGCGCGCCCTGCCGCCAGATGGCCCCCATCCTCGACGAGCTGTCGCGCGCCTACCCGGAGGTGAGGTTCGTGAAGGTCGACACCAACGCCAACCCCAACCTGGCTGCCCAGCAGGGCGTCCTGAGCCTGCCGACGCTGCAATTCTTCCAGGGCGGTCGCATCGCGAAGTCCCTCACCGGCGGGAAGACCAAGGGCGCGTTGAAGAAGGCGATCGAAGAGCTTCAGTGATGTCCGACTCCTCCCCCACGCCGGACGACGTCGAGTTACCGGACGACGAGAGCCCGCAACCTGAGCCCGGGGCCGAGGCAGAGCCCGAGGTTCCGGAGGACGGGACGGCGTCCGAGGCGACGCCTGAGCCTGAGGACGAGCCCGCGCCTGCGGAAGACCTCACGGCTGATCCTGAGCCCGAGCGAGAAGCAGAGCCCGAGCCCTCGGTTGAGCCAGGTCCCGAGCCCGATCCGGAGCCCGAACCCGAACCCGAGGCTGAGCCCGAACCCGAACCCGAGGCTGAGCCCGAACCCGAGCCCGATCCGGAGCCCGAACCCGAGGCTGAGCCCGAACCCGAGGCTGAGCCCGAACCCGAGCCCGACCCCGAGCCCGAGGCTGATCCTGAGCCCGCACCAGAGACGGAGCCAGCGGCTGAGGTTCCGGTCGACGAGAGCCCCCCGTCGGAGGGCGGCGCCGAGGAGCCCACCTGGCGCCCGGTCGAGGACGTCGTTCCCCCGCCCGCCGAGGCCGCGACGCCGGAGGCGGAGACCGCGGCGGAGTCCGCTCCCACCTCCGGGGCGACCCTGGAGGACGAGGCCCCGCGCCCCGCGCCATCGTCGAAGCCCCCGCTGCCCTGGGGGGTGAAGATCGGCGGCTTCGTGCTGGGCGCGGGACTGATCGCCCTCGCCGCCTGGGCCGGGATCGCGCTAGGCGGCGGCAGCCGCGAACCGGAGCCCACCTGGCCGCTCCAGGCACCGACGCAGGTGGGCGACTACATCGTCGGCGGGGTGACGGAGTCGCCGGTGCCCAGCGACGAGGGGCGCAGCATTCTGCGCGCCACCTACGCCGACGGGGCGAGCCGCGTCGTGCTGCTGATGTCGCGCCCGGAGGCCGACCTCACCGAATACCTCGCCAACGCGGGGGTCGAGGGCACCGCGGCGGCCGGGGAGGGCGACGTCTGCGGCACCTCCGTCGACACCGGCCTGACGGTGTGCGCGCGGATGGTCGACGAGACGGGCATCCTGATGGTCGGCCTGACGGACCAGGACGCCGAGACGCTGGCCCCGCTGCTCAACGACTTCGTCGACGCCCTCCGCGCCGTCGACGCCCCCTGACGACGCGGCATCCACCGGAGGCACCCGCGGATCGTCCGGTGACTCCTGTTATCCGGCGACTCCGACGGATTTCCGCGGAACGCTTTACCTCGCCCCACTTTTGGGGGCAAGGTTGAGGCCGTGAACAACCAGCAACGACACGACACCCGGCTCGACCGGTTCGTCGACAACTATGCAGAGCGCACCAACGGCATGCGGGTCTCCGCCGTCCGAGCTCTGTTCGCCGTCGCGAACCGTCCGGAGATCGTGTCGCTGGCCGGTGGCATGCCGAACATCAAGGACCTTCCGCTGGACGGCATCGCGGAGCACATGGCGGAGATGATCCGCACCAACGGCATGCAGGTGATGCAGTACGGCTCCGGGCAGGGCGAGCCGCGGATCCGGGAGCAGATCTGCGAGGTGATGGCGCTGGAGGGCGTCGTCGCGCATCCCGACGACATCCTCATCACGGCGGGCTCCCAGCAGGCATTGGACCTGGTCACCCGCGTCTTCTGCGACCCGGGCGACGTGATCCTGGCGGAGTCGCCGTCGTACGTGGGGGCGCTGGGCACCTTCGCCAGCTATCAGGCCGAGGTGGTGCATTGCCCGTGCGACGACGAGGGGCTCGACCCCGATGCGCTTCTCGAGACGATCCTGCGGCTGCGCGCGGAGGGCAAGCGGATCAAGTTCCTCTACACCATCCCGAACTTCAACAACCCCTCCGGCGTGACGCAGCCGGTGGAGCGCCGCCGGCGCGTCGTCGAGATCTGTCACGACAACGGGGTGCTCGTGGCCGAGGACAACCCGTACGGCCTGCTGACGCTGGACTCCGATCCGCTGCCGGCGATGCGCTCGTTCGACGACGAGGTGATCTACCTGGGCTCGTTCTCGAAGATCTTCGCGCCCGGGTTCCGCATCGGCTGGGTGGTGGCGCCGCACGCGGTGCGCGAGAAGCTGGTGCTGGCGCAGGAGTCGGCGACGCTGTGCCCGCCCGTGTTCTCGCAGTTCGCGATCTCCAACTACCTGGCCACCACCGACTGGCGCCGCCAGATCGTCGAGTTCCGCGACATGTACCGCGAGCGGCGCGACACGATGCTGGACGCGCTGGAGGAGAACATGCCCGACGGGGTGAGCTGGACCAAGCCCAAGGGCGGCTTCTTCGTCTGGGTGACCCTCCCCGACGGCCTGGACTCCCAGGCGATGGTGCCGCGCGGGGTCAACGCCCGCGTCGCGTTCGTCCCCGGCACCGCGTTCTACTCCGACGGGCAGGGCGCCCGCAACATGCGCCTCTCGTTCTGCTTTCCCCCGCCGGAGCGCATCCGCATCGGAGTAGAGCGGCTGGCCGATGTGGTCGCCAACGAGTTGGAGATCCACAACACCTTCGGCATCTTCCACTCGCCGTCGACCCCAGGTCGCCCCGGCCCCCTCGCCCCCGACCTGACCTAGGGGGTGTTGCGAAAGTGGTGGCCGTAGCGAGCGCATGAGATTTTTTGACGGTAACTCCGCTTTTTCGGCACGGTCGTGCCGAAAAAGCGGAGTTACCGTCAAAAAATCTCACCTGGCCAAGTGAACCCCCGGAGGGCCTCGGCGA
>DAOLFC010000095.1:0-13716 GCA_035326505.1 Arachnia sp.
CAGCATGATCGTGGTGGTGCCGACGACCACCTCGCCCTGCAGCAGCAGGCCGTCGACGTCGACGGTGCGAGACTCCAACCGCTCGACGCCGCCGAAGACCTCGACGATGAACGCCGTGATCTCCTCGGCGCCGCGCGTGATGATGAACGGGTTGACGGTGGCGTAGCCCTCGGGCGCGGCGGGGATGGACATCTTCTGCTCCTTCGTGCGGTGTCGCTGATGCCCTCATTCCATCAACCGAGGCACTGCCCCGGATTGAAGATTTCCGCCATCATCTGCCGGCGAGGATCCGCGCGGGGGTCTCGCCGTGCAGCAGGCGCAGCGACCGCGTCAGGTGTGCCTGGTCGGCATAGCCGCAGGTCGCCGCGCATTCCGCCGGGGTGACGCCCTGCTGGAGGAGCGCGTAGGCCTCCCGTGCCCGGGTGAGCTGGGCGATCTGCTTGCGCGTGACCCCCGTCGACTCGCGCACGCGACGCTGCCAATGCCGCTCCGAGTAGCCGGCATCGTCGCCGGCGAGGGCGCGACGCACGTCGTCGTCGGAGCGCAGGACGCCGAGGCCTAGCAGCCGCTCGACGAAGCCCTCCAACTCCTCGAACGCCGGAACCGGCACTCGCTGCGCCGAGATCTCGACCACGCCGTCCTCGACCGGCAACCGTATTTCGCCGCCCAGGAGGAGCTTCTTCGGGACGCCGGGCACGACGACGTGGGCGCTCAGCTGCACGCCCCACCCGTGCTCGCCGACGACCGAGGCGATCCAGCGCGAGCCGAGAGCCGGCCCGGAGAGGCCCGCGATCACGCGCCCATCGGGCTCGCGCGCGAACCAGATGTCCCAGTGCTCGACGGCGGCGACCAGATAGCGCTCCTCGCGCACGGACCGCGCTTGCCAGGTGCATTCGATGTGGGGCGAGGTGGTTACCCGCTCCTCGTACATGCCCTCGGTGGTCGCGTCGTCTTGTGGCATGCCCGGATTGTACGAGCACCTACCTGCGGGTCGATCGCCAACCGTCTGACGATTTTGATATCAATGATATCGTTGGCCCATGTCGATGACCGCGATCACCATCAGGAAGCTCCCGGAGGAGACGAAGCAGAAGCTCCGTGTGCGCGCCGCTGAGCATGGGCGCTCGATGGAGGCCGAGGCGCGGGACATCCTCGTGATGGAACTCAATGGTCCGGGGGCGGTTGATCTCGCCTGGCCCCAGCCGGCCATCGAGATCGACGACGAGTTGATGGCCGAGGCGCAGGCGGCGGCTCAGGCGTCCACGCCGACCGAAGCCGTCGCCCGGGGATTGGAACTGCTGGTGCGGCTGGAACGGCAGAAGGCGCTGCGTTCGCTACGGGGCGCGCTCAACTGGGACGACGACCTCGATCGGATGCGCACCGCGTGATCGTCGTCGACTCGAGCGTGTGGGTCGACTACTTCAACGGTCGGTCGACGCCCGAGACCGCCCGCCTGGACGAACTGCTCGAAAGCGAGCCGGTGGCGATCGGGGACATCATCCTCGCGGAGGTACTACAGGGGTTCCGCACCGAAAGCGACGCCCAGCGTGCCGAGTTCTTCCTCACTCGCCTTGTCGTGTTCGACATGCTCGGGAAGGACCGTGCCGTCGCGGCGGCTCACCGCTACCGGCAGTTGCGCCGGCGAGGCGTCACCATCCGAAAGACGGCGGACGTCGTCATCGCCTCGTTCTGCATCGCCGAGGGACACCGGCTGCTGGCCTCGGATCGTGATTTCGATCCGTTCACGCAGGAGTTCGGCCTCCTCCGGGCGTGACCGGGTCAGTCGCGCGAGGACAAAGCTGGGCGCGACGCCGCTGCTGCGTCCGACGGTGGAGACGGAGAGGTCATCGCTCGCTTCGAGACGCTCCCTCGTTGTGGCCCCTGAGGAGGGCGCCCCGCGCCCGTCTCGAAGGGCTTCTCGAGAAGCGTCAGCCTCTTCCGAGGCCGAGGAGGTGGCGATGGAAGAGCGTCTCGCCGGTCAGCTCCGGGTGGAAGGACAGCCCGGTGATCGGGCCCTGGCGCACGCCGACGATGTGTCCGTCGTGCCGGGCGATGACCTCCACCCCCGGGCCGGTCTCGGTGACCCGCGGGGCGCGGATGAACGCCACCCGGGCGGGGCCCAGCGTCGTGTCCAGGTCGGCCTCGGCGGAGTCGACCTGCGGGCCGAAGGCGTTGCGCTGCACCGTGACGTCGAGCACTCCCAGCGACCCCTGGCCCGGGGCCGGGTCAAGGATCCGCCGGGCCAGCAGGATCAGCCCCGCGCAGGTGCCGAGGGTGGGAAGGCCGTCGCGGATCGCCCCGGCCAGCGGTTCCTGCAGGCCGAAGAGCCGCAGCAGTCGGTCGATCGTGGACGACTCCCCGCCGGGCAGCACCAGGGCATCGACCCGGAGCCCGTCGGCGCCGGTCAGGTCGGCGGGCACCCGCAGCGGCGCGACCCGGGCGCCGAGGCCCTCCAGCAGGCGGACGTGCTCGCGCACGCCCCCCTGGAGCGCGAGCACGCCGACCGTCGGCCGGGTCACCAGCCCCGCTCGGCCAGGCGGTGGGGGGCTGGCAGATCGCCGACGTTGATCCCGACCATCGCCTCGCCCAGGCCACGGGAGGCCTCCGCGATGGCGGCCGGATCGTCGTAGAGCGCGGTGGCCTTGACGATGGCGGCGGCGCGCGCGGCGGGGTCGCCCGACTTGAAGATGCCGGAGCCGACGAACACCCCGTCGGCGCCCAACTGCATCATCATCGCGGCGTCGGCGGGGGTGGCCACGCCGCCCGCGGTGAACAGCACCACCGGCAGGGCGCCGCTCTGCGCGACCTCGCGCACGACGTCGTAGGGCGCCTGAAGCTCCTTGGCCGCGACGTACAGCGCGTCGGGATTGGCCTCGTAGGTGGCCTTGAGGACGGCGATCTCGCGCCGGATGGTGCGGATGTGCTTGGTGGCCTCCGAGACGTCGCCCGTTCCGGCCTCGCCCTTCGAGCGGATCATCGCGGCGCCCTCGGCGATGCGGCGCAGCGCCTCGCCCAGGTTGGTGGCGCCGCACACGAACGGCACGGTGAAGGAATGCTTGTCGATGTGGTTGACGTAGTCGGCGGGGGAGAGCACCTCGGACTCGTCGATGTAGTCGACCTTGAGGTGCTGCAACACCTGGGCCTCGACGAAGTGCCCGATCCGCGCCTTGGCCATGACGGGAATGGAGACGGTGTCGATGATCGCGCTGATCAGATCGGGGTCGCTCATCCGCGCCACGCCACCCTGGGCGCGGATGTCGGCGGGAACCCGCTCCAGCGCCATCACCGCGACGGCGCCCGCGTCCTCGGCGATCCGGGCCTGCTCGGGGGTGACCACATCCATGATCACGCCGCCCTTGAGCATGTCGGCCAAGCCGCGCTTGACCAGGGGAGAACCAGTGAAATCTGTCATGCGGACCATCGTGGTGCCGCATAGTGGTTCAGGAATAGAGCCAGAAATAGGCCACTGTTTATAGACCGGTAAACTGGGCGCGTGCGCAGCGCCCCGGAAATCACGCTCCCTCTCGGCCTCGGCGACCCGGAGGAGGGCGGCTCCCTCCCGGCTCGGCTCGCGGCGGAGTTCCGCCGGCTGATCGCCGACGCCGTGCTCTCCCCGGGCGACGCGGTGCCGTCGACGCGCGCGCTGGCCGCGCACCTCGGCGTGTCCCGGGGATCGGTGGTCTCCGCCTACGATCAGCTCTTGGCGGAGGGCTACCTCAGCGCGGCCGTGGGCCGTTCGACGGTGGTGAACCCCCAGCTTCGCGGCGTGCATCCGTCGCCGCCGCGCCCCTCCCCGGTCGTGCCCGCGGAGGCCAGCCCCGGGCTGGACCTGCGCCCCGGGCTGCCCTGGGCGGCCGACGTGGTGGGCCCGGCCTGGAAGGCGGCATGGCGGCAGGCCTCCGTCGCCCCGGTGGACGTCGCCGTGCCGACGCTGGGGCTGCCTGGGCTGCGGGGCGCGTGGGCCGATCACCTGCGCCGGATGCGCGCGGTCGTGCGCAGCCCCGCCCAGATCGCGGTAACGGGAGGCGGGCGAGAGGGGTTCGCCCTCCTCCTCCTGGCACTGGCCGACGGCGAACCGTCGCGACTCCGGGTGGGAGTGGAGGAGCCGGGATACCCGTCGCTGCGCCGGGTGCCGGCCCGCTTCGGCGCGACGGTGGTTCCGGTCCCCGTCGACCGGCAGGGCCTGCGGGTCACCGACCTGCCCTCCGGTGAGGAGGCCCCCGACCTGCTCATCGTCACCCCCAGCCACCAGTACCCGCTGGGCGGCTCGATGCCCATCGAGCGGCGTCAGGCGCTGCTGGAGTGGGCCAGGCGGCACGAGGTGGTGATCGTCGAGGACGACTACGACTCCGAACTGCGCTACACCTCCGAACCACTGCCCGCGCTGGCGGCGCTCGACGATCCCGCCGACGGCAGGGTGGTGCTGCTGGGTACGTTGTCGAAGACCCTCACCCCGGCGCTGGCCACCGGCTTCCTGGCCCTGCCCGGATGGCTGGTGCCGACGGTGATGCGGGCGCGCCACGACCTGGGTCAACCCGTCGGCCTCGTGGCGCAGCGGGCCGTCGCGAACTACCTGGACAGCGGCGCCCTGCGGCTGCACACCCAACGGATGCGCAACCGCTACCGGCGCCGGCGCGCCCAGGTGGTGGAGGCGCTGTCGGGCGTGCCCGGCCTGCGGGTCTATCCGATGGACGGCGGGCTGCACGCCGTCGTCGAGACCGCTCGGGCAGAGGCGGAGGTGGTGGCGGACCTGGCCTCCTCCGGCGTGAGGGTCAGCCCGCTGTCGCGGTACTGGTCCGGTGCGGGAAGCTCGGGCATCGTGTTCGGCTTCGGCGCCGTTGGTGAGGCCGACCTCGCCCGGGGCCTCCGCCTGATCGCCGCCGTCGCCGGAGCCTGAGTCGGGCACCCTTAGCCTCGGTGAGGGGTTCGCTTTTCCACCGAAGACCGTGGAAAAGCGAACTCCTAAGCCAGGGTCTTCGGATCGGGTACTAGATTGACGCGCATGACGATGCCGCGCAGCACCCCATCCGTTCAGGGCGTGGATGCGAGGGGGCTGCTCGCCCTGCTCGACGCCCTCGAGGTGCCGGAGCACGGCTTCCACTCGTTGATGGTGGCCCGGCACGGGCAGGTCATCGCGGAAGGATGGTGGGCGCCCTACGCGCGGGATCGCGTCCACCTGGGGTATTCGCTGAGCAAGAGCTTCACCGCCACGGTGCTGGGGCACCTCGCCGGGCAGGGTGTCATCGACCTGGACGCGCCGGTGTGGTCCTACCTCGCGGATCTCGAATCGGTGCCGGCCTCCTGGCGTCGGGTGAGCGTGCGGAACTGCATCACAATGACCGTGGGGCATGCCGAGGACGTGTGGCAATGGCGCCGCGAGTCCGGTGGATCGTCGTCGAGTCACGCGGCGGATGCGCTGCTGCCCCTGATCCTGGCGCGCGAGCCCGACGGCGAGCCGGGCCGGGTGTGGGCCTACAACCAGGTGGGCACCTATCTCGTCGCGCAGGCGATCGCGGCGGCGACCGGCGAGCCGTTGTCGGTACACCTGCGACGGCTCCTGCTGGATCCGTTCGGTGGCGCGGCGGCCAAGGCGCAACGCACCGTGCAGGGTCGCGATCTGGGATTCAGTGGTCTGCACGTCACGACGCCGACGATCCTCGCGCTGGCCCAGAGCTGGCTCGACGGCGGGCTCTGGCAGGGCGAGCGGCTGGTCCCCGCCGACTATGCCGCCCTCGCGCCCGTCCCGACGTCCGCGTCGCTGACCGGTGAGGATGTCGGCGACTGGAGCTACGGGTACGGCTACTCGTTCTGGGGGTCTCGGCACGGGTACCGCGGCGACGGCGCCTTCGGGCAGTTCGCGGTCGTGCTGCCCGAGCAGGACATGGTGGTGGCGATCACCTCCGAGGTCGACGCGATGCAGGACGTCCTCGACAAGCTCTGGGATCATCTGCTGCCCGCGATCGACGCCGAATCCGACCCCGACGCGGACGTCGAACTGGCCCGGCGGCTGGCGTCGCTGGAGCATCCGCCGTTGTCGGGCCAGGAGCGCCGGGCCGTGGCGCGCCTGGAGCGCGACCCCGCGTCGCAGATGCCGGAGGCTTTCGCCGCTGCGCGCCTGGAGGTCACGGAAGAGGGGCACCTGCTCCGGATCGATCATCCCGACGGGGAACTCGTCACGTGGATCGGTGACGGGGAATGGCTGGAGTCTCGCTGGCCGACGCCGCGGGGACCCGAACTCTCGGTGGTCGCCAGCGGCGCGTGGCGCGACGGCGCCTTCTCTGCGAGGCTGCGGCTGGTCGAGACCCCGCACACCCTCGTCGTGGATCTCGACCCTGGACGCGGAATCGCCCGGTTGGACTGGCGCCGGGAGCCGCTCACCGGTCCCGACCCCTTCACGTTGGCGGCCTTCCCGATCTGAGACCGCCCCGCCCCTTCGCCCTCAGGGCGCTGGCTGCCGCCTCCGCTCCGCCGCTTGGGAGTTCGCGATTCCACCGTCTTCGGTGGAACAGCGAACTCCCAAGCCCGTGTCTTCACCTCTTTCCGCGACCGGTACGGCATTCGCACCCGGCTGTCCCCGGTATCCGCGACCCCCGGTTGGGAGGGTTCGCATGGCTCAGCTATAGTATTGATAATCATTATCAATAACAGGAAAGTTGGTCATGAAAACCCTAGCCAAACTGCTGTTGGCCCTCGCCATCACTCTCGGACTCTCTCTTTCCGTCCTGCTCGCCAGGGCCGCGCCGCCGGCTACGACGCTGGACAGCGGGCATGTCGACGCGTTCTACGTCACCGCGGACGGGGCGGGGGGCATCGATCTCCGGCTGAAGGAGGACGTCACCGGCACCGGTGTGGTCCATCGGCCCGAGGATGTCGTCCTGAAGGTGAAGGAAACGGCGTTGACCGATCTGCCTCCCAGCCTCCCCGGATCGCCGCGGGCCTATTACCTGCCGCAAATCCAGAATCCCAGCCTGCTGTGGCCGGGCTGGGAGACCACGCCGGCCAGGGACGCCGGCGTGGGCACGGTGGAGTTCGACGTGCAGGTCGACGGCCCCGGGACGGTGTTCCTCTGGAGCGTGGGCTCCTTCGGCGAGATCGAATCGCTGCTCGCCGGAGGCGGCACTCAGCTGCCGGGCACGATCGTGGCGCCGTTCCCCGCTCACACCCATGCCAACTGGGTCTTCACCGAGGCCGGCACGTACACCTTCACGGTGCAGGCCCACGGCCACACCGATGCCGGCGTGCTGACCTCGCCGGCGCGCACGTACACCTGGCAGGTCGGCGAACTGCCTGCTCCGACGCCGACTCTCACTCCCACGCAGGAGCCGGTCCCGTCCGAGGAGCCGGTCCCGTCCGAGGAGCCGGTGCCTTCTGAGGAACCGGTCCCGTCCGAGGAGCCGAGCGCGAAGCCCACGCCGACTGCCTCGCCGATGCCGCCGGAATCGCCGACCGCGACGCCTCAGCCGACCGTGGCGCCGAGCGCCACCCCTGAGCCGAGCGCCACCCCTGAGCCGAGCGCCACCCCTGAGCCGAGCGCCACCCCTAAGCCGACCGTCTCCCCGAGCGTGAAGCCCGTGGAGTGCCGTCCGGTCACGGTCACGACGAAGGGGAGCGGCTCGGCCGACGTCGCCACCTCCGGCCACCTCGACGTGGGCGCCCAAGTCCAGGGCGGGAAGCTCGTCCCCTCGATGAAGGACGACCGGAAGTCGCCGCCGGTGTGGGTCGATCCCTCCAGCATCGTGATGAGCCTGCAGGACAAGAAGAAGGCGCCCGCAGGCATGGAGTTCATCGCCGCCGAGGGGGCCGACATCTGGCTGATCGGCGCCACCCAGGATGCGAACACGCCGTGGCTCGGGCAGAACACCATGCACGAGACCTTCATCGCCCAGACCGAGGGCACGCTGACCTGGAAGCTGAAGAGCGTGAGCGGTCCGGGCAAGGTGGCGATCTTCTCCGCCGGGACGTTCGGTTCGGGCGTCGGGCAGCGGATGCTCGACAACGTGGGCGGGCCCACCAGTTACACGATCCCGGCCAACACCCACGCCCACCCCAACTGGGTCTTCAACGCGCCCGGCCACTACGAGCTGAAGCTGACGATGTCGGCCAAGCTCACGTCGGGCGCCGAGGTCTCCGGCGACACCACTCTGCACTTCGCGGTGGGCATCGACGCGAAGAAGGTGGCGGAGTCCGTCGGGGCAAGCGGCTCGAAGACCGAGGCCGTCGGGCAGACTCCGGACGGCAAGCCCTGTGACCTGAAGCCGGGCCTGCCGGGCGCGGGTGCGAGCGTGTGGCTCGCGCCGGACGGTTCCGGCCAAGGCCCTGCCGCCGGGCGGGTGCCGAGCGTCGATCTCGTGCTCGTGCTGGCTGCCGCCGCCTGCGGCGCGGCGGTTCTGCTGCCGCGGGCGCGCCGGAGTTGAGGCTCCGAGCGGGAGGCGTCTTGATTGTGGCAGCCCTGGTGGCGGGCTGCGGTCAGGCGCCTCCTCTCCCGGAGGCCCCGGAGCGGCTTCAGGTGGTGACCACCACGGCCGTCCTCGGCGACCTCGTCCGTCAGGTGGCTGGGGAGCGCGCCGAGGTGTTGACCCTCGTTCCGCCCGGTGCCGATCCCCATTCCTACGAGCCCAGCCTGCGCAACGTGCGCTCGATCGCCTATGCGCAGGTCGCGTTGTCCAACTACCTGATGCTCGAGCAGCACTCGGTGATCAAGGCGATCGATTCGAGCCTTCCGCCCGGAGCGGCCAACGTCTCGCTCGCTGAGCGGGCCGGCCCCTACGGCGCACACATCATCCCGTTGGTCGAGAACGCCACGCTGGACACCATCTGGCTGGGGTTGCGGGTGCGGGGGACCGGGCACGACGTCGACCGCACGTCGGAGATCGACCTCCAGCTGACCTCCGTCGACGGCCCCGGCGACGTCTACGCCTATGTCACCGGCACCTTCGGCCAGCCGCTGCAGTTCCTGAACAGCTCCGACGGCCTCGACGACCGCGACCGTTCGACGCTGCCCGCCGACGCCCACACCCACATGAGCTGGGCGTTCACCGAGTCCGGCACCTATCGTCTGGGCTTCGCCGGGCGGCTCCGGGCAACCCCCGGCGCCGCGCCCCTCGAGCTGGCCCGCGGCGAGGTCGTGGTGCAGGTGGGGGAGGACCCGCGCGGCGTGGCCGGCCTGGAGGGCAGGGGCGTGCTGGACATCGGCCACGCGGACATCACCGTCGACCTCGATACCGACCGGCTCTACCTCTTCGCCGACCCCACCGGCGGCGGCGAGCACACCCAGGAGATCCACGCCCTCGACGACACCGTCATATGGGTGCCGCCGAAGGCGCTGCAGGAGATCCCCGCCTCGCCGTCGTTCCGGTTCCTCGGACGTCCCGGCACTCTCATCCACCAGCTACCCCAGGCCGTACTCGGCGCTCACGTCCACGGCGAGATCGACCCCCACCTCTGGCTCAGCGTGCCCAACGCGCAGGCCTACGTGAAGGTGATCCGCGACACCCTGATCGCTCAGGACCCCGCGGGTGCCGAGGTCTACAGGGAGCGCGCCGAGGCCTACCTCGCGGAACTGGGCGCGCTGGACGACGAGATCCGCGCGACGGTGGCGGGCATCCCGCAGCAGCGTCGCCAGCTCATCACCACCCACGACGCCTACGCCTACCTCGCCGACGACCTCGGCTTCCGCGTCGCCGGCTTCGTCAGCCCCAACCCCGCGGTCGAGCCGTCGGTGGCCCAGCGCGGCAAGCTCGCCCGCACCATCCGCGACCTCGGCGTGCCCGCCGTCTTCCTCGAGCCGACGGTGGTGCGCGAGTCCTCCGTGCTGCAGCAGGTGGCCGACGACGCGGGCGTCGCCGTCTGCACCATCTACTCCGACAGTTTCGATACCCAGGTGACCAGCTATGTCGAGCTCATGCGGTTCAACGCCGCGGAGCTCAGCCGCTGCCTGGGGGAAGGATGACCATGCGATTGTCTACCCGGCTTCTCCTCGCCGCCTCCGCGGCCGGGGCGCTCCTGCTCGGCGCACCCGTTGCCTCGGCCGAGACGGCACCCCCCGATCCGAACCTCGCGCAGGTGGTGGAGGAGGACGAGGTCGTCGGCGACAGCCTCGCCGAAGCCTCAGCGGGGCACATCGACGTCGGCCCCAAGATCATTGACGGCCGGTGGCGGATGATGGCGCGCGACGACACGGCCACCCCGCCCGTGTGGCGGGATCCCTCCGACTTCGTGATCCGGGTCAACGACCATGCCCTGCTGGAGGTGCCCGACGATCCCCAGTTCGCCTTCATGGATCTGCCGGAGGGCAAGCCGGTACACGTCATCCCGCAGACCGAGAACCGATCGTCGGTGTGGCTCGGGTGGAACACGCAGGATCCGGCCGTGGTGCCGCTGCTGGCGCGGGGGGCCGAGCTGGTGCTGCGGTCGGTCGATGGACCGGGCGAGGTCTTCGTCTTCCTGTCCAACGGCTTCGACCCGCCCACCGAGCTGTGGAACTCCGTGACGCTCGGCGAGGGCGAGCAGGCCATCTGGATCGAGGGCAACACGCACGTCCACGCGAACTGGGTGTTCACCGAGCCGGGCGCCTACCTCGTCACCGCCGAGCTGCGGACGGCCGACGGCAACCCCGAGGTCCACGCCGACACCGCCACTCTGCTGCTCGCCGTCGGCGACGGAACCCGCACCGACGACGTGCTCGCGCTCGCCGCCATGGCCGAGACTCCCGCCGTCTCGCCCAACCCGACCGACACCCAGTCGGCCCCGTCGGTGGACGGCTCCCCCTCGTCGTCACCCGAGGACTCGGACGCCGCCGCTCCCGAGCCGGGCCTTCCCGTCCTCGGGATCGGCGTGGGCGCCGGCGTGGCGATCATCGTCCTCGGCGGGGCGGGTCTGCTCGTGGCGCGGCGTTCGTCGCGGATGAGCGCGGAGGCGCGGCCGGAGGAGGAGCGATGACGCAGGCCATCGAGGCCCGGCGGCTGAGCGTCGCGCTCGGAGGGCACCCGGTCCTAACCGACGTCGACCTCACGGTTCCCGAGGGCGGGCTCTTTGCCCTCCTCGGGCCCAACGGCGCGGGCAAGACCACCTTCCTGCGCACCGTCCTCGGCACCGTCAAGCCCCTGGCCGGGATGCTGAGCGTCGCGGGGGACCCGCCCCGTCGGGCCTGGCGGCACGTCGGCTACGTGCCGCAGCGCCATGCCTTCGCCTGGGACTTCCCGATCAGCGTGGAGGGTGCCGTGCTGTCAGGGCGGACCAAGCGGATCGGCTGGCTGCGCGCGGCGGGCCGCGATGACTACCGCGCCGCACGCGACGCCATCGATGTCGTCGGGCTGGGAGAGCTCGCCGCCAGGCCGGTGGGCGAGCTGTCGGGGGGACAGCGGCAGCGGGTGCTCATCGCGCGCGCCCTCGCGTCGCGCCCCTCCGTGCTACTGCTCGACGAGCCGTTCACCGGCGTCGACGTGCCCACCCAGGACCTGCTCACCGAGCTGCTCCGCGGGCTCGTCGGCGATGGTCGCACGGTGCTGCTCACCACCCACGACCTCCCGCAGGCGATGTCCATCGCCGACACCGTGGCGCTGGTGAACCGCCGCGTCATCGCCCAGGGCAGCCCGGCCGAGCTCGGGCGTCCCGACGCCTGGATGGCCGCCTTCGGGGTGTCGGAGACGTCGTCCCTGCTCGCCAACCTGGGGGTGGCGGCGTGCTGACCCCGATCGACTTCCTCCAGGACCTGGCCAACCCGCTGCTGGTCTTCCTGCCGAAGGCGCTGCTGGTCGCCGTTCTCTGCTCCGTCGTCGCCGGCGTGATCGGCACCCACGTCGTGCTGCGCGGCATGGCCTTCATCGGCGACGCGGTGGCGCACTCGGTCTTCCCGGGGCTGGCGGTCGCGTTCCTGCTCCAGGGGTCGCTCGTCGTAGGTGGACTGGTGGCGGGCCTGGCGACGGCGGTGCTCGTGGCGCTGCTCTCGCAGAACCGGAGGCTGAAGGAGGACGCGGTCATCGGCATTCTCTTCGCCGGGGCCTTCGCGCTGGGCATCGTCGTGATCAGCCGGGCGCCGGGCTATGCGGGCTCGCTGCAGCAGTTCCTGTTCGGTTCGATCACGGGCATCAGCGACGCGGATCTGCTGGTGGTCTCGGTCGCCTCCGTCGCCGTCGTGCTCGCGCTGCTCCTGTTTCACAAGGAGCTGGTCGCCGTCGGCCTGGACCGCGAGTCGGCCCAGGCCGCCCGGCTGCCGGTGCTGTGGCTCGACCTGATGCTCTACGTCCTGGTCACCGTCGTGGTGGTCATCTCCGTGCAGGTGATCGGCAACGTGCTGGTCCTCGCCCTGCTGGTGACGCCCGCCTCGACGGCGAGGCTCCTGACCGACCGGCTGACCACGATGATGGTGCTCGCCCCCCTCATCGGGGGAGCGTCGGCCGTGCTGGGGCTCTACGTCTCCTGGTCGGTCGACCTGCCGGCCGGCGGCAC
This sequence comes from Arachnia sp., assembly GCA_035326505.1. Taxonomy (GTDB): domain Bacteria; phylum Actinomycetota; class Actinomycetes; order Propionibacteriales; family Propionibacteriaceae; genus Arachnia. The sequence continues at coordinate 12,448 of DAOLFC010000095.1, forward strand.
GATCGTGCTGGTGGCCACCGCCTTCTTCGTCTCCGCCTGGTTCTTCGCTCCGCGCCACGGGGTCTTCATCCGGCGGCGCAGGATGATCGCGATGGCGGCCAGCAGCACGAGCAGCGCGAGCGTCGACCACGGCACTGCCCACACGGTGGCCTGACCTGTACCCGGGGGCACGCTGTCACCCAGCTCCTGCCCGCCCGAGGTGAGGGGATCGACGGTCGCCGAGACGGTCAACGGGCCGAGCGGGGCGAGCCGGTCGAACTCGACGGTGACCTCCAGTGAGGTGCGCGGCAGCAGTTCCGGTATGACGATAGGCCCCGAGGCGCCCAAGGACAGCCCTGCGAGGGCGACGACGTCGGAGGAGACCTGGCCCGCCAGCCTGATGTTGCCCGTGTTGCGGATGCTCAGCGACGCGGAGCCTTTGCCGGGGGCGAACGGCAGCCAGGGGTGCTGGTAGTCGATGTCGGTGACGTCGACGCTCAGCTCCGGCGTGACCGGGCCGATCACGCGCAGGTAGATCCGGGTGCCCACGCGTCGTTCGACCAGGAGGGCGTCATCAGCGCCCTCCTCCGGACGGAGCACCGCGACGATCCCGCCGGCATGGTCGCCCGGTTCGGCGGTGCGGGGCACGTCGATCTGGATCGCGACGATCTTGCGTTCGCGCGGCCCCAGGGCCACCTGATCGGTATCCGGAGTGGCCCAGACGCCGACGCCCGAGGAGGCCTCGTCGTCGGTGAGGAGATCGAAGACGGAGCCGTCGAGGGTCGCGTCCGCGGTGTAGAGATCGAGGGTGATCGGCTGGTCGCCGAGGTTGCGCACCAGGACGTGCTCCGTGAGCTGCTCACCCGGTTCCAGCAGGTGTTCGATCGCGCCACGGCCGTCGGCGTCGGCGGCGTCGGCGGGGGCGATGCCCCAGGTGGTCGGCCCGTCGCCCTCAGAGGGAAGGTCGGCGTGCGCGATGGTGCCGATCAGAGCCAGCACCGCGGACAGCACGAGCACGAGCATGATCGCGATGCGGGTCCTCGACCCTGAGGTCCTCGGAAAAATCGGGTGGGAAGACATGGCGCTCCTCGCGTGTCTCAAGGGAGATCGGGGTGTTCTCGGGGACGCGCCGATGGGCGAGGCGCCGGCCGGCGCCTCGCCCATCGGTACTTTTCTCGGGAAGCACTGATTGATGCTTCCTCCGGCGAGGACGTGCCAGGCGGGATGAGATACGGCCACAAAATCTTGTAAGCGTATTCGACATACTCGTCAAGATTTAGGGGTTGTAGA
>DAOLFC010000096.1:0-13716 GCA_035326505.1 Arachnia sp.
ACGCTGGCGTCGAACACCAAGGCTGGCGTCGAGCAGCAGGGCTACGACGACGCCAGCCGATACACGGCCCCTTGGACTCAATCATCTAGGCATGCGGCGGGGAGTGCGGGTCGGTTCCGACGGCTGTGGACGACGCTGAAGGTCCACCCACACACCGGTTGGCCGCTGACTACTGCTCCTGAATTACCGCGGCTGCAAACGTCGGCATAGCGACGCAAGCAGCCGCACTGTCGCGAACCTGACCGTTCCGGATGCCGAACGTGCGTCCAGTGTCAGGGTTTCCACCATCCACGGTAGAAATCCTGACACTGGAGGCATGATCAGGCGTCGACGGGACGCGGGCTGCTGAGAGCCCTGCTCGTGCCGAGCGCCGCGACGCCGCAGAGGGCGACGCCGGCCAGGCCGGCCAGGCCGACGAAAAGGCCCGTCGCGTCGCCGTAGCCGGCCAGCGGCCACGCGGCCAGCCAGTGCTCCCCGGCGGCGTCGGCGAACCCCAGCGAGAGGGCCGTAGCCTCGAGGCCATCGGGCAGGCCGGAGGCGAGCGCGGACAGCACACCGGCAGCGACGACGGCCACGACGCCGAGGACGCCGGCGGCACGCGCCCCCGCAGCCGGTACCCCCGCTGCACGGACATCAGCGGCACGGACACCCGCAGCACGGACACCCGCGGTACGGGCGCCGGGGACGCGGGACTCCGGCGCGGGCGCCCCTACCTGAGCGAGAGCCATGGCGCCGGGGGCGACCAGGGCGACGGCCGCCACGACCACCCCGGTGATGAGAGCCTCCCCCACGCCGATCAGAGCGTGAACGCCCAGCATCGCGCCGGCCAAGGCGCCCAGCGGCACCTCGGCGGTCCCGCCGAGGGCGAAGAGCACGGTGAAGACGGCCGAGGCAGCCACCACGGAGACCGCGCCGCCGACTCCGGCAGCGAGGCCGATCAGCCCGGCACCCGGCCGGCGATCGACGGCCTGCCGTCGGACCAGCGCGAGAACGGCCCGGGACGTGGCCCAGCCGACGAGCACGCCCACCACCGCCATGAGGAGCACATTGGTGCCCAGCGCGGTGAGGCCGCCGTCGGCGAAGCCCACGGCCTGCACTAGGAGGACCAGCGTGACCGAGATCATGCCCCACCACGGCCCGAGCACCGCGGCGGCCAGCGCGCCACCGAGCAGGTGCCCGCTGGTGCCGTCCGCGACGGGGAAGTTGAGCATCTGGAGGCCGAAGACCGCGGCGGTGGTCGCGGCCACCAGGGCTGGGCTTGGGGAAGAGGGCGTCCTGCGGAGCCGGGCGCCCGCGATGCCCAGGGCGGCGCCCGCCGCCACGACGGTGGCCACCGAGGTGGCCGGATCGAGGAAGTGGTCGGGTACGTGCATGGTGATCTCCTAACGGATGGCGGTGGATACGAGGACGGGATCGGGGCGCCAGGCCGAGCCGGCGTCGGGCTCGGCCCGGAAACGACGGGCCGCCGCGAAGGCGTGAGCGGCCCAGCTCTCGGCCAGGTCGTCCTCGGCGGTGAGATGGGCGGAGGCGGCGAGGCGGCGGTTGACGGCGCCCCGGCCCGCAAGGCGCAGGGTGTCCGGGTGGGACTCACGAGGATCGGTTCCCACCAGAGTGATCTGGTCCAGCACCTTGGCGCGCCCCAGGATGCCCGGGAGCCGGTGCGCGGTGCCGATCGCCAGTTCCTCGACGAGCAGCGGGCCGGTCTCGTCGTCGATCCGCGTGGCGATCCGGCCGGTCCCGCTCTCCTCGCCCGTGCGCCCGAGGACGAGGATCTCCCGGATGCAGGCCGTGGCCCCCTCTTCGAGCGAGACCGTCGTCGAGCGCCGCACCTGGGAGCCGGCGGCCAGGACGAACGGCTGGCCGAGCCAGGCCAGCGCCCCGCCCGGCCCGACCTCGGCGGTCGTCAGATAGGACGCGCCGTTCCCCGGGCCGGAGTACGCGACGGTGCCCGAGATCTCCACGACGCGCAGCCGCGTTCCGGCGCCGACGGAGACCCGCAACTCGATGTGATCCCCGTCCAGCAGCAAGGCCATGGTCGGCACGAGCACGACGTGGACCTCGTCGGCGTCCCGCCACACGACGCGGGCGTCGAACGGCGACACCAGGTCGCCTCCTCGCCGGCTCCCGGGCTCCCCGCTGCACACCCGGATCTGGCCCCGACGACGTTCGGTACCGAGCGTCATCACCCGGGGCTCAGCCATGTGAATGAGCGGGGACCCCATGTCGATGCACATGCTCCGACTCGCCATGCACATGTGGATGGGCGCCGCCCTCATGGCTGTGTTCCTCGCCGTGGGCGTGACTGTGCCCCTCACCCTCAGCATGGCTGTGCCCTTCGCCTTCGGCGTGACTGTGCCCTTCGCCTTCGGCGTGAAAATGCGGCGCCATGGGTCCGGGGTCCTGAGGGATGTGCTGCCCGGCGCGGAAGGCGCCCAGCATCCTGACCACCCAGTTCGTCAGCTTGGTCACCGAGGCGGGGTCGCTGCGCGACAGCGCCACGACGGCCCGGCCCTCGCGCGCCTCCAGCGCGTCGGCCACCATCAGCTCGACGTCGACCCCGACGTAGGGCGCGAGGTCGGTCTTGTTGACCACCAGCAGATCGGCCCTGGCGATGCCGGGGCCGCCCTTCCGGGCGACGTCGCCTCCGCCGGCGACGTCGAGCACGAAGATCTGCGCGTCCACCAAGGCGGGCGAGAAGGTGGCCGTCAGGTTGTCGCCGCCCGACTCCACCAGCACCAGGTCGAGCGGGGCGTACTCCTGCTCCAGGTCCTCCACGACCATCAGGTTGGCGGTGACGTCGTCGCGGATCGCGGTGTGCGGGCAGGCTCCGGTCTCGACGGCCCGGATGCGCTCCGGATCGAGCACCCCGGCCGCGCGCAGGAAGCGGGCATCCTCGTCGGTGTAGATGTCGTTGGTCACCACCGCGAGGTTCATCCACTCGGCCAGTTCGGCGCAGAGGGTGGCGATCAGGCTGGACTTGCCGGTCCCGACGGGGCCGGCGACGCCGAGGCGCAGGGTGCGCCGCGCCGGCGCGTCGGGGTGGAAGATCTCGGGCCATGCGTAGTCAGGCACTGAACAGCCTCGCTTTCGTCTCGGTGTGAGCCTCGGCCCACTGGTCGATCTGGGGTGCCCCGGCGGCGGGAATGTCGCGGGGCTCTCGGATGGGGGCGACCCGCCGGACCATCGCCTCCACCTGGGGAAAGGCGGCCAGCACCCAACCCGTGGCGCCGGCGGGGTCGAGCGGCTCGAGCTTCAGGCAGGCCGCGACGACGGTCTGCACGTCGTCGTAGCCGATCAGCCGCGCGGTCTGCTCCGGCGAGAGGCCGGCGATTCCCGCGACCAGCCCGATCGCCAAGGGACGCGGGGCCGTCGCCGGCGCCTCGTCCGGGGTGGCCAGCAGCCGCCCGGCCTCCCGGAGCGGCTCCGTCGCGGCGGTCCCCCAGAGTCGCTCGACGAGCCGCAGGTATCCCCGGCCCAGGCGTTGCTCCATCTGCCGGAGCGCGGGGCTGGGCGTCCGGGCCTCCCACTCGCGCCACACCCGGGCGATCCACCGCGGGTCGTGCGGCGCCCGCGCGACCACCACCGCGGCCCCTGCCGCCGACGCAACGACGGTGAGCAGCCGGGCGGCGAGGTAACGCGGCACGTCGCCGACGGGCATGCCCGCCCGGAACGCGGGCTCCAGTCCCCCCGACTGGGTATGCCCGCCCGACGGCAGTCTCGCGTCGGCCAGCAGCATCAGCAGCAGCTCGACGCTGTGATCCCCCACGCTGTGATCCCCTACGACGCCGGGCGCGCTCATCGTCGTCATGGTCACATCAGGGTGTAGAGCTGGGCGAGCGGCAGCCGCTCGGCGGGCTGGGGAACGACGGTCTCGCCGTCGATGTCTATCCGGAAGGTCTCCGGATCGATGTCGATGCGGGGCAGGGCGTCGTTGAGCTTCATCTGAGCCTTGCCGACGGCACGGGTGTCGCCGACCCCGACCAGCGCGCGTCGCAGGCCGAGCCGGTCGGCCAGGCCGTCCTCGAGCGCCGCCGGGGAGACGAAGCTCAGGCTCACGTCCGGCCCGGCCCCGTACCCCAGCGCCGGGCGCTGCAGCACCGGCTGCGGGGTGGGGATCGAGGCGTTCGGGTCGCCGAGCGCGCCGTAGACCAGGGCGCCGCCCTTCAGCACCACGTCGGGCCTCACCCCGAAGAACTTCGGCTGCCACAGCGTCAGGTCGGCGAGCTTGCCGGGCTCGATGGACCCCACGTGCGCCTCCAGACCGTGCGCGATCGCCGGGTTGATCGTGTACTTGGCCACGTAGCGGCGGGCCCGGAAGTTGTCCGCCGGGGTGCTGGAGTCGAGGTCGCCGCGGCGATGCTTCATGACGTGGGCGACCTGCCAGGTGCGGGTGATCACCTCGCCGATGCGGCCCATCGCCTGCGCGTCGGAGGACGTGATCGAGATGGCCCCCATGTCGTGCAGGATGTCCTCGGCCGCGATGGTGGTGCCCCGGATCCGCGACTCCGCGAAGGCCAGGTCCTCCGGCACGTTCGGGTTCAGGTGATGGCAGACGATCAGCATGTCGAGGTGCTCGGCGACGGTGTTGACCGTGTGCGGCAGCGTCGGGTTGGTCGAGCCGGGAATCACGTTGGGGTGCGACGCGACGGTGAGGATGTCCGGGGCGTGTCCCCCGCCGGCGCCCTCGCAGTGGAAGGCGTGGATCGAGCGCCCGCCGATGGCCTCCAGCGTGGAGGCCACGTAGCCCGCCTCGTTCAGGGAGTCGGAGTGCAGGGCCACTTGGAGGCCCCAGCGCTCGGCGGCGGTCAGGGCGGCGTCGATGGCGGCCGGGGTCGAGCCCCAGTCCTCGTGGACCTTGTATCCGCCCGCCCCGGCCAGGGCCTGCTCGGCCAGCGCCTCGGCGCTGACGGTGTTGCCCTTTCCCAGGAGCAGCAGGTTGACCGGCAGATGATCCAGCGACCGGTGGACGTGCCGCAGGTGCCAGGGCCCGGGCGTCACGGTGGTCGCCTTGGTTCCTTCGGACGGCCCCGTCCCCCCGCCGATGATGGTCGTCAGGCCGGTGGCCAGCGCCTCCGCGATCTGCGACTCCGAGATGAGATGCACATGGGTGTCGATGCCGCCCGCCGTGAGGATCCGGCCCTCCCCGCTGATCACGTCGGTGCCGGCGCCGATCTCCAGCTGCGGATGCACCCCGTCGGCGATATCCGGGTTCCCGGAACGCCCGATGGCCACGATCCTGCCGTCCTTGATGCCGACGTCGGCCTTGACGATGCCCCACCAGTCGAGGATCAGCGCGTTGGTGATGACGGTGTCCAGCGCTCCGCCCGCGGAGGTCGCCATGCCCTGGGCCATGGACTCGCGCACCGACTTGCCGCCGCCGAACACCGCTTCGTCGCCGCCGATGGTGAGATCTCGTTCGATCTCGATCCACAGGTCGGTGTCGCCCAGCCGCACCTGGTCGCCGGCCGTGGCGCCGTAGAGGGCGGCGTACCGCTCGCGGGAGATCCGCACCATGTCAGTCCTCCTCGGAGACGGGTCGTGCGAGCTGGAGGCCGGGCACCTGCCGGCGGCCGCCCAAGGCGACGATGCCGACCTCGCGCGAAGCCCCCGGCTCGAACCGCACCGACGTGCCGGAGGGAATGTCCAGCCGGAAGCCGCGCGCAAGCTCGCGATCGAAGGCGAGCGCCGCGTTCACGTCGGAGAGCTGGAAGTGCGATCCCACCTGGATCGGCCGGTCGCCGGTGTTCTCGACGACCAGGCTGCGGCGTTCGGCTCCGGCGTTGAGTTCGACGAAGCCCTCCCGGACCCGCACGGCCCCGGGACCGTCGGTGGAGGCGTGTGCCATCGTCGGCTCCTTCCTGTCAGGAGATCGGCTGGTGAATGGTGACGAGCTTGCGCCCGTCGGGGAAGGTGGCCTCGACCTGGACGTCGGGCAGCATCTCGGCGACGCCGTCCATCACCTGGTCGCGGGTGAGCACCTCGCGCCCGTCGCGCATGAGCTCGGAGACGGCGGCCCCCTCGCGCGCCCGTTCGATCACCCAGGTGCTGAGCAGCGCGACGCTCTCGCGGTAGTTGAGCAGCACGCCACGGGCCAGCCGGTCGCGCGCCACCATTCCCGCGACGGCGAGCAGCAGCTTCTCCTGTTCGGCAGGTGTGATGTGCATCTGCGACTTCCCCTCGTCCTCAGAGCGCCATCGCCGCACGAACCCCGGTCAGGGAACCCGATCCGCCCGTCCCCTCGTCGACCACGCGTCCCGAGGCGAGCACCACGTAGCGCTCTGCCTGCCGCACGGCGAAGCCGACGTGCTGCTCGACCATCAGCACCGCCATGCCGGACTCCTCCGACATCGCCCGGATGGCCTGCTGGATCTCGGCCACCACCGACGGCTGGATGCCCTCGGTGGGCTCGTCCAGCACCATCAGCGCCGGCCCGGTGATCAGGGCCCGGGCGATGGCCAGCTGCTGCCGCTGGCCGCCGGACAGCAGTCCCGCGCGGCGGCCGAGCAGCCCCGGCAGCGCGGGAAAGAGGTCGAGGGCCTCGTCCATGCGCCGCGCGCCCTGGGCGCCGTAGCGGTCGGCCACCAGGAGCAGGTTCTCCTTGGTGGTGAGCTGGCCGAAGGACTGCTGCCCCTGCGGCACGTACGCCAGCCCTCGTCGCACGCGCTGGTTGGTGCGCAGCCGGGTGATGTCGGCGCCGTCGAAGGTGATCGATCCGGAGCGCACGGGCAGCAGCCCCATCACCGCCCGCAGCAGCGTCGTCTTTCCGGCGCCGTTGACGCCGAGCACAGCCACCAGGGCGCCGGCCGGCACCTCGAGGCTCACGTCGAAGACGACGGAGACCCTGCCGTAGCCGGTGGTCACCGCATTCAGATTCAGCATCGGTCCGTCTCCTTCTTCGCGTCCTCATGGTCGCCGTCCTCGTGGTCGCCGCCCGAGCCCAGGTAGACCTCGACGACGGCCGGATTCGCCTGGACCTCGGCCACGGTGCCTTCCGTCAGGACGCTGCCCTGGTGAAGCACCGTCACCGAATCCGCGAAGGAGCGCAGGAAGTCCATGTCGTGCTCCACCACCATCACGGTGCGCTGGGCCCCGATCCGCTTCAGCAGCGCGCCGGTGTGTTCCCGTTCCGCCGCGCTCATGCCGGCCACCGGCTCATCGAGCAGGAGCAGCCGGGCGTCCTGCACCAGCAGCATCCCGATCTCCAGCCACTGCTTCTGGCCGTGCGCGAGCACCCCCGCCGGCCGATTGGCCAGGTCGGTGCAGCCGATCGTCTCCAGCGCGACGGCCACCTCCTCCGGCACCGCGGTGCGGCGGCGCAGCAGGCTGCCCCGCTTGCGGTGCAGGCCCGCCGCGATGTCAAGATTCTGCAGCACGGTCAGCTTCTCGATCACGCTGGCCGTCTGGAAGGTGCGGCCCACCCCGTTGCGCACGATCTTGTGGGGCGGCAGGCCGAGGAGCTCGACCCCGCCGAAGCTCGCCGAGCCCGTGGCCTTCACCACCCCAGTGATGGCGTCGATGATGGTCGTCTTCCCGGCACCGTTCGGGCCGATCAGGAACCGCAGATCGCCCGAGGTCACGACGAGGTCGACGTCCTTGACGGCCACAAACCCGTCGAACTCGACGCGCAGTCCCTTGATCTCCAGGTAGTCCTGGCGGAACTCCAGCGGGTGGGCCTCGATGGCCTTCTCCAGGGAGACCAGATCCGGTTGTATGGTCATGCGTTGCTCCTCGCTTCCACGCGCTCGTCCTCATCCTCCGGGGCGGCCTCGCTCGACGGCGGGATCGCGCGCCGGTCGCGCAGACGCGCCCACATCGTCGAGATCCAGGGACCGAGCGACGCGAGCCCGGCGGGCAGCAGCGTCACCACGAGAATGAACAGCGCGCCTTGGAAGTAGGTCCAGAAGGCGGGATAGGTCTCGGACAGCTGGGTCTCGACGATGCGCAGCCCGATGGTGCCGAGCACCGGCCCGAGCAGGGTCGCCCGGCCGCCGAGCACGACGCCCGCGAGGAACAGGATCGACGGGGTCACCCCGACGTTGGCGGGTGAGATGATGCCGACCACGGGCACGAACAGCGCGCCGGCGATCGCGGCGAACACGGCGGCCACGGCGTAGGCGAAGACCTTGATGGTGGCGGGGTTGTAGCCCAGGAAGCGCACCCTGTTCTCCTGGTCGCGCACCGCGACCAGCAGCTCCCCCAGCCGGGAGCGCATGATCTGGCGGACGATCAAGACCATCGCGATCAGCACGAAGGCGCAGACGAAGAACAGCATCCGCCGGTTGACCGGGTCGGACAGCGCGAGCCCGAAGAAGCCCTTGAAGCCGTTGAGCCCGTTGGTGCCGCCGGTGGTCTGCTGCTGGCTGACCAGCCAGATCGCGAAAGCCGCGACCAGCGCCTGGGACAGGATCGCGAAGTAGGCGCCCCGGACCTGGCGGACGAACAGCGCCCAGCCCAGCACGATCGCCACCAGCGCGGGGACGACGGGGATGGCCAGGAGGGTGATTACCGGGTTGCGGAAGGGTTCCCACCACACCGGGACGGTGCCCGTGCCGTAGAGCATCATGAAGTCGGGCACCCCGCCGGGGCCGGCGTCGGCGAGCTTCATGTGCATCGCCATGATGTAGCCGCCCAAACCGAAGAAGAGTCCCTGGCCGAGCACCAGCATGCCGCCCTGGCCCCAGGCCAGTCCGATCCCGACCGCGATCATGGCGAAGCAGAGGTACTTGGCCAGCATTCCCAGGCGGAAGTCGCTCAGCAGCGCGGGCGCGAGCAACGTGAACACCACCGCCAGCAGGACACCGATCCACACCAGGTGGCGGCGAAGGAAGTAGGAGTCGATGGCGGGTCGCGCCGTGATCTTGGTCATGCGAGGCTCCTGGTGCGAACGGACACGATCCCCTGCGGGCGGAACTGAAGCAGCGCCACGACGGCCAGCAGCATGAGGACGTTGGCCATCGAGGCCGAGGTGAGGTACTCCATCGCGGCGCTGAAGATGCCGAGCGCGAAGGCGGCGATCACCGTGCCCTTGAGCTGGCCCACGCCGCCGGCCACGATGACGAGGAAGGCGCCGACGATGAAGCTGGCCCCGAAGTTGAAGCTGATCGAGTTGAGCAGCGCCAGTGCGGCGCCGGCGATGCCGGCGATGCCGGATCCGAGGAAGAAGGTCACCCGGTCGACCGTGCGGGTGGAGATGCCGGAGGCTTCCGCGAGGTTGCGGTTCTGCATCGTGGCCCGGATCTGGCGGCCGAGCGGCGTCAGTTGCAGCACCAGATGCAGCCCTACCAGGCAGGCGATACTCAGGCCGAAGATGAACACCCGCGCGGCGGGCACGTCGGCGCCGAGGATCGACACGGGCCCGGAGAGCCACGACGGGGCGGCGACGAACACCGGCTGGGGGCCGAAGACGTCGCGGGCCAGCTGCTGCAGCACCAGGGCGACGCCGAAGGTGGCCAGCAGGGTGTCCAGGGGGCGGGACCTCATCCGCGAGATCAGCGCGACCTCCAGCAGCAGGCCGAGGAGGCCGCCCAGCAGAAAGCCCAGGATCAGCGAGATGACCAAGGAGAGGCCTGCCTGGGAGACCACCAGCTGGACCAGGAACCCCGAGTAGGCGCCGACCATCATGAACTCGCCGTGGGCGTTGTTGATCACGCCCATCTGGCCGAAGGTCAGCGAGAGCCCCAGGGCGGCCAGGAGGAGCACGGAGCCCAGGGATACTCCGGCCAGCAACTGCGCGACGATGACGTCCATCGTTTTCTCCTTGTCGTTGGGTCGGGGTGCGGCGCGGGCGGCTCGCGTCGCGCCGCACCCCTGTGGTTCAGGACGGGGTATTTCAGAACCGCGAGGTCACTCGCCGGTCCACCAGTCGTAGCCCTCCAGGAACGGGTCGGGCTCGATGGGCTCGCCGGAGCTCCAGATGGTGTGGAGCAGGCCGTCGTCGCGGATCTCCCCGATCAGCGCGGTCTTCGCGATGTGGTGGTTCTCGCCGTCCACCACGACGGTGCCCTCCGGCGCGTCGAAGCTCACCCCGTCGGCCGCGGCCACCACGTCGGCGACGGCGAAGGAGTCGGCCTTCTCGACCATCAGCTTCCACAGGTAGAGCGAGACATAGGCCGCCTGCATCGGATCCGAGGTCACGCGATCCGCGCCGTACTTGGCCTGGAAGGCCTCGACGAACGCCGCGTTGGCCGGGGTGTCGATGGTCTGGAAGTAGTTCCAGGCGGCGAGCTGGCCCTCGATGTTGTCGAGGCCGATGCCGGCCACCTCCTCCTCCGCGATGGACACCGACACCACGGGAAGCGTCTCGGCCGACAGGCCCGCGTTCTTGTACTCCTTGAAGAAGGCGACGTTGGAGTCGCCGTTGAGCGTGTTGAACACCGCCGTCGCCCCGGAGGACTTCAGCTTGTTCACGATGGTGGCGAAGTCGGTGTGGCCCAGCGGCGCGTACTCCTCGCCCACGATGGTGATGCCGTTGGCCGCGGCGTAGGCGTTGATGATCTTGTTCGCGGTGCGCGGGAAGACGTAGTCGGAGCCCACCAGGAACAGCTCGGTCACCCCCTCGGACTTGAGGTAGTCCATCGCGGGCACGATCTGCTGGTTGGTGGTGGCGCCGGTGTAGAAGATGTTCGGCGACGCCTCCAGGCCCTCGTACTGGACCGGGTAGAACAGCAGCGAGTTGTGCTCCTCGAAGACCGGGAGCATGGCCTTGCGGGAGGCGGAGGTCCAGCCGCCGAACACGGCGGCGACGCAGTCCTGCGAGATCAGCTTGGTGGCCTTCTCCGCGAAGACGGTGGGCTCGGAGGCTCCGTCCTCCTCGACGATCTGCAGCGTCTTGCCCAGGACCCCGCCCGCGGCGTTGATCTCGTCGGCGGCCAGATGCAGCGAGTCGTTGACCGTCTTCTCCGAGATCGCCATCGTGCCGGACAGCGAGTTGACGAAGCCGATCTTGACGGCGTCGCCGGAGGTGTCGACGCAGCTCTCGGCCCCGGAGCCGGCCCCGCCGGTACCGGTGGCCGTCGGGCCCGCGGAGTCCACCGTCTGGCCGCAGGCACTCAGGAGGAGCGCCGCGGCGGCCACGGCGGAGAGCGCAATGGGTCGTTTCATGAAGAAGTCCTTTCCTGGCAGGCCAGGCCCCGAGGGAACCCGGCGCCTTGCACTGGTCAGTTATTCTTCGTGGCGATTGTGAAGGCGACGTAACCCGGTGATGTCGTTCTGCGTCGGCACGATCCCGGGCGTGTAAAAACTGGATGACGCCGGAACGCGGGGCTGCAACCCGCTCGGCAGCGAGGCAAACCCCGGAGTCACGTCGAAACCACGGCGAAACGGCAGTGAAATCCGTGTTCCTTACGGTGTTCCCGGACCACTACGAACGAAGGGCGAGCGAGAGCATGACCGAGAACAACGTCCGTCAACACGCGATCACCGAGGTGCTGGGCAGAACGCCGGCGCAGAGCGGGGAGATTCTGCCGCTCAGTGAGATCTGGGCCAGCGACGTCTTCGGACTAGCGGCGATGGAGGAGGCATTGTCCAAGAATGCCTTCAAGGCGATGAAGCGCACCGTCCAGACCGGCGAGCCGCTCGATCCCGCCACCGCCGATGTGGTGGCCGCAGCGATGAAGGACTGGGCGATCCGCAAGGGCGTCAAGTTCTACTCGCATGTGTTCTACCCGTTGACCAACATCACCGCCGAGAAGCACGACGGCTTCATCGTCACCAACTCCGACGGGAACGCGATCACCGAGTTCACGGGAAGCCTGCTGATCAAGGGCGAGCCCGACGGCTCGTCGTTCCCCAATGGCAGCCTCCGCATGACCAGCGCCGCTCGCGGCTACACGGCATGGGATCCCACCAGCCCCGCCTTCGTGATGCGCACGAAGAACGGCTCCACACTGATGATCCCCAGCGTGTTCATGTCCTGGACCGGCGAGGCGCTGGACAAGAAGATCCCGCTGCTGCGCTCCAACGGGGCGATGGACAAGGCGGCCCGCAAGGTGCTGACCCTCATGGGCGAGACCGACGTGGCGCCGCTCAACTCCAGCTGCGGCGCCGAGCAGGAGTACTTCCTCGTCGACCAGTACTTCGCCGCCGCGCGCCCCGACCTCCTGCTGGCAGGGCGCACCCTCTTCGGAGCTCCGCCGGCAAAGGGCCAGGAGTTCGACGATCACTACTTCGGCGCGATCCCCGAGCGCGTGCAGGTGTTCATGCAGGACTTCGAGGACAAGCTCTACCGCCTCGGCATCCCCGCCAAGACCCATCACAACGAAGTGGCACCGGGACAGTTCGAGATCGCCCCCTACTTCGAGGCGGCGAACGTCGCGGCCGATCACCAGCAGCTGATGATGACGACGATGAAGGCCACCGCCGCGGAGCACGGCTTCGTCTGCCTGCTCCACGAGAAGCCCTTCGCCGGCGTCAACGGCTCGGGCAAGCACGTCAACTGGTCGGTGGGCAACAGCACCCAGGGCAACCTGCTCGATCCGGGCAGCTCGCCGGAAGAGAACCTCCACTTCCTCATCTTCTGCGGCGCCGTGATTCGCGGCGTTCACCTCTTCGGCCCGTTGCTTCGCGCGGTCGTGGCGACGGCATCCAACGACCACCGGCTCGGCGCCAACGAGGCGCCCCCCGCGATCATGTCGGTCTACCTGGGCGACCAGCTCGAGGCGGTGTTCAAGAACATCGAAACCGGCACGGTCGCAACGAGCAGCAACGGCGGTCTGATGGACCTGGGGCTGTCCCAGATCCTGCCCTTCGAACGCGATCCGGGAGACCGCAACCGCACGTCGCCGTTCGCCTTCACCGGCAACCGGTTCGAGTTCCGCGCCGTGGGCTCGTCGCAGTCGGTGTCCGGTCCGCTCGTCGCGATGAACACAATCCTCGCGGACTCCTTGAACTGGATCGCCGGCAGGCTGGAGGCCGAACTGGCCACCGGCAAGGAGCTTCCCGCCGTCGTCGCGACGATCCTGCAGGAGATCATGAAGGAGCACGGCGCGGCCGTCTTCGGCGGCGACGGCTACTCCACCGACTGGCACGAGGCCGCGGTCAAGGAGCGCGGCCTGCGCAACCTGCCCACCAGCGCCGACGCGCTGCCCGTGTTCACCGAGCCTGCCGTCGTCGAACTCTTCCAGTCGACCGGCGTGCTGTCCCCCGCGGAGCTTGAGAGCCGCTACGACGTGTATGCCGAGCAGTACATCAACTCGATCGCCGTCGAAGCGAAGCTGGTGGCAGACCTCGGGAAGACGGTCATCTACCCTGCCGCGCTCGGCTACCTCTCGGACCTCGCGTCGACCTATGAGGCGGCAACGAAGTTCGGTGCCGAGATCGACACCACGACCGTGCAGGTGATCGCCGGTGAAGCGAACGCGCTGCTCACGGCCGTCGCCGAGTTGGAGACGGAGCTGGCCAAGCACGACTTCCACAGCACCGCCGCCCACATGACGCACTGCGCCGAGACGATCCGTCCGTTGATGGACAAGGCCCGGCAGCATGCCGACGCCCTGGAGCTGACGGTTGCCGACAGCGCTTGGCCGCTGCCGAAGTACCGCGAGATGCTCTTCATCCGCTGATCGCCCTCGACCCCGCGGTCATGCGCGTTGGTTCGTTGGCCGTGGGGTCGTGGTGGTTGGGTTCGTGTGGCTCGGGTCGTGGTGGTTGGGTTCGTGGTGTTACGGGTGGGGTCCGCTCCCGCCCGACGCGTTCACGGCGCTTCGCGCGTGTTACGCG
>DAOLFC010000097.1:0-13659 GCA_035326505.1 Arachnia sp.
GATCTCGCTGGTCTCGCACACCCGGCAGCAGGCGCAGCAGCTGATGATGCTGTTCCTCCTGCCCAGCTTCGTGCTGTCGGGCTTCATCTTCCCCATCGACTCGATGCCCGACGCGATCGTGCCGCTCACCTGGTTCGTACCGCTGACATGGGCGATCGAGATCCTGCGCGGCGCGTTCATCAAGGGCAGCGGCTTCGGCGCGCTGGCCGTCCAGTTCGCGGTGCTGGGGGCGTTCGCCGTGATCATCTTCGGCGCCGCGATCGCCGCGACCCACAGGAGGCTGGCGGAATGAACGCCCCGGATCCGGACGCCGCCATCTCCGTGCGCGGCCTGACCAAACGCTTCGGCCGTTTCACCGCCGTCGACGGCATCGACTTCGACGTGGCCCGAGGCACGATCGTCGGCTTCCTCGGCCCCAACGGCTCGGGCAAGACCACCACCATCCGGATGCTCACCGGGACCAGCGCGCCGACCGCCGGCCGGGCGCTGGTGCTGGGCGAGGACGTCGTCGCCCACCCGGAGCGGGTCCGGCCGCGGTTCGGCTACATGTCGCAGAAGTTCGCGCTGTTCGAGGACATGACGGTGGCCGAGAACCTGCGGTTCTACGCGGGCGTCTACAACCTCGCGCCCGAGCGCTTCGCGGAGCAGCGCGCCTACGTCCTGGAGATGGCCGACCTCAAGGGCCGGGAGAACGAGCTGACGGCGAACCTGTCGGTCGGCTGGCGGCAGCGCCTCGCCCTGGGCACCGCCACCATCCACGACCCGGAGCTGCTGTTCCTCGACGAGCCGACCGGCGGCGTCGATCCCGTCGCCCGGCGCCAGTTCTGGGACCTGCTCTACGAACTGGCCGGCCGAGGCGTCACCCTGTTCGTGACCACGCACTACATGGACGAGGCGAGCCACTGCAACCAGCTCGCGTTCATCTACAACGGCAAGATCATCGCCGAGGGCGCCCCCGCCGACATCCGTCATAGCCTCCGCGACGAGTGGGCCGCCGCCGGGCGCGCGGGCGAGCCGACGCTGGAGGACGTGTTCGTCGACCTGGTCGCCCGCCACGAGTAGTCGGCGGCTCAGCCGGCCTTGGTGATCGCCTCCCAGAGGCCGTTCAGGTAGGCGATCCCGAGCGCGCGGTCGTGGAGGCCGTAGCCGGGCCGTCCGCGCTCGCCCCAGATGTCGCGGCCGTGGTCGGGCCGGACGTAGCCGTCGAAGCCCGACTCGGCCAGCGCCCGCATCACCTCGTACATGTCCAGCGAGCCCTCGCTCGACAGGTGCGCGGACTCGTGGAACTGCCCCGGGCCGGTGTGCAGGATGTTGCGGGCGTGGACGAACGGCGCCTTGCCCTTGCCGATGAATTCGCGCAGGATCGCGGGCACGTCGTTGTCGGGGTTCTCGCCGAGCGACCCGGTACACAGCGTGAAGCCGTTGTAGGGAGAGTCGTGGAACGATTCGATCCGGCGCAGGTCCTCGGCGTTCTTCACGATCCGCGGCAGCCCGAACAGCGGCCACGGCGGATCGTCCGGGTGGACCGCCATCCGGACGTCGAACCGCTCGCACGCCGGCATGATGGCAGTGATGAAGTACTCCATGTTCGCGGCGAGCGTGTCCTCGTCGACCTCCGAGTAGGCCTCGAAGAGGCTCCGCACGTCGGCCAGCCGGTCGGCCTCCCAGCCGGGCAGCACGAACTCCCCCGCGCTCTCCTGGACCCGGGCCAGCAACTCGTCGGCGCTGCCCTGCAGCATCGCGTTGTCGAGGGCGAGGACGTGCGAGCCGTCGGGCAGCTCGTAGCGCAGGTCGGTGCGCACCCAGTCGAACACCGGCATGAAGTTGTAGCAGATCACCTTGATGCCGTGGCCGGCGAGGTTCTCGATGGTGGCGATGTAGTTCTCGATGTAGCGGTCCCGCTCGGGCAGCCCGATCTTGATCGCGTCGTGGATGTTGACGCTCTCGATCACCTCCAGGCTCAGCCCCGCCGCCTCGACTTCGGCCTTCAGCCCGCCGATCCGCTCCGACGTCCAGGTCTCGCCGACGGGCACGTCGAACAGCGCCCCGACGATCTGGGTCACGCCCGGGATCTGCCGGATGTAGGCCAAGGGAATCGGGTCGTCCGCAGACCCGAACCAACGAAATCCCATCTTCACCGTCGAACACCGTCCTCTTCACGCTGGGGATGTCGGCAGCCTAGGCCGAGCCCGGCCATCGCGACAGCGCAGGTTGGCAACAACCGGCAAGCGCTACGCGCTGATGCCGTAGCGCTGGCGCGCGGCCTCACCGCTGGTGCCGATTGCCTCCCCGACCTCACGCCAGGACAGTCGCTGTTCACGAGCCGCACGAACGGCAACTGCAAGGTCGCGCTCGGCCGAGTCCCGCCGCCATGCGGCAAGTCTGACCGCCATCGCCGGAGGGAGCGGAGCGTCCTGATCGCCGGGCCGAGGTTCGTAGTTCTCAAAGGCGTCGGCGAACTCGTCAGCACGGGCCTTGATGTCATCAATGGAGCGTCGAGTCATGTTTGTCACCTCACATACTTGGGTCGAGCCGGTTGCATCGCAAGGTTACTTGTCGCATAGGAGCACACAAGGTCATCTGGTCTGCCCACCCCGCACTGGTGGTCGTGTGCGTTCGTTCGTTGGCGGCTGTCGGGTTCCTTCGGTCGGGTCGCGGGATCCCCTTTGACGCTCCCTGAGGAGCGAGGAACGAGCGTCTCGAAGGGACCCGCGCGACCCCCTGCAGGGACCTGAGCCGGGGTTGTTGTTCGGCTGCCGGTGGCTCTTTTCGAGACGCTCGTTCCTCGCTCCTCAAAGAGCGCAGTGTGGTGCTCCGCACCCCTCCCGACTGTCGAGACGCTCGTACCTCGTGAACCTCGGCCTCCCCCGAGTCGGTGGCTAAGCGGCGCTCTCCCCGCGGCTCTCACGGACCTCTGGTTCGGACGGCACCCAGTCGGCATCCGCCGGGGGAAGTTCGTCTCCGGTGGTGAGGTAGACGCGGTCGATCCGCAGGCCGGCCTCGTGGGCGAGGAGCGAAACGGTGTGCTCTCCGGGGGCGAGCGTGACGTCGGACAGGACCGTCCAGTGCCAGAGCTGGCTGGTGTCCCAACCGAAAAGCTCGCCACCGCTGTGCTGCTCGTCGAGGGGCTGAGCGGCCCCGTCGATCGCCAGCCAGCAGCTGTCGTCCTCAAGGTGGTTGTTCTTGATCAGCAGCCAGACGTGGTAGCGACCCGGGGTTGCGATCCGGACGCGGTAGTGAAGCCCGGGAGCGTGCTCGGGCGTCTCCCAGCGACGTCCGGGCGCGGCGACGTGCATCGCCAGCCCCGTACGGCCGTCGGTCTCGGCCTGGGTGTGCGTCCAGGCGGCCGGTTCCGGGCCGGATGACGGGGTGGTCCAGGCGTCGGCATCCGCGAGCAGCACCCGTTCGGCCTCGATCGCCAGCACTCCACCACGCTCGCGGAGCGCGCCGGCCGGGATCCGGCGCACAACGTCCTTGCCGCCGTCCTCGGCGGTGACGTCGCACGGCGCCCCCAGACACCGCTGCGAGCGGACGATGGCGCGGCGCGCGGTGCCCTCCGCGGGACCGTGCCAATAGTCCATGCCCGCGTAGACGACCGCCGGCAGCGGAACCTCCGACGGGCGCGTGCGGTAGACCTCCGCCGCAACATCGTCGAGAGCCTCCAAGCCGGCCTGCCCGGGGTCGGGATCCACGACCGGAACCAGCGGCTGGGAGGTGCGCCAGCTGAACCGCGGGCCGAGGTTCGTCGACTGCCTCTCGGCGGTGTAGATCACCAGCTTGCTGAGCGCGACCCCGTCGTCGATGGCATGGAGCCGCAGCGTGTGCTCCCCCGCCGACAGGGGAGGCAGGCGCACCTCCAGGCGCTCCACGTTGTCGAGCACGGCCTGGGTCCAGACACCGCGATACTCGTCGGTGGTGGGCGACTCCACCACCACCGGCTCCGAGCCATCCACACTGACGCCCACCCGGATCCGCCCGGTCGCATCCAGGGTCGGCAACCGATGGAGCTCCAGCAAGTGCGCCCCCGCCGTGGCCAGGTGGACGCGATAGCCGAGAACCGCCCCGGCCCCGCCGCGCACCTCCACGAGCGCATTCCCGTCGCGGCCGAGCCACGGCACGGTGTCCCAAGACGACTCATCCGTGACGCGACGCTCGTCCGGATGGGCCACGTCCAAGCTGACGTATCCATCGGCCTCGACGGTGCCGACGAATCTGCGCGAGAGCGCCGGGGCCTCCGCGACGCGCACCGCCACCGTAATCTCCTGGCCGGCGGCACGCACGACGACTTCGCCGACCCGACCCGCGGCCGCCCTCGGATCGGGCACGCTCACCGAGATCCGCCGGTCCGCACCCAGGGCCCCCGAGGTCTCGGACAGCTCGATCCAGTCGTCGGCCGTGATGGTGAAGTCCAGTCCGGAGGCGCCGGTGGAGAAGATGTCGATCCACTTGGTCGCCACACCGTAGGGCCAGAAGGTCAGTTCACGGGACTCGCCGTCAGCGTCGCCCCAGACCGCCACCCCCAAGCCGGGCTCCCCGATCCGCAACGCGGGCGTCCCGGCCGGGAACAGCGCCATCGCGGGCGGCGGGGACTGCTCCGGGGTCAGCATCAGCCGCCACTTCCCGCCCGAAATCACATGATTGTAGGCGTGCAACAACGCCCGCTTATGGGCGTCGAACGCCCGTGAGGTCTCCAGGTAGGCATCCGCGGCGGCCGACCGGCCCTGCCGATACGCAAGGGTGGAGCGGTCCGCGTAGGCGAACTGCGCGCTCACCAGATAGGCGAGGTGGATCTTGACCGCGAACAGCTGGAAGAACGCGTCCCGCTCATCCTCCGGCAACACCGCGAGGATCTCGTTGACCCGGTCGTACAACTCCCGCAGCGCCGCGACCCGCCGGAACGCCTCATCCCCATAGCCCGTCTGGGAGAACACAGCCGTGTCCAGATGCTCGAGCTTGCGCTGATTGTTCAGCTGGTAATACCGGGCATACAACTCGCCGCACGCGCGGCCGTGCCCACCGGAGAAGGTCGCGTCCACCCACTGCTCAACGAATCCGACCACGCTCGACGTCGTGGTCTCCTTCCCGGCCTGCCACGCCAGACGCAGAAAATACTCCGTCTCCAACTCCAGCGGCTTCAGCCCGCCCACGTTGTCGACCCACAGCGTCCGGATCCCGCGCTCCCACGACCGGCGCAGCTCGTACTGCATCAAAGCCAGCGGGGTAGACGACGTCGCGAGATAGCTCCTCGGCGGCATCGACCAGTAGGACGAGTGGTAATACAGCCCATGCCCACCGGAACGCTCCAGCTCGGCCCCGGCCGGGTAGCGTCGCATGTAGCCGAAGTTGTCGTTCGCCCACACGATCGTGATGTCCTCCGGCAGGTCCAGCCCGCCGTCGTAGAGCGGCAGCACCTCCTTGTACGGGATGAACAGTTGCAGGCAGTCCCTACCCCGATCGCCCAACTCGTCGACGAGCAGCGCCCGCTGATCCCGGATCACCCGGCCGAGCAGGTCCACCTTCGCCTGGTGCTGCTCCTCCTCGGAGAGCACCTCGTCACCGATCCCCGAGGTCACGAACCCAGTGTCATGGATACCCCGCATCCCCACCGACCAGCTCACCTCAAAGGCGCCGTTCTGCCGGACGCTGCCGCGCCAGTAGTCACGGATGCGCCTGCGGTTGCGGCCGGGAAGGGAATAGTCATAGGCGACCGGCTTCTTTTGGGCCGCATTCCAAGGAGCGAACTCATGCTCGTTGCTACGCAGCAGCATGTCGCAATGGCTCGACCCGATCACGATCCCCATCTCGTCAGCAAGCCGCCCATTCTCAGGATCCTGGTTGAACGCATTGACGTGCATCGCCGGCCAGACGTAGTTCCCCTTCAACCGCAACACCAACTCGAAGATCCGCTCGTAGGTCTCCGGCCCGATCGTGTCGTCCCCCGTATGGACACGAGCCCAGTTATCCAGCTCCTCCTCGTCATTGATGAAGATCCCGCGATACTTCACCGACGGGAAATCCACCCGACACAGATCGGAAGCGACCGCGACTCGGTCGCGGCGACGCACCGGCACATCACCCCACCACGACCACGGAGAGACACCGATCCCCTCGCAAAAGTCATAGACCCCGAACACCGTGCCACGCCGATCCGCGCCCACGATATAGACGGTGTCCTCGACCACCTGAATCAGGAACGCCTCCCAGCGGGGCCTACCATGCTCATCGTGCAGCGGTGAGAGGTCGAGTTCGCCGGCCTCGACCGAGGAGCGCACCGGCGGGCTCTCCACGGTGCCGATCACGACCGTCGCGCCATCGGCGTCGTCGGTCAGCTCGACATGCGCGGCGGGGCATACCCGACCGAGGTCGCGGATCAGGTTGTCGACCGCGCGGAGGACGGCGGGCGACTCGGAGGGGTCGACGGCGACGCGCGTGCGCGTCCCGGGGATGGCCACGCCGACACCGCCACCGGGCTCATAGCTGAGGTAGGTCATGGGAGGAAGTCCTTAGGTGAGGGGACAACCCCGGCGGAGCATCGTTCCGCCGGGGCCGCCCACGAGTGTTGCTTCGACCGGGCCGTTACTTGGCGGCGTCGATCTCGCCCTGGAGTTCCTTCACGAACTCCTCGGCGGCCGGGAGGGGCTGCTTCTGTCCCGCGAAGACCTCCTGGGTGTAGCGCTGGAGCATGCCCTCGATACCGCTGGCGCCGTTCGGCGTGACAACCGGCGTGGCGCCCATCTCGACGCGATCGAGGAACGCGACGGCCTTCGCGTCGGTGTCGGAGAGGCTGCCGGCGATCGAGGCCCGGATGGCCTCGTTCGCGGGGATGCCGCGCTCCGTCTTGATGATGTCGGCCGCCTCCTGGGAGTTGATCAGGAAGTCGACGAGCAGCGCGGCCTCAGCCGGGTGCTCCGACTTCGAGGAGATCGCCCAGTACATGCCCGGCTTCAGCGACGCCGGGTTCTTGCCCTCGGGCTCCGGCAGCTTCAGCAGCTCCAGGGTGGCGCCGCTGGCATCGGTGAGCGCAGTGATCTGAGTGTTCCACTGGGCACCGAGGGCGACCTTGCCGGTGGCGAGCGCGCCGGCGGAGATGCCCGCGTTGAAGCTCTCGACGATGGCGGGGGCCGACTGCATCGCTCCGGAGTCGATCATGTCGAGCTGGAACTGCCAGAGGTCGGCGAGGACCTGCGGATCCAGCGAGACGTTGCCCTCCTCGTCGAAGATGTAGTTGTCGGCCGAGTGCGCCCAGTGCTTGATGTTGCCCATGTCGAATCCACCGATCTGGGTGGAGCCGTTGATCTCGCCGTTGGACTTGTCCGTCAGCTCCTTCGCGAGCGCGGCGTAGTCGTCCCAGCTCCAGGTCTCGTCGTCGGGCATCGCGACGCCGTACTTCTCGAAGAGGTCGGTGTTGGCGACGATGGCGAAGGTGGTGACGCTGTGCGGGATGGCGTACTGCGTGCCACTCAGCTGACCGGTGGCGAGCGCCTCGGGGGAATGGCTCGACGTGTCGATCGACACGGTGTCGAGGTCGAGCAGCGCGCCGCGCTGGCCGTAGGACGCCAGGTACAGCTCGTCCATCTGGCTGACGTCCGGCGCGTCACCGGCGGCGGTCAACGTCGCCAGCTGGTCCCAGTAACCGTTCCAGTCGGTGTACTGGGGCTCGACGGTGATGTGCGGGTACTTGGTCTGGAAGGCCTCGATGACCTGCTGCGTCTGCTCGGCGCGGGCGTCTCCGCCCCACCAGCCGAACGTGATGGTCACCGGCTCGGCGTCCGCACCCGTCGGAGCGGCGGTGGGGCTGCCGGTCGGCGGCGTCGCCGGGGTATCCCCGCCGCAGCCGGTCAGGAGGAGCGACGCGCCGGCCAGCACAGCGGCGGCCTTGCCGATGCGGCGCATGAACTTTCCATTCATGATGGTTTCCTTTCGGAGAGTGCTTGGCAGCGGCGGGACGCCGGTGCCGTTGGGTGGTTACTTGCCGCCGGTGGTCGCGATGCCCTGGATCAGGAACCGCTGGCCGAAGAGGAAGACAAGGAAGGTGGGGATGAGAGACACGACACACATCGCGAACACAGCACCCCAGTCGGTAGAAGCGGTGGCGTCGACGAAGGCGCGCAGCGCGAGCGGCGTGGTGTAGAGGGCGGGCTTCGTGAGATAGATCAGCTGGGAGAAGAAGTCGTTCCAGACCCAGATGAACGTGAAGATGACCGTGGTGCCGAGCGCCGGCGTCATGAGCGGCAGGATGATCTGGCCGAAGATGCGCACATGCCCCGCGCCGTCGATGCGGGCGGCTTCGTCCAGCTCGATCGGAATGCCGCGGATGAACTGAACCATCAGGAAGATGAAGAACGCGTCGGTGGCCAGCAGCTTCGGCAGGATCAGCGGGATGTAGGTGTTCACCCAGCCGAGCTGGGAGAACATGATGTACTGCGGGACGATGATCACGTGGATCGGCAGCATGATCGTGACGAGCATGATGGCGAACCACACGGTCTTGCCCTTGAACTTCAGCCGCGCGAAGGCGTAGGCCGCCATCGAGCAGGAGACCAGGTTGCCGACGATGGCGCCGGCGACGACGATCGCCGAGTTGATCATGTAGTGGCCGAAAGGCTGCGCGAAGGCGTTCCAGCCGTTGACGTAGTTCTCGATCTTGAAGTCGCGCAGGATGATGCTGGGGTCCCGGAAGATGCCGTCGTTGGGACGCAGCGAGCTCGCCACCATCCACAGGACGGGGTACAGCATCAGCAGGGCACCGGCGATGAGCAGGATGTGCTTGCCGAGGGCGCGGTAGTCGGTGCGGCGCCGAACGGGACTCACGGTGTCGGCGGGCGAGAGTGCGAAATCAGTCATCGTAGTGAACCCAATACTTGGAGGCCCAGAAGTTGAGGGCGGTGAAGGCGCCGATGATCAGCAGAAGCAGCCACGCCAGCGCCGCGGCGTAGCCCATATCGAAGGCGCCGAAGCCTCGCTGGTAGAGGTACACGGAGAACAGCAGGGTCGAATCCGCCGGGCCTCCCGTTCCTGCCGAGACCACGAACGCCTGGGTGAATGCCTGGAACGCGTGGATGATCTGCAGCACCAGGTTGAAGAAGATGATCGGAGTCAGCAGGGGCAGGGTGATCTGCCAGAACTGCGCGCCCTTCTTCGCCCCGTCGACGGAGGCAGCCTCGTAGAGCGACCGGGGGATCTGGCGCAGCCCGGCCAGGAAGATCACCATCGGGGCGCCGAAGGTCCAGACGTTGAGGAGGACCAGCGTGCCGAGCGCGGTGCTCGGGTCCGAGATCCACCCCTTTCCCTGGATGCCGAAGACCTTGAGGAACGCGTTGATGAGCCCCTCCGTGCCGAAGACCGTGCGCCAGAGCACCGCGATGGCGACGCTGGAGCCCATCAGGGACGGCAGGTAGTACACGGAGCGGTAGAACGCCAAGCCCCGCACGCCCCTGTCGAGGAAGTAGGCGAGCGCGAGCGCGAGGGCCAGCTGCAGCGGGACGGAGACCAGCACGTAGGTGAAGGTGACGCCGAGCGACTTGTGCAGGCGGGCGTCGCCGACCATCCGGATGATGTTGTCGAGGCCGTTGAAGACGGGTGGCTGCAGCAGGTTGTACTTGGTGAAGCTCAGCACGAGTGAGGCGGCCATCGGGATGGCGGTGATGACGAAGAGGCCGAGGAACCAAGGTCCGAGGAAGAGGAGCGCGGCCTTTCCGTCGCCCTTGGTGGTTTCCGTCTTCCCCTTGATGGTGCGCAGCTCGGATACGACACTCATGAGATCTCACCCCCTCCGACGCAAAGCCCGGCGATCGCGCCCCGGTGTTTTAGGTTCATCGGTACTCCTTCGGACCCGAATAAATAGTGATCGTTCACTGTTTCCTCAAAACTAGTGATCGTTCACTACTTGCGTCAAGGGTGTTTGATAACGATCGAGCAACGGTTGGCAACCCGTGGCAACGCGGGGCGTCACAACCCGAGCACATCCACCCCCAGGCCGAGGTCGGCGACGCGCACCGCCTGCCCCGTGACCAACGACTCGTTGGCGGCGATGCCGACGGCGACCGCACGGACGCCGTCGAGGTAGCCCGCGGCGCGGCCGAGAGGATCGTCGGTCACACGCAGGTCTCGTCGGAAGACGTCCATCAACAAGATGGCGTCCCCGCCGCCGTGGCCGCCGACGCCGACAGGGATCGGCACCTCGCGGGCCTCCTGCCAGTGCCGCTGGACGACCAGCCGCTCCGCGACCGGGCGCGGCCCCTCGGCGGGCACACCGTCGGGGGTGGCGGACGCGTCGAGCACGCCACGGTCCTTCCCCGCGCCGACGGCGCCGCGCTCGACGACCGTCAGCTCGGCCCGGCCCTCGGCACCGTTGACGGCCACGTTGTAGCCCTCCCACGGCGAGTGCGCGTTGAGCGAGTACGACATGGTGGCCCCACGGGCGTAGTCGACGACGAGCGAGACGTTGTCCTCGATGTCGATGCCCGGCGCGAACACGTCCCTGTCACGCAGGTAGCCGTCGTGATGCTCCGCGTCGAGGTAGAGCGCCTTAAGCCGGGGGTCGTGGTTCAGGTCGAGCGCCCATGGGTCCCCGACTGCGCCGGTGCCGCGCTCGGGGCGCGGGCCCATCCCGCGGGCGGTGGCGTTGGCGTCGCCGTAGAACCTCAGCCCCGCCGAGCCGAACACCCGCACGGGGATATCGGCCAGCCACCAGTTGACCAGGTCGAAGTGGTGCGAGGCCTTGTGGATCAGCAGGCTCCCCGAGTTCTTGCGCTCCCGGTGCCAGCGGCGGAAGTAGTCGGCGCCGTGGACGGTGTCGAGCACCCACTCGAAGTGGACGCTGGTGGGCGTTCCGATGGCGCCGGAGGCGATCACCTCGCGCAGCGTCGAGTTCCGCGGGGCGTAGCGGTAGTTGAAGGTCATCACGACGTCGCGGCCGGTCGCGGCCACGGAGTCGGCGATGAGGCGGCAGCCCTCGGCGGTGGTGGTCAGCGGCTTCTCCACCACGACGTCGGCGCCGGCCGCCTGCGCCCGCGCCACCAGCTGCGCGTGCAGATGGTCCGGCGTGGTGACGATCACGACGTCGACCCGCTCGCGCGAGATCATCGCCTCCAGGTCGTCCGGGCCGTACTGCGGCAGCCCCGCCGGCCCCTCGTCTCCCCCGACCTCAGCGTCGTAGTAGGCCATCCGTCCCGGGTTGGGGTCGCACCAGGCCACCAGCTCGGCGACATCCGAATGCGCACCGGCGATCGCGTCGATGTACATGCCGGCGCGGTGCCCGGTCCCCACGACGGCGTAGCGACGGCGGGGCCTATCGGCGGGAACCGGCGCGAAGGCCGGAACCACGCGAGGGTCGCCGTCCGCGGACGTCGAAGATGCGGGGCGGGGCGCGGTGGGGTTCTGATCGGACGACGATGTGGTCACGATGCCTCCTCTGGCGATCGGCGGGGTGCGGAGCGGCGCTCCGGCGACAGTAGCCGTCGACATCGCGTCAAAGACGAGCAGGAAGTTGCCGCGAGATCCATGGTGATCGTTCACCCTCTTGTGCCAGGATAGTATGGCAACCCCGCGGACGAGGATGACCATGACGATGAACCCGAAGCGCGCGACCATCAAAGAGGTCGCTTCGACTGCCGGTGTCTCACACCAGACGGTCTCGCGATATCTGCGTTACTCCGGCGCGGGGATGAAGCCGCAAACCCAGAAGGTCATCCGCGCGGCGATCGACGAGCTCGACTACCGCCCCAACCTCGCCGCGCGCGCCATGCGCACCACCCGCACCGGACGGCTCGCTGTGGTCCTCCCCGAGGGCACGGCCCATAGCACCATCGAAGTAATGAATGGCCTGACCAGCACCGCGCAGGCGAAGGGCTACGACGTCGACGTCGTACGCGTCGGCGGCACCGGGACCGCCCGCGACCACCGCATCCTGGAGCTCGTCGAATCCGGGCTCTTCGAAGGCCTGCTCTCCCTCACCCCGCTCACCTCGCCGGAGTCGGCATCACGATCGGGGACCCGGGTCACGGTCTACGGCATCTACGACGCCCACCTGCGCGGGATCGGTCCCCTCGCCGACGCGTCGCCCATCGACGAGCTGATCGCGCGGTTGGCCGCGGTCGGGCACCGCAGGTTCCTGCATCTCGCGGGCGACTACGCACACGAGTCCGCGAGAGCACGCCGTGACACCTACCGCGGGGCGGTGGAGCGCCTGGGGCTGGAGTCTCACGGCATCGTCGAGACCCACTGGCTCCCCGAGGCCGCCCGCCAAGCGATCCGCGACCTCCCGGGCGACTCGGGAGTGACGGCGGTGATCGCCGCCAACGACCTGCTCGCCGCGGCGGCCATCCGAGGGGCGCTGGAGCGAGGGTGGCAGGTCCCGGGCGACATCTCGGTCACCGGCTTCGATACCCAGCCGATCGGCGAGTGGATGACCCCGTCACTGACCAGCGTCGAGATCGACTGTCAGGCGCTGGGACGCCACGCGATGTGCCGACTCCTCGCGATCCTCGCAGATGTCGCACCGCCCACCGAGGAAAGGCTGGTGACCGCGGTGCGGTGGCACCAGTCGACCGGTCCCGCATCCACGGCCTCCCCACCCGTACAGAAATGACCGGTGCGAGCGACGACGCCGAGTCTCGGTCCGTCACGATCTACGACATCGCCGCAGCGGCGGGCGTGGCCACGTCGACGGTGAGCCGCACGTTCACCCGCCCCGGGAGAGTGAGCGCCAAGACCGCGGCCAAGGTGCGTGCCGTGGCCGAGGAACTCGGCTACAAGAGTTCGCCCCGGCCGGTCACCGCCGACCATCCGGCCACCCGACTGCTCGCCATGATGGTCGCCGACATCGCCAACCCGTTCTACGCGACCCTCGTGCGCGGCGCGCAGCTGACGGCCGCGGAGGCGGGCTACGAGATCGTGCTCCTCGACACCCGCGAGTCGGGGCGCCGGGAGCGCACGGCGCTGGATCGCATCCTTCCTGTGGTCGACGGCGTCGCGGTGGCCAGCTCCCGTATGCCCGACAACGCGCTGCGCACCATCGCCAAGCAGATCCCGCTCGTCGTGATCAATCGCGAGCTGCGCGGCACCGTCAGCGTGCTGTCCGACAACGTCGGCGGCACCCAGTCCGCCATCCGGCACCTGCGCGCCGCGGGGCACGAGTCGGTCACCTACGTGGGCGGCCCCGAGGCGTCCTGGAACGACGGCGTCCGGTCGCGCGCCGTGCGCGACTTCGCCCAGTCGCTGGGCATGCGGACGACCAGGATCGGCCCGTTCCTTCCCACCATCGAAGGCGGATGGACCGCGGGCACGCAGCTCGCCGAGCAGCCTCCGAGTGCAGTGATCGCGTTCAACGACCTGATGGCGATCGGCATCGTGCAGGGCCTGAAGGCCAATCGGGTCGAGGTGCCGCGCGACGTCAGCGTGATCGGCTACGACGACATCCCCGCCGGCCGCCTCTGCACACCCGCGCTCACCACCATCGCGATCCCCGCGCGGACCCTCGGCAGCACCGCGGTGACGAATCTCGTCGCGCTGATCCGCGGCGCCCGCCCCGGCGGCGAGGGAAACCTCGTCCTTTCGACCAAGCTCATCGTGCGCCAGTCCACGGGACGGGTCCGACCGCTCTTCTAGGGCGTGTTGCGGAAGTGGTGGCCGTAGCGAGCGGCGTCCTGGTGCGTCAGA
>DAOLFC010000003.1:0-60916 GCA_035326505.1 Arachnia sp.
CGCCCGATCTGGTGCGCCGCAGCCGAGGAATGATTGATCAGTGGTTCCCTAGGGCTGGCGTCGGTGACGGACTGCGCGCCGTCTAGTCTAGCTCGTCACTGGCGCCGCCGCCCGCTCAGGAGGCTCCCATCAGGGCGAGCAGCACCCCGCCGGCGACGACCGAGGCGACCTGGCCGGCGGCGTTGGCGCCCATCGCGTGCATCAGCAGGAAGTTGTCGAAGTTCTCGCGCTGGGCCTCCTTCTGCACCACGCGCGCGGCCATCGGGAAGGCCGAGATCCCGGCGGCCCCGATCAGCGGGTTGAAGGTGCCCCCGCTCAGGGCGTTCATCAGCTTGCCGAACAGCACCCCCATCGCGGTGTCCAGGCAGAAGGCGATCAGGCCGAGCACCAGGATCATCAGGGTGGCCAGGTTGAGGAAGCTGGTCCCCACCATCGTCGACCCGATGGCCAGGCCGAGGAACAGCGTGACGACGTTGGCCAGCTCGTTCGACGCGGCCCCCACCAGGCGCTCCACCACCTTCGACTCGCGCATCAGGTTGCCCAGCATCAGCATGCCGATCAGCGGCGTCGCGAAGGGCACCAGGATGCCGACGATGATGGTGACGACGATCGGGAACAGGATGCGGGTGCGCTGCGAGATCTGCCTGCTCGTGTAGGGCATCACGATCGCGCGTTCCTTCTTCGTGGTGAGCGCGCGCATGATCGGGGGCATGATGATCGGCACCAGGCTCATATAGGAATAGGCGGCGACGGTGATCGGCGCGAGCAACTCGGGTGCGAGCTTGTTCGAGACGTAGATCGACGTGGGGCCGTCGATGGCGCCGATGATGCCGATGGAGGCGGCCTGCGCGTGGCTGAACCCCAGCGCCAGCGCCAGCAGCAGCGTCAGGAAGATGCCGAACTGCCCCGCGGCGCCGAGCAGCACCATCTTGGGGTTCTCCAGCAGCGGGCCGAAGTCGGTCATGGCGCCGATGCCGACGAAGATCAGCAGCGGGAACAGCTCGTTGCCGACGCCCATGTCGTAGAGGACGGTGAGCATGCCGTGCTCGCCCACCATCGGCGACAGCGGCAGGTTGGCCAGGATCGCGCCGACGCCGATGGGCAGCAGGAGCAGCGGCTCGTACTCCTTCTTGACCGCCAGGTACACCAGGCCCAGCCCGATGAGGATCATCACCACCGACTGCCAGGTGAGGCTGGTCACGCCCTCCAGGAGATACCGGAGGGTGTCGGGGCTCACTGCGTCCTCGCTTGCGGGGTCCTCGCTTGCGGGGCGGCCTCGAGCCGGACGAGGGTCTCGCCGTACTTCACCGACGCGCCCTCGCTCACGTAGATTTCGGCCACCATCCCGTCGCGCGGCGCGCGGAGCTCGTTGACCATCTTCATCGCCTCCAACTTCACCAGCGGCTCGCCGCGCGCAACGGTGGCGCCGACGCTGGTCTCGACGGAGAGCACGACGCCGGGCATGGGGGCGGTGAGCTTGTCGCGCGACGGCGCCCCCGTCGTGGGTCCGGCCGCCGGGGCGGCGGTGGCGCGTCTCGGCGCGGAGGCGGCCGCGGGAGGCGGGGGCGTGCCGGCGGAGGAATCCGGGGCGACGCTCGGCCGGGGGGTGAGCCCCGGCGTGACGGGGGAGTGCGTGAGGTCGCGGTGATCGTCGAGGGTGACGTCGATCAGCCGGCCGTCGAGCTGCACCCGGAAGAGATTGGCGCCCACCGCCTCCACGTCGAGCACCAGGGCCTTGTCGTTGACGGTGATGGTGTAGCGGCGCATTCCTACCTCCTGCGGAACGGGCTGAACTGGCGCGCCCGGCCGACGGCCAGCCACCGGCTGGCGAACAGCTGGCTGCCCGGGGCGTGCGCGCGGGTCTCGGGGGCGGCCTGGCGCCGCCGGTGTTCGGCGTGGGTGAGCACGGCGACGGCGATGGCGGCCACCTGGTCGTCGGTGAGGCCGTCGGCCAGGATCCGCACCGACGGTGCGGCCGCGTCGGGGCCGGACGCCTCGGTGGTGACGGGCGGTGGCGGGGCCTCGGACCGCCGGGACGGGCGGGCGTCGAGGCGGCCGATCGCCCTCAGCACCAGCATCAGGGCCAGCAGCAGGGCGAAGACCGCTCCCATGCCGACGCCCATCATCATGAGACCCCAGGTGAGGTCGGCGGTCGTCATCGCATGCTCCTGCTCACACCGGGCTCCTGCTCACACCGGGAAGAGGCCGTGCTTCTTGGGGATGCCGGTGCTCACCTTGGTGCGCAGCACCTCCAGAGCGCGGATTAGCCGGGGCCTGGTCTCGCGGGGCTCGATCACCTCGTCGATCTGGCCGACGTCGGCCGCCTGGTACGGGTTGAAGAACTTCTCCTTGTAGTCGGCGATGAAGCGCGCCTCCTCGGCCGCCGGGTCCTCCGCGGCGGCGATGGCGCGACGGTGCAGCAGCCGGGCGGCGCCCTCGGCCCCCATCACCGCGATCTGCGCGGTGGGCCAGGCGTAGGCCACGTCGTTGTTCATCTGCTTGGAGGAGAGCGCCACGTAGGAGCCGCCCATCGCCTTGCGGGTGACGATGGAGATCTTGGGCACCGTCGCCTGGCAGTAGGCGTAGATGATCTTGGCGCCGTGGCGGATCACCCCGCGATGCTCCTGCTCGACGCCGGGCAGGTAGCCGGGGCAGTCGACGAAGGTGATCAGCGGGATGTTGAACTGGTCGCACAGCGTGATGTGGCGGGCGATCTTGTCGGAGGCGTCGATGTCGAGGCAGCCGGAGAGCACCTCCGGCTGGTTGGCGACGAAGCCGACGCTCATCCCGTCGAGCCGGGCGAAGCCGACCAGCGCGTTGGTGGCCCATTCGCGGTGCAGCTCGAAGAGCGAGCCGTGGTCGAAGATCAGCTCCAGCATCCGTCGGGCGTCGTAGGCCGCGCGGTCGTCGGTGGGGATGAAGGAGTTCAGGGCCTCGTCCATCCGGTCGGGCGGGTCGTAGGGCTCCAGGTGCGGCGGGTCCTCGGCGTTGTTCTGCGGCAGATAGCCCAGCAGCGCCTTGGTGAGGCTGAGCGCGTGCGGCTCGTTGTCGGCGATCAGCTGCGCGACGCCCGAGGCGGTGTTGTGGATGGACGCCCCGCCGAGGTCCTCGGCCGTGACCTCCTCGCCGGTGACCGTCTTGATGATGTCCGGGCCGGTGAGGAACATGTTCGAGGTCTCGTCGACCATGATGGTGATGTCGGTGAGGGCCGGGGAGTAGACCGCGCCGCCCGCGC
Organism: Arachnia sp.; assembly: GCA_035326505.1. Classification (GTDB taxonomy): domain Bacteria; phylum Actinomycetota; class Actinomycetes; order Propionibacteriales; family Propionibacteriaceae; genus Arachnia. Next base: position 3,236 of record DAOLFC010000003.1, read on the forward strand.
ACGGCCCCATGATCAGCGAAATCTGCGGGATCACGCCGGAGGCCTTGACGTTGCGCATGAACACCTCGCCGTAGGCGGCCAGCGACCGGATGCCCTCCTGCACCCGCGCACCGCCGGAGTCGTTGAGGCCGATCAGCGGGATGCCGGCCTCGATCGCCAGGTCCTGGATGCGCGAGATCTTGTTCGACTGCACCTCCGAGAAGGAGCCGCCCAGCACGGTGAAGTCCTGGGCGTAGACGGCCACCCGCCGGCCCTGGATCTTGCCGAAGCCGGTGATCACGCCGTCGCCGGGGAAGCGCTGCTCGGCCATGCCGAAGTCGGTGGTCTGATGAGTGGCGAGCGCGCCCAGCTCCTGGAACGACGCCTCGTCGAGCAGGATCGACAGCCGCTCCCGGGCGGTCAGCTTTCCCTTGGCGTGTTGCGCGTCGATGCGCTGCGGGCCGCCTCCCTCCAGGGCTCGTTGCCGCCGTTCCCGGAGCTGTGCCAGTTGATGGGGCATATCGCCTGACCTTCCCTTCCGCGGGATAATTACTACATATCGTAGCGACGGTGGATGGCGGTCGAGGGGTGCGGTGCGCGAACCGGGGACACGACCGGCGCACCTGGGGGAAAACCCGGTATCAGCAGCTTGTTGCTGGCTCCTGAAGCTGCCTGTCGGTGCGTGTTAGTCTCGCTGGGCGAGCATTAGCACGCCTTCCCCGGAGGGCGCGACACAGCGAATCAGTGGAGCGCCCGGGTGCCCTTGCTAGCGCTGCGCCGGGGTCGCCTCGTCCGAGCGGCCCCGATCCTGTTAGTAGGAGGAACGATGACGTCCACCCCCAACGGAGCGTCGCCGGCCCAGCAGATCGTCGATGCGGTCGGCGGGCCCGGCAATATCAGTGCCCTTACCCACTGCGCCACCCGGCTGCGATTCGAGCTGAACGACGCCTCTGCCGTCGACCAGAGCGTCGTGGACAAGATTCCCGGCGTGATGGGATCGGTCCCGCAGAGCGGCGATCGCTTCCAGATCATCATCGGCGGCGCCGTGCAGTCGATGTTCACCGACATCCAGAACCTGCCCTCGATGACCAAGGGCGCGGCGCCCGGCGGCGGCCAGAGCGACGCCGACGTCAAGGCGGCCGCCCGTTCGAAGGCCCGCGGCAAGAACGCCTGGCTGGATGCCTTCTTCGAATACCTGTCGAACAGCTTCCGCCCGCTGCTGGGCGTGCTGCTGGGCGCGTCGCTCGTGATCGCCTTCGCCGCCGTGCTCGACGCCTTCGGGGTGGTCGACTTCCGGGCCGCCGACAAGCCCGCCGGCTGGATCTTCGTCGACACGATCTGGCGTTCGGTGTTCTACTTCCTGCCGCTCGCGGTGGCCTACAACGCCTCGAAGGCGCTCAACATCGATCCGTGGGTGGGGTTCAGCGTCATGGCTGCGCTCATGACGCCGGAGTTCGTGCGCCTGTCCAACCCCGAGTCGGTCACCAGCACCGTCTGTGTGCCGAACGTGATCGAGGGCGCCGCACCGATGTGTACCGCGCAGATCTTCGGCATTCCCATGCCGCTCAACGACTATTCAGGCGCGGTATTCGTGCCGTTGATCATGGTGGCGGTGCTGGCACTGGTCTACAAGGGCGCGCAACGCATCGTCCCCCAGAACCTGCACCTGGTGTTCGTGCCGTTCCTGTCGATGGTGATCATGGTTCCGATCTCGGCCTTCCTGATCGGCCCGCTGGGCATCTGGATCGGCACCACCCTGGGTCAAGGCCTGTCCTGGCTGAACACCGCCGCCCCCTTCGTCTTCGCGTTGTTCATCCCGATGCTGTACCCGTTCCTGGTGCCGCTCGGCCTGCACTGGCCGCTCAACGCCATCATGCTGGCCAACATCTCCACCCTCGGCTACGACTTCATCCAGGGCCCCATGGGCACCTGGAACTTCGCCTGCTTCGGCGCCACCGCCGCGGTGCTGGTGATCTCGCTGCGCGAGCGCGACACGGAGATGAGGCAGACATCGACGGGCGCCTTGGCTGCGGGCCTGCTCGGCGGCATCTCGGAACCGTCGCTCTACGGCATCCATCTGCGTTTCAAGCGGATCTACCCGCGGATGCTCGTGGGCTGTTTCACCGGCGGCGCGATCATCGCGGTCGGCTCCTGGATCCTCGGCACCGACGGCGTGCGGGCGAACACCTTCGCGTTCACCTCGCTGCTGACGATCCCGATCTTCTCCCCGATGATGCTCTACGTGATCGCGATCGCAGGCGCGTTCTTCGTCGCCTTCTTCCTGATCCTGACCACCGACTACCGCACCGCCGAGGAGAAGGCCGCCTTCCGCGCCGAGCGGGATGCGCGTGAGGCCGCCGCCCAGGGCGGTTCGGTGTCGTCGCCGGCTCCGGTCGCCGCGGCCGCCTCGTCCGGCGCGGCCACCCAGGCCGCCGCCGCTCCCGCCGCGGTCGCGGTGCTGGACGCCGAGCCCACCACCGCGATCCTGTCGCCCATGAACGGCGAGGTGATCTCGCTGGACGACTGCGGCGACGCCGTGTTCGCGTCCCGGGCGCTCGGCCAGGGCGTGGCGGTGAAGCCGTCCGACGGTGCGGTCCTGGCCCCGGTCAGCGGCACGCTCACCATGGTGGCGGGCACCGGACACGCCTTCGGCCTCAAGACCGACGACGGCGTCGAGGTTCTGGTGCATGTCGGGATCGACACGGTCAAGCTCGACGGTCGCGGCTTCGACGTGCGCGTCGCCAAGGGCGACCGCATCGCCGCCGGCGACCTGATGGCCCACGCCGACCTCGGCGTCATCACGGAGGCCGGCTACCCGACGACCACCATCGTCGTGGTCACCAACACCAAGAAGCTCACGGCCGTGGAGCCCAAGACGGGCATGACCGTCGCGGCCGGAGACGAGGTCGTCGACATCACGAAGTAGGGTCTGTTGCTCCGACAAAGTAATTACAACTAATTCCCAGGCGGCCGTCCGCGTGACGGCCGCCGCCTATAAGCTCAGCACTACCCAGCCAGATGAGGGCCACAGAGGCACTCACATGACGTCCCGCTCGTGGGGCACCGCACCGAAAGGAACACATATGTCCACTCGTACCGCCACCATCGGCTCCTCCGTCGGCCTGCACGCTCGTCCCGCCTCGATCTTCACCGCCGCCGTCGGCGACACCGGTCTGGACGTCACGATCGCTCTCGGCGACGGCGAGGCCGTGGACGCCGGGAGCATCCTCGAGGTCATGACCCTGGGCGCCAAGAACGGCGACGTCGTCACGATCTCCGCCGAGGGGGCGGGCGCGGACGAGGCTCTCGACAAGCTCGTCGAGCTGCTCGAGACCGATCTCGACGCCTGATCCGTCGCCGGAGAACTGATCCATGACTGACAACACCCGCAAGGTCCTGAACGGCATCGGCGTGTCCGCCGGTACCGCGTCGGGTCCGGTCGCGGTGGTGCGGGCGGCCCCCGGCGTCGACGCCGACGAGCCCCCCACCACCGATGCCACGGCGGTCGGAGCCCGCGTCGCGGAGGCCGCCCAGGCGGTCGTCGCCAACCTCAAGGCCCGTGCCGAGACCGCGCCCGAGAAGGCCGCGGCCATCCTGACCGCCACCGCGCAGCTCGCCGGCGACCGGGGCCTGCTCAAGGCCGTCAACAAGGAACTCGCCAAGGGCACCGGCGCCACCAAGGCCGTCCACGAGGCGGTGGGCCAGTACGCCGAGATGATGAAGTCGCTGGGCGGCTACATGGCGGAGCGCGCCACCGACCTGTACGACGTGCGCGATCGGGTGATCTGCGAGCTGCGCGGCGTACCGGCTCCCGGCGTGCCGGAGTTCAGCGTCCCGACGGTGCTGGTCGCCCACGACCTGGCCCCGGCCGAGACCGCCACCCTGTCGCCCGACACCTGCCTGGGCATCCTCACCGAGGCCGGCGGCCCCACGAGCCACACCGCGATCCTCGCGGCCCAGCTCGGCATCCCCGCGGTGGTCAAGGTGTCCGGCATCCTCGGCGTCGATGAAGGGCAGGTCGTCGCCCTCGACGGTGGCGTCGGAGAGGTCATCCTCAACCCCACGGACGAGGATGTCGCGCAGCTCGCCGAGCGTTCGCGCCGCCGTGCCGCGGCCCTGGCCGGCTCCTCCGGCGAGGGTGCGACGCGCGACGGCAAGAAGATCGCCCTGCTGGCCAACATCGGCACCCCCGACGACGCCATCAAGGCCGCCGCGTTCGACCTGGAGGGCTCGGGGCTGTTCCGCACCGAGTTCCTGTTCCTGGAGCGCGACGACGCCCCGTCGCTCGAAGAGCAGACGGAGACCTACACCACGGTGCTGAACGCCTTCGGCGATCGCCGCGTCGTGGTGCGCACGATGGACGCCGGCGCCGACAAGCCGCTCGCCTTCGCCGACCTCGGCGAGGAGGAGAACCCGGCCCTCGGCATCCGGGGCCTGCGCCTCAACATGGTGCGCGAGGACCTGATCGACACCCAGCTCGAAGCCCTGGCCGCGGCCTACCGCAACACCGGTAGCACCGCCGACCTGAGGGTCATGGCGCCCATGGTGGCCACCATGGACGAGGCCGAGTGGTTCGCGTCCAAGGCGCGTGCCGCGGGTCTGCCGAAGGTGGGCATCATGGTGGAGGTTCCGGCGGCCGCGCTGCGGTCGGAGCACCTGCTGTCGATCGTCGACTTCGCCTCCATCGGCACCAACGACCTGTCGCAGTACACCATGGCGGCAGACCGGATGCAGGGCGAGCTCGCCCCGCTGCTGAGCCCGTGGCAGCCCGCGCTGCTCCAGCTGGTCCGCGAGACCTGCAAGGGCGGCGTCGCCACCGGCAAGCCGATCGGCGTGTGCGGCGAGGCCGGCGGCGATCCGGTCCTGGCCCTGGTGCTCGTCGGGCTCGGCGTCACGTCGCTGTCGATGGCCCCGACGAAGGTCAACGCCGTGCGCGCCGCCCTGCGGCTGCACGACCTGACCACCTGCCAGCAGATGGCCGCCTACGCCGTCGCCGCGCCCACCGCGGCCGACGCCAAGGCCGCCGTCCTGCAGTTGGTGGATCCCACGCTGCTCGACCTGCTCTGAGCACGTCCTGCAGGAAAGAGAGGAGGGGCCCGGGAGACCGGGCCCCTCCTCTCTTTCGTGAGCGGGGTATCAGCTATCGCGGCTCGTCCGTCCTGCCCGGAGCAGGACGACGTCGGGCTCTTTCGCGATGGGGACGATGAACAGCGCGACGACGGAGATCACGCCGACCAGGAGCAGGGCGTTGAGGACGCCCACCTGGTCGCCGAGGAAGCCCAGCAGGGGTGGACCGCCTAGGAAGGCGCCGTAGCCGATGGTCGAGACGACGCTGATCCGCAGGGGAGCCCGGGCGGGATCGTCGGCGGCGGCGGACATGCCGACGGGGAAGCCTAGGCTGGCGCCCACCCCCCAGATCGCGGCGCCCAGGAAGGCCAGTGGCGTGTTGCCGAATACGACGAGCAGGCATCCGGCGATCGCCATGACGAACATGAGACGCAGCACCGGAACGCGGCCGTAGGAGTTGAGCAGCCGGGTGCCGAGGACGCGTCCGGTGGTCATGAAGATGAGGAAGACGGCGAGCGCGACGACGCCCAGCGCGTTGTCGATGTCGTGTCCCTCGACGAAGGCGACCGCCATCCAGTCGTTGGCCGCGCCCTCCGTGAAGGCGGCCGCCATCACCATGAGGCCGATCAGCAGGGTGCGCGGCTCCAACCAGGCGGAACTCCGATCGACGGCCGGGGAGGTGGTCGCGTCGTTGCTCGTCGCGGGGGGTCTGCCGGAGTGGGACAGGAAGCCGGTGGTGGTCCAGACCACGATGCCGAGCGTGATCGCCGCGACGACGGCCATGTGTACCAGGATCGAGCCGCGCAGCGCGACGACCGCCGCCCCGATCAGGGCGCCCAGCACCGTGCCCCCGCTGAAGGCGGCATGGAACCAGGGCATGATGGCTCGTTTCACGCCCCGCTCGACGAGCGTGCCCTCGAAGTTCTGCGCGACGTCCCAGGTGCCGTTGCCGAGCCCCACCAGGAACAGGCCGGGCATCACCAGGTAGATCGACGAGCCGAAGGTGATGGCCGCCGCAGCCAGCACCAGGCCGGGTGCGAGGAGGAACACACCGAGCCGGACGGTCTTCTGGGCTCCGATCCGGTCGATGATCCGGCCGGAGAGGGGGAGACCGGTGAGTGCGCCCAGGGATACGGCGAGGAGGAGCATGCTCAGCTGTCCGGGGGTGAGGTGCAGCGCGTCGCGCATGTCGGGCACACGCGACATCCACGTCGCGAAGCTGAAGCCGTTGATCGCGAAGACGGCGAAGAGGCCGTCGCGGGCCTTGATGGCTCGTGTCCTATCGATGGTTCCGGTCACGCGCCGCTCCTGGATCGTCTTTCTTCGAAGTCTGAATAATCCTAGAGGTTCCGCGGAGTGCCTGGCGAAGTGGAGAAGATCGTGACGAGGCCCCGGGCGACGACGATACCGCCGTCCAGTACCCTCAGGACCGGTCGCCGCCGGTGACGATGCCGGCCGCAGCGACGTAGTTCGTCGCGAGGGTGACGGCCGACAGGCGCAGCGCGTCGCGCCGGGGCAGGAACTGGGCGTGGTGCAGGCCTATTCCGCCCTCTGCCCCGGTGCCGATGAAGCTCATCAGCGATGGCATGACGGTGCTGTACTCGGAGAAATCGTCGGAGCCGCACGACCGGAACGGAGTGACGGCGACGGGCACACCCAGCCCGTTGAGCAGGCTGTCGGATCGCCGCGAGATGGTGGCGTCGTTGACCAGCGCCGGCCCGCCCCGGATGAACTGCGAGGTGGCCGCGGCGCCCCGGGCCAGCGCGGTGCCCTCGGCGAGACGGGCGATGGCCTCGTGGAGGGCCGTGCGGTCGGACTCGCTGTAGGTGCGGATGGAGCCCCGGCAGGTGGCGCTGTCGGCGATCACATTGGCGGCGGTCCCGGCGTGGAACATGCCGACGGAGACCACCGAGGGATGGATCGGGTTGATCGTCCGCGCGGACACGTCGCCCAGGCCGGCGACGATGGAGGCGAGCACCTGGATGGGATCGACGGCGGCGTGCGGGTAGGCGCCGTGGCCGCCGCGGCCATGCACGGTGATCTCGAAGGAGTCGAAGGCGGCGTTGACCGCGCCGGAGCCGTTGGACACGACGCCGCGCTCCACCTGCGGCTGGACGTGTACGCCCACCATGGCCCGGACGTCGAGGTCGTCGAGCACCCCGGAGGCGACGACGTCCGTCGCGCCGGGTGGGTTGGACTCCTCGCGGGGCTGCAGGATCGGCACCATGGCGACGGGCAGGTCGAGACCCCTGGCCGCCGACAGCACCGCCCACAACGCGGCCATGTGGACATCGTGCCCGCAGGCGTGCATGATCCCGCGACGCTGGGAGGCCCACTCCACGCCGGTGGCCTCGTGGATCGGCAGCGCGTCCAGCTCCGCCCGCATGCCGACCGCCGGCCCGTCGGGACCGGTGCGCGCGAAGGCGCCGGTCTCCACCATGGGGATCCAGTCCAGCCAGTCGGCGGCCTGGATGATCGCATCGCGGGTGTCGCCTTCGTCGCCGCTGAGGTGCGGGTCGGCGTGGATCATCCGGCGCAGCGACGCGGTGTCCGACAGTTGCGCGTCGATCCGGGAGACCAGGGTGTTCAGCAGGTCCGCACTCACCTCGCCAAACCTACTCCTAGTCGACAGCGGCGCAGGGGAGGCCGAACGCCTCGGCCACGGGGCGCGAGGTGAGTTGACCGGCTCGGGTGCTGATGCCCTTGGCCAGGGCGTCGTCGGCCCGGGCGGCGTCGCGCCAGCCGTGGTCGGCCAGGGCGAGCACGTAGCGCAGGGTGGCGTTGGTGAGCGCCGCCGTCGAGGTCTTGGGCACCGCGCCGGGGATGTTGGCCACGCAGTAGTAGGTCGACCCATGCACCTGATAGGTGGGCTCCGCGTGGGTGGTGGGGCGGCTGCCCTCGAAGCAGCCGCCCTGGTCGATCGACACGTCGACGAGCACCGAGCCGGGCTTCATGTGAGAGACCATCTCGTCGGTGACCAGCTTCGGCGCCCGCGCGCCGGGGATCAGCACGGTGCCGATCACCAGGTCGGCGCTCAGGACCTGCTCGCGCACGGTCATCGTCGACGACGCCATCGTCCGCACCAGCCCTCCGTAGCGGGCCTGGAGGACGCGCAGCTTGGCGATATCGGTGTCGAGGAGGGTGACGTCGGCGCCCATGCCCGAGGCGACGCGCGCGCTGTCCTGCCCGGCGACGCCGCCGCCGAGGATCACGACCTTGGCGTTGGCGACCCCCGCGATCCCGCCGAGCAGGAGACCGGGCCCGCCGGAGGGCTTCATCATCGCCTGGGCGCCCACCTGCGGGGCCAGCGACCCGGCGACCTCCGACATGGGGGCGAGCAGCGGCAGCGAGCGATCGGGAAGCTGCACCGTCTCGTAGGCGATCGACGTGGTGCCCGCGGCGAGCAGCGCGTCGACGAGCGGCCGGTCGGCCGCCAGGTGCAGGTAGGTGAACAAGGTGAGGTCGGGGCGGAGGTGGCGGTACTCGTCGGCGATGGGCTCCTTGACCTTCACCACCAGTTCGGCCTCGGCCCACAGCGTCGCCGTGTCGTCGACGATGCGGGCTCCGGCGTCGCGGTAGTCCTGATCGCTGATGCCTGCGCCCAGCCCGGCTCCGGCCTCGATGCTCACCCGGTGCCCGCGGGCCGTGAGCTCGTGTACGCCCGACGGGGTCAGGCCGACCCGGAACTCGTTGTTCTTGACCTCGCGGGGGACCGACACGCGCATGATGCTCCTCAACCTCGGGGGATCACGTCACTGTAGCTTGTCACGGTGCGGCCCAGGCCTGGTCGGCGAGCGACAGCTCCCGGGCCGTCTCTTCGACGAAGGATTCGACGAGGGAGATGAAGGGAGATGATTGCGAGAAGGGAGATGATATGCAGTGAGGCGGACATGCACCGGCGAATCGGCCATCGCGTCGAGCGGTGTCCTGTCCGCCCCGCCCCCGGCAGGCGATCCCTCATCAAGGAGAACACCATGAGCACCAAGTCCAGGCCGGCGGGCTCTCCGCTGCCGCGCAGGGCGGTTCAGCCGGAGCGCGGCGAGCGCGCGCGTCGCTGGGTTCGCGTCCTGCTGCCCGCGTGCCTGATCCTCGTCTGGCTGGCGGGAGCCGCGATCGGGGGCCCCTACTTCGGCCGGGTGGGCGAGGTCTCCTCGAACGAGCAGACCAACTATCTGCCCACCTCTGCCGACGCGACGAAGGTGCAGGCGCTGCTCGGGGAGTTCAGCGCCTCTGAGGCCATACCTGCGATCGTGGTGTTCACTTCCGAGACGGAACTGAGCGAAGAACAGGTAGCCGGCCTCTCCGATCAGGTCGCCGCTCTGACGACCCTGAACGGGGTGGCCGGGGGAGTCTCGCCCGCGATCCCCTCCGAGGACGGCCTCGCCGCGCAGGCCTTCGTGCCGATCGACGCCGACGCCGAGGTCGGGGACGTGGTGGAACAGGTGAGCCTGGTCCTGCGGGAGGGGGCGCCCACCGGAGTGAGCGTCCACGTCACGGGACCGGCCGGGTTCGCCGCCGATCTGATCGCCGCGTTCGCGGGGATCGACGGGCTGCTGCTGGCCGTCGCGCTCGTCGCCGTCTTCGTGATTCTCGTGCTGGTGTATCGATCGCTGCTGCTTCCGGTGGTGGTGCTGGCGACCAGCCTTTTCGCGCTGTGCGTGGCGTTGCTGAGCGTGTGGTGGCTCGCGAAGGCCGGTGTGCTGCTGCTCAGCGGTCAAACTCAGGGCATCCTGTTCATTCTCGTGATCGGCGCGGCCACCGACTACTCCTTGCTCTACGTCGCCAGGTATCGCGAAACCCTGCGCGACCACCGCGACAAGGGCGAGGCGACCATGAAGGCGCTGCGCGGCTCCTTCGAGCCGATCGTCGCCTCCGGCGGCACCGTCATCGCGGGGCTGCTGTGCCTTCTGCTCAGCGATTTGAAGTCCAACAGCACGCTGGGCCCCGTCGCCTCCATCGGCATCGTGTTCGCCATGCTGTCGGCGCTCACGCTGCTGCCCTCCCTGCTGTTCGTCCTCGGCCGGTGGGCCTACTGGCCCAGGCGGCCCCGGTACGAGCCGGAAGCGGTAGCGGCCGAGCACGGCGTCCATGCCACGGGATGGTGGGCGTGGCTCGGCCGGCAGATTCAGCGAAGGGCCCGGCCCATCTGGATCGCGACCGCCGCGGTGCTTGCCGTCGGGGTCGTCGGGGCCACCGGCCTCAACGCCGTCGGGGTTGCCCAGTCCGATCTCGTGCTGGGCGCCTCGCAAGCCCGTGATGGGCAGCAGTTGCTCGGTGAGCACTTCCCGGGGGGATCCGGGAGCCCCGCCCTGGTGGTCGTCGCCGAAGAGGATCTGCAGGACGCGACCGACCTCCTGCTGGGGCAGGCGGGAGTCGACAGCGTCAGCGTCCTCGCGGAGGACTCCCCCAGCGGAACCGCCCCCGTGAACGCGGACGGCATCCAGGCGCTCGGTCCGCCGGGAACCCCCGCGCCTGCCCCGACCGTCGTCGACGGGACCGTGATGCTGCAAGCCACCCTCACCGACGCGGCAGACTCGGATGCGGCCGCTCACACCGTCCGGACTCTGCGCGCGGAGCTGGAGCCGGCCGCGCCCGGCGCGCTCGTCGGGGGCGTCACCGCCACGGCGATCGATACCAACGACGCCTCCATACGGGACCGCAACCTCATCATTCCCGTCATATTGATCGTCATCCTGATCATCCTGGCGATCCTCCTGCGGTCGTTGCTGGCGCCGGTGCTGCTCATGGCGACGACCGTCTTGTCCTTCGGCACGGCGCTGGGTGTGGCGGCGCTGGTGTTCAACCATGTTCTCGACTTCCCCGGCGCGGATCCCGCGGTTCCCCTTTACAGCTTCGTCTTCCTCGTCGCGCTCGGGATCGACTACAACATCTTCCTCATGACCCGGGTCCGGGAGGAATCCGTCCACCACGGCACCAGGACCGGCATCCTCCGGGGGCTGTCCATCACCGGGGGCGTGATCACGTCGGCGGGCCTCGTTCTTGCGGCCACGTTCGCGGCGTTATCGGTGATCCCGATCCTGTTCCTCGTTCAGATCGCCTTCATCGTCTCCTTCGGCGTCCTGCTCGACACCTTCGTCGTCCGGTCTCTTCTCGTCCCGGCTCTCGCCCATGACATCGGCCGGGCCATCTGGTGGCCGTCCGGACTCGCCCGCCTCGACTCGCGCGAGGCGACGGCGCGCGCGGCGGATCAGGATCCGGTCAGGGCACGAAGGGGTCGGTGAAGCGGCTGTAGTGGCCCTGGAAGAGGGCCTCGATCTTGCCGGTCTCGCCGTTGCGGTGCTTCAACACATGGAAGGCCGCGACGCCGCGCTCCTCGTCGGTGGGGTTGGGGTTGTAGGCCTCGGGGCGGTGCAGCATGATCACGATGTCGGCGTCCTGCTCCAGCGAGCCCGACTCGCGCAGGTCGGACAGCTGGGGCACGCCGTCCTTGCGCTGCTCGACGTTTCGGCTGAGCTGGGAGAGCGCGATCACCGGGATCTCCAGCTCCTTGGCGAGCAGCTTGATCTGGCGCGAGAACTCGGAGACCTCCAGCTGGCGCGACTCCACCTTCTTGCCCGACGTCATGAGCTGGAGGTAGTCGACGACGAGGAGCTGCAGGTCGTGCTTCTGCTTCAGCCGCCGGGCCTTGGCCCGGATCTCCATCATGGTGAGGTTGGGGGAGTCGTCGATGAAGAACGGCGCCTCGCCGATCTGACCCGACTTGTCGGTGATCCGCTGCCAGTCGGACTCGTCCATCTTGCCGCCGCGGATGCGCCCGAGGGCCACCGCGGACTCGGCGGAGAGCACCTTCATCACGATCTCGGTGCGGCTCATCTCCAGCGAGAAGAAGGCGGCGGGCAGGTTGTGCTTGATGGCGGCGGCCCGGCACACGTCGAGCGCGAAGGTCGACTTTCCGATGCCCGGACGGGCGGCGACGATGATCATCTGCCCCGGATGCAGGCCGTTGGTGAGCTTGTCGAGGCGCTGGAAGCCCGTCGGCACGCCGGAGAGGGCGTCGCCGGAGTTCTCGATGGACTCGATCTCGTCGAAGGTGGGCTGCATCAGCTCAGCCAGCGACCGGTAGTCCTCGGAGGCGCGCTTCTCCGTCACCTCGAACAGGGTCTGCTGGGCCTCGTCGACGATCTGCTCGACCTCGCCCTGACCCTGGTAGCCGAGCTGGGCGATGCGGATCGACGCGTTGACCAGGCGTCGCAGGATGGCCTTCTCGCGCACCAACTGCGCGTAGTAGGAGGCGTTGGCGGCGATGGAGACGCTGGCCAGCAGGTCGTGCAGGTAGACCGGGCCGCCGATCTTGCCCAGTTCGCCCTGCTTGCCCAGCTCGCCGGCGACGGTGATGGGGTCTGCGGGCTCGCCGCGGCCGTAGAGGGTGAGGACGGCGTCGAAGATGGTCTCGTGGGCGGGCCGGTAGAAGTCGCCGCCGCGCAGGGTCTCGACGACATCGGAGATGGCGTCCTTGCTCATCATCATGGCGCCCAGCACGCTCTGCTCCGCCGCCAGGTCCTGCGGCGGGGTGCGATCCAGCTCTGGCGGTGCGTCGGGCAAGGCGCTCAGCGACATCCGGGCCTCCGAAACCTCTTGGCGAACGGTCGAACAATGAACCACCGAGCCTAGGGCACGCCACCGACAGTCCGCGGGGGGACCTCCTCGGGGAGGCGTGTACAACTGGGCCCCGGGTTGGGGAAAGGTCTGTGGAAAGCTGTGTAGAACTCGCGAACCGCCGGGCATCGATTGTGGATTCGGTGCCTCGCGCGGGTGCCGGGCTGTGGGGGAATTGTTATAGACGGCCAACGACGGGGCGCCCGATCGGCCACTACCCCCAGGGGGTATACTCGCCGCATGACCGAGATCGCGACCGCAGGCACCGACTGTCACGGCGCGGCGGAGCATGGCTACACGCCGAACAAGGAGGCGTACCTGCGCCGCCTCAAACTGATCGAGGGCCAGACTCGCGGGATCGCGAGGATGGTCGACGAGGACCAGTACTGCATCGACGTGCTCACCCAGATCTCCGCCGTCACCAGCGCGCTCAAGGCCGTCTCGCTCGGTCTCCTGGAGGATCACCTCGCGCACTGCGTCGCCAATGCGGTGGCGCAGGGCGGGGCGGAGGCCGACGAGAAGATCGACGAGGCGATCCGGGCGATCCGTCGCCTCGTCAAGTAGCACCCGCACCCCGGAGCTTCTCCGGTGTGCAGGGCTAGAGATTGTGCAGAGTTAGAGATAAGGAAAGTCCCATGAAGAGCAGCTACACCGTCTCCGGCATGACCTGCGGTCATTGCGCCAACCACGTCACCGAGGAGGTCTCCGCGATCCCCGGCGTGACCGGCGTCCACGTCTCCGTCGAGGGTCCGATGATCGTCGAGTCGGGTGAGCGGATCCCGTTCGACGCGATCGTCGCCGCGGTCGCCGAGGCCGGCGCCTACACCGTCGTCGAGGCCTGACGGCGTCGATCGTCGGCGGCGCCGGGAGCCTGGGCTGCTCCGAGATCAGGATTTGCTGAAAATTCTCAGAAATTGTTTGGGAATCGTTCAGGATTGGCTTAGACTGTTCGAGTCACGTCCTCGACTCTCGGAGTTCAACCCTTATGGCGAAAGTCCTCATCCCGGTTGTTGCCGGCGTCGCTGCGATCGGCATCGTGGGAGTCATCGGCGTCGTCCAGGTGCTGCGCACCAACGATGTCGAACTCACCGTCGACGGCACCAGCCAGGCGCTCGAGGTGCGCGACCGCACCGTCGGGGATCTCCTGGAGAGCCAGGGCATCACGCTGGGCGAGTATGACGTCGTCCTGCCCGGGGCCGACACCAAGATCATCGACGGGCTGGAGGTGGACGTGGCCTACGGCCGCCCGCTGGAGCTCACCGTAGACGGCGAGACCCGCACGGTGTGGACCACCGCCCGCAGCGTCGGCGACGCGCTGCGCCAGTTGGACCTGGATGCGGACGACTCCAAGTTCTCCGCGTCGCGCTCCACGACGATCAGCCGGCAAGGCCTGGACCTCGAGGTGATGACCGCCAAGGACGTCACCCTCACGCTAGCGGGCGCGCCGTCGCCGGTCACGCTGGCGGGCACCGTCGGCGACCTGCTGGGCAACGCCGACATCACGCCCGACGAGCTCGACCTCGTGACCCCCGCCATCGACACCCTCCTCGAAGACGGCATGGAGATCGTGTTCGTCGACGTCGAGGTGAAGGAAGCCACCAAGGAGGTGGAGATCCCCTTCGGCAAGAAGGAGACCAGCTCCGACAAGATGGACAAGGGCACCTCCACGGTCACCACCAAGGGCGTCAACGGCGCCAAGACCGAGGTCTACACCGAGACCTACCACGACGGCCAGCTGAAGTCGTCGGAACTGAAGAGCTCCACCGTCACCAAGGAGCCGGTGACGCAGGTCACCACAGTGGGAACCCGCAAGGTGGTCGCCGCGTCGTCGTCCGCCTCGTCCTCGTCGTCCTCCGGCGCGAAGGCCGACCCCTCCCTCACCCCGGCGAGCGGTTCGAGCTGCAAGGCGTCGTACTACTGGCAGGGTCAGAAGACCGCCAACGGCGAACAGTTCAACCCCAGCGACATGACGGCCGCGCACAAGGAGTACAAGTTCGGCACCAAGGTGAAGGTGACCAACCCGAAGAACGACAAGTCGGTCATCGTGCGCATCAACGACCGTGGTCCCTACATCTCCGGCCGCTGCCTCGACCTGTCGAAGGCCGCGATGGAGGCCATCGGCGGCACCTCCGCCGGCGTGATCACCGTCAACTACGAGGTCGTGAGCTAACCTCCACCCCCCAGACCGCCCGGTCCGGTGCTTTCCCCCAGGCGCCGGACCGGGCCCATTCTTTTGGTTCGTCGCATGCCGGGGCTAGACCGAATCCCAGGGCTCGGGCGCCGCTAGCCGATTGCTGAGGAACGTCGCTAGAACGGCCAAGAGCTCCACGTCGGTGAGCGGATCCCCTTCCAGGGACGCCTGGGTCAACGCTCGGACGGCCTTCGCGGCCAGTGCCTCCGCGCAGGCGGGCATCTCCCGCGCCGCTGCCTCTGCCGCGCTCTCCTCGACGATGCGGCGCAGGATCCGCTCGTTGCAAGGCATCTGAATGATCACCGCTCGTTCGACTCTTCCTCGGCCATGCCTCTTACTGACGGACAGAGGTACGGCGGCCCGTCATCCGGCTGTCGAGAGTACGGATTCGGCGTGCGCTTCCTGCCCACTACGATTCCCATGAAAGGGAAACGGGAGCGTGATGACGGACGATACGGAGGCCGGGGGGCGGACGCTGCAACACGCCTTCGCGTTGCTGCGCAGGCACGGCGTCATGAGGATCGAGACCTATCCCGCCGCACTGCTCGAGGCGCTGGGGATCAGCCCCTCGGCTCCCACCGAGGCGGTGCGAGAATACGTCCGCAGCAGGCTGCTCCGCGCCGCCGACCGGCTGCGGCCGCAGGAGTGCGGAACGGCCTTCAAGATCGTCGCCGGGCTGTGCGAAGGGTATCCCGACGATACGGATGGACGCCTCCGAAAGGCCGCCGACGAGATCGGCAGGTCCGACCGCACGGTGCGCCGCTACTACGACGAGGCCGCCAAGCAGATCCCCGCCCTGCTCGACCGGGTGCGGGAGCGTTCGGTGAGCCAGGAGGTCGACTACGCCTTCGTCTACGCCCGCACGCGGGTCGATCTCCGCGAGGAGACGCCCTACATCGTCAACGAGCGCACCATCAGCGTGCGTTCCGACTGGATCGACCACGTCGACGAGCAGCTCGTGCTTCCGAACTTCACCGGCGACATGTTGGACATCCGCGCCCTGGAGGGCTGCCGGGTGGAGTCCGTCGCGAAGTCCGATCACGGCGCCTGGCGGTTCAGGCTGGTCTTCCCGCGCGCCCTCCGGGCAGGCGAACGCCATGCCTTCGCGACGTCGATCAAGCTTCCCAGCCGAGACACGCTTGCCCCCGTCGCCGGCTTCGCTCCGCGCAACACGAGCTACGATGCGCTGCTGGAGTTGCGGTTCGGGGCTCGCCGCCCCGCCGTGCTGGAACGCTTCGTCGCGTCGCCGCTGGCCGAGACGCCCTTGCGCTCCGAGCTGATCAAGCCGGTGGAAGCGCGTCATGACTTCCTCTTCCGCCAGATGCAGGCGGGCTTCTGGCACGGCGTGCGCTGGCGCTGGGACGGCGACTTCCTGCCAACTTCCTGACAACCCAGGCGTCTGCCCCGACCGGCGCGGGAAAAGGTCTTCACCCTGGTCACATGAGCATCAGGGATGTGTACTCATCAACCGGCCATCGTCACGACGACCTGCTTCAGCACGCGGGGGAGGCGTCGTGGGCGGCCAGCCGCGAAGAACGCGCGGCGCGCTTCCATCGCGGCAGGGCGTGTCCCACCCGCGCGGTGCCCTACGGGCCGGCGGATCCCTTCGCGCGGAGGGTGCGTGAGATCTGCACGACGTCCGGCTGCCTGGACCTGCACCACGACCTCATCGCCCGGATCCTGGCCAAGGTCGATGTCGCCGACAGCAGGATCGCCGACCTGAAAGCCTACGCCTACCGGATCGCGAGCCACGAGCTCGTCGACCTGAAGCGGGCCGAGCGCGCGGGCCGTGGCCTGCCGTCGAAGCCCGGCCGCAGCGACGGCGTCGCCGGGCGGGTGATCGCGGAACTGGATGCGCCGGATCAGGTCCACCGGGCGTGGCTGATCGTGCTCTTCCGGATCCTGCGGTCCTACCCGTTCAGCCCCTATCACGTCCCTGGCCGCTGGCCGGTCGACGGACTGGTCGAGCAGCGCACGGAGGTGCTGCCCGACGAGCCGAGTTCGGCGTCGACCGTACGGCGGGAGATCCGGCACGTCCTCGCCACGGCGACCATCGTTGCCGGCCACGACTGGGTCTATACCAACATCACGCTTCCGCTGTGCGCGCACGGGGCGCCCTTGGAGCTGACGGACCGGATCGCGGGAGGCGGCGCCGACGCGGACGCCGAGATCGCGATCCTCGGCCCGAGGCTCCGTGGCGCCTACCTGCTCCATCGCATGGCGGGAGCCGAGCGTTCGGTGGCCCTCGAGCGGGCCTCGCTGGAAGTCACGGGGCTTCCCGCGCCGGGACTCACCGCCGAGATCGCCTCCGCCCTGGAGGAACTGGAGCCGCCCCTTGCCGCCGCGGCCTAGGGAAGTACTGATTGGTGGGGTGCTTTCCTAGGCATGTTCGCCTCGTTCTGGAACGAACCGCAGCGTGACGGTGGGCTCCTTGGCTTCCCGCTTGACGGCCAGGAGTTCCAACGTCCCTCCCGCCACCTCCATTGGAGCGCCCAGACTCAGTAGCAACCATTCAGTGACGCGGGGCTGGAAGGCCATCAACTCCACATAGTCGATCTCGTCGACGTGAAAGACCCGCGATACACCGGTGCGCAAACCCTCGTGCCAGGTCACTTGCCCCCCGCGATCGCACCGCACGACCTGTGCTTCCATTTCCTGTCTCTCTTCGCTCATGCGCGCATCACCACCGCATCGAATAGACGGCGAAAGTCCAGTTCGTTGAGCTTCAGGTACTGCGTAAGCGGATCGGACGATCCCCAAGGGTTCTCCAATACGACCGTCAGCACCTCGTTACCACGCTGGTCGTGCTCGCTCGTCACCGCATATACGCTGTACCAATGCCCCGGCTGTGTGTTGGCCACCTGATCCGCCGAAACCGGTCGGCGGGCGCCACTCGGGCGGAACTCCCATTCGATGGCCTTCTTCGTTCGCGTTCCCGCGACGACAGCTCCCCGCCGCATGCTTTCCGCGATTTCGGCCGCCGAAGCGGTCGTTGTCACGTACTCCTGCCCGGTCAGGCCCTCAAGGACGTCCTCGGCCTCGATCTCTACGAGATTCTCATAGCTGTTTCCCCTGGCGACCGCGAAGGACTTTTCAACGTAGCTGATCCAACTGGCTTCCGGCGAGCCGAAGTTACCCGCGCCGTCTCGGAAGGCCGAGGCAGCTCCGTTTCGAGGAAGTGCGTTTCCGACAACGATATCGTCCGCGACGAGGTCACCCATCGGTCCCCTGCGATACAGGCGGACAGAGCTTCCCCCTTGAACGGGACGGACCACACGCGCGGCCTGGTGCGGCGAATGGCGCCGCAGGGCGTTGCACGCGGCGACCAGACCGCAGTCGCCTGTCGTTCCTTGCACCGCTACCGATGTTGCGATGTCCTCTGCGGACCTGTGAGACGCGCCTAGCGGGATGTAGTAGGAACCGAGTTGAGCGTGGTCGATCGGAGGGTCTTGTGCCGGTGTCCCACGCGCGGTGGCGGCAGCGTGGTCCAAGGAGACCGGAGGAACAGCGCCACCGGCGTCTCCGCCACCGGCATTCCGCCGCGCATAGGCGCCGCCGACGATCGCAGCCTGGTCAAGGGACGAAGCGGCGGCATCGCACTTACGTGCAGCCTCTGCGAGAACCGCAGACAGCGCGCGACAATCATGTGCGAGTGGCCCTGCCGCGGGGGCGAGGCCGGCCATTCGGGTTCCTATCGCGCGGAGCCGAAAAGCCTGTTCTTTCACGCCCGCAGATCTCCCGGAAATGAGACTGGCCAGGGTGTCGAGGCTGGAACAGAGCCGCTCGAGCTCAGACATCGGGACGCGTCCGGACTCGGCGCCCCAGACTACGGGCTTGCTCGCACCCGTGGATCGCAGCCCTGAGTAGGTGCTGGGCTTCGTGCAATGATTCGATCATCGCGGCATCAGCTCCCTGTGCCGTTCCCCCGATGACCCGGTCGACCTCGGCGCTGATCGGCGATAGGCTCGCGAGAGCTGGGGTCAACTCGCTCAGTGCTGCGACGAGAGCCCTCTCGCACTCGGCGATCTGGGCTGCCACAGCCGCCGAGTACGCTCTAGGCGGGGCGGTCACAAGGAGGCGCCGTAGGCCGCGGCGGTTCGCGCCGCCTCGTCGAGCGAGCGTGCGGCCTCGTTGACCTTCTGCTGCGCCTGTGTGATCGCCTGAATCACTTCCTGGTCTTTGCGCTGGTTGCTGCCGCCGATGGCACCTTGCACTTGAGAGATCGACTGGGTGAACTTTTGCTGGAACGACGCAAGCGCACCGGCAGTGCCTTTGGCCTGCTGTGAGATTGAGTCGATGGTCTGCTTGAGGTTCGTGAGCTGAGACATTGTTTCTCCGTCCTTAGGTGTTCTAGATCGTCATGTGAGCATGTAGACGAGGCTTACAACGAGTGCGAGGACGCCGACGGCGATGACAGGGAACACCCATCTCCGGGGTGCCCGCTGCACAGGGGCCGGCAGCGGTCCCGGCCTCGGCTCCGGCTCCGCGACGGGAACCGCTTCCAGGCGTGACTGGCTGCGCTCGACGGATTTGAGGCGGGCCTCGGCCTGATCGGCCCAGGCAGACATGTCCCGGAGCCCCTGCGCCAGTTCGTCGACGGACAGCTGGCCCGGGGTGGGTGCCGTGGGCTCGGCGCGGAGTGCGTCGGCGAGCGCACCGACTCGTTCGTGGAGATGGGCCAACAGGCCGGTAACTTCCTCCGCGCGTTGCTGCTGCACTCTTCGCGCCCGTCGTGCCTCCGCCAGGAATGCCTCGCGGCGTTCCCGCAACCTTTCGAGAGCACGGTCCTCAGCGGCCTCTGAGTGGAGCGCGTCGGTGACGAGCGCGAGGTAGGAGTTCCAGTCAGCCATCGAGTACCTCGCTCAGTTCAGCGGGGAGGTCGAAGGGCACCAGCGTCTCGGATGCGGCCGTGGCCCGGTCGCACCAGGTGAACCGAGGGCTTCCTTCGGGGACCCGGGCCAGGATGCCTGCGATTGCACGGAGGTCGTCGGTGCCTACGCCGCAAAGCGCAACGGCACGCGCGTTCGGCAGACCAAAGCCCAATTGCTCCTCGGCCCGGTTCCGGCTCTGCCACCACCCAAGCACGACGTTGGAGTGGACCGCGGCGTCGCGCATGAGATTCCTGAGGCCTTCGACGGGCGCGACGAAGGTCATCGCGTCCGGCTCTTCCAATTCAGGCATGCTGTCCAGGCCCACGCACACCACCACGCGAGCGGCGCCTGCGCTGTCCTGCATTTCAGCCAGTGCGCGTGCGAGGTCGGCACGGCGGCGGTGCTGCACAGGCCGGGTGCCTACCGCCCGCAGCAGAGCAGACACAACCGGGTGTTCCACTTCCGAGGGGCTCAGCCCATCGAGGACCACGACGTCGTGCTCTGGCAACTGGGAACACACGTCGGCGACCATCGTCACCAGCACGCGACCCGTCACCTCCTGCTCCGCCCCGATGACGACCACGCCCTGATCCGGTCCCCTGGCGAGCGAGACCGTTCGCGCCCGTGCGGTCGGCGCGACCGGAGCTCCGGGCGCGACCACTGCCAGCGCCGTGGATTCTGTGCGCGAGAGCGCTGGCTTCGTCGCGTAGCTGGACGCGTGGAAGATCACCGGAGGAATCCCGGCCGAGCCGCGGACCCAGAGATCCCGCTGCAGTTGGCGCACGTAGTCGCCGTCCGCGAGCGCGCAGACCCCCCGGGTGTTGAGTGAGGGGTCTTCGCCCATGGACTCGTGCGCAATCACCTCCCCCCGGTTCGTCAGCGCCGCAGCCGCGACGTTCCCTGTGGACAAGATGGCTTGCGATTCGGACCTCGTGTTCTTCATCGACAGCCTGTTGTGGAACTGCGAGAAGATCGCGTCGGCGCGTGCGCCCAAACCACGTAATCCGCTGATGGTCTGGGAGGCGAGAATCAAATGGATCCCTGAACTTCGGCCGGTCCGCGCGAGAAGTTCTAGCACCTGGGCGGCGCGGTCAACCAACTGGTCGTCTCCGCCCTCGAACAGCCGCTGGAACTCGTCGATGACCACCAGAACCCGGGGCATCGGGGTCCCAGTGAGACGGCGAAACGTCGCGATATCCTTCGCTCCTGAGCCCCGCATAAGCTTCGCGCGCTGCGGGATCATCTCGGCGACGGATTCCAGCGTCGCCAGCGCGAACGCTCGGTCGAACTCCAGTCCGAGGACACGAACGTGCGGTAGCCAGTAGCGCCCCTGAGGATCCGGGCCAAACGGGGCGAACTCCACGCCATCCTTCAAGTCCAGCAGTACCATCTCCAGATCCACGGGTGAGTAGCGCGCAGAGAGTCCCATGATGATCGTCAACAGCAGGTTTGACTTGCCCTGACCGACGGCACCCCCCACGATTGCATTGGGCTGCGGGGGATCCGCGCTGCGCAGCCTTAGGGTCAAATCGACGCGGCCCGCTCTGGCGAACACGGTCTCGATGCCGGTATCCCCGGGATCCAGCCAAGGCGAGTCGATCTCTTCAACCAGCTCACGCAGTGGCAGGATCGGCAGGGAATCCTCCCGGGGGCGGCCGCATAGCGAGGCGCAAACGGCCAGCACGATCTCACTGCCAGCCGCGCGGTCCAAGGTGCCTATGGTGCCTGGGAGGGTGTCCAACTCAAGCGCCCGGTCCCGCACGGTGGCCAAAGGCAACTGGCCTCCCTTTCCCAGAAGCGAGGACAGCGCGTCCTCGCTCGCGAAGACGAAGACGCCGCGACGCCCTCCGACCTGAATTATCTGGCGGAGCCGTTCGGCGACCGAATCCGGCAGCATCCCCGAGCCGTCCGCCAGCACGAGGATGTGCAGCGGATGCGAAAGACGCGTGGGCCGTCCTAGCTGGTCGGTGACGGTGTGCCGTCCCTCCGCGGAGAGCATGTCCTCCACCTCGGCCGTGTGGCGTCCGAGCCTGTCGAGTGCTTCGCCCAGCTCCGCCGTGCTGGTGAGAACGGGAGGTACCGAGAGCCTGTCGAGTTGACGGATGGACGAGAAGAGGCCGAGGTCGGTGCGTAGCTGGGGGTCGAAGGTAGTTACTCTGACCAGTGGGGGAGTGAAGGCGGTGAGCGCGCGTAGGACGATGCCGTGCAGCACGCCCGTGAACACGTCGGGAGCTGCACGCAGGGACAGCCCAGGCGCGCCCACCAGCGGCACGAGAAACGGCACCGGTGTGGAGATGTTTCCGAGCTGGATTTCGCCCAGCCTGATACAGGTGCCGATCTCGGCTGCGGGGTTCTGCCACCACGGCGAGTTCCATGGTTGGCTGAGTCCGCCGGGGGCCAACTCCTCGCGGACCTCAGACAGTCGGCGGAGTATGTCCTCCCGCGACGCGGAGTGCCCTCGCTTGGCCTCATCGACTTGTCTGCGCCACCATTTCTCCGCCTTCTCTGTTTCTCGTGCCAACCGGAGGTCGGCCCCGCGCGCCGATGCGGCGCGCATGCCGGGCCACGCTGAGGCCCAGAATGAGAGCCGACCGGCCCGCGCGGCCGCCTGGTCGCGCAGGTCGGCCAGCAGGCGGTCGATCTTGCCGGATGTGTCCACGATCAACCCTGTGCCGAGCCGATTACGCCCACTCGTGCAGGAATCAAGGTTCTCCCGCCTTTCGAAAACCCGATGCTGACGATCCGATCCACGATCAAAGTGCCCTGGCCGCCTTGGCTCTCCGCCACCTCATGGCGTGTCGTGTCGAAGGGCCCGCATTCGTCGATGGGATCGATGCCGTAGCTGGCCAGGCCTTCGATGATCTCCTCCGCGATCGATTTCCCGAACCCTGCCGCATCATCCTGATCGCGCGCCCTGTCAACGACGAGCCGCAGGGCCTTGAGGAGGGGCACGAGATGGTCGCCGGAGAGTTCCGAGCGCATGCGTTCGAGCTGCGCCTGTTGGGTCTCGAGGGCTTGTCGTAGCACTTTGTCATCGAGAAGCCGACGGCGGAAGAGATCGGTCAGCTGCTCAAGCTGCGCCGAGACATCGGTCTGGCCTGAAGGCTCCACGCTCATGAGACGTCCACCCGTGCAATGTCCCGACGCAGGGAGTCCACATCCTCGCGGTCGAGGTTGGCTGCTCGATCGATCTCGAACTCGCCGAGGCGGTGATTGTCGACGAGGTCGACGACCTCGATGTGGAGCATGCCGTCGATGTCGCACGAGAAGATGACCTGCACCGGTGAATGCGCGGGGTGAGGAGGAATCCGCAACTCCGATTGGCCAAGCCGATTGACGTAGCGCAGGTCGGTGTCTTCCCCCTCTGTTACCTGGACCAGCAGTTGAGTCTGCTGGTCCACGACGGTGTAGAATTCTCTTGCCTCTTGGCAGGGAATCGTGGAGTTTGCCGGAATGATGATCGAGTTCTCGGAAATTCCCTGCTCGTTGTCCGCTACAACGCCCAAGCCGTGTGAGACCACATCCCTAATGACGATCTCGTGATCCGTCGCGATTAAGGGTGATCCGTGGCCCTGTTGTCCACGCAGTGCCGACACGATCGCGGCACCGCGAGCCACTGCCTCATCTGGATGTACGGTCTGATCGGGAGTTCGGCCGGTCAGGCGCTGGAGCATCTCGCGAACCATCGGCATCCGAGTAGATCCGCCCACGAGAAGGACCTTGTCGATTTCCCGGGGGTCCACACCCGATTCATCGATGACCTCCTCAACGAGCATCTCGGTGCGTCCGAGAAGCCCTGAGGTGAGCCGCTCGAACTCTTCGCGCGTGAGGAGCAACTTCTCGTTGCGCCCCTGCGACGCGACGAACATGGGAGCCTGATCCGCGCTACTGAGTCGATGCTTCGCTTGTTCAGAACGGTCGCGGAGCATGGCCTCGTCTGAGTCTTCCTCCAGACGCAGCCCGGTGCGCTGTTCGAACTGTTCCTTGGCCCATGCCATGATCGCGTTGTCGAAGTCGAAACCGCCGAGGTTTCGGTCGCCGGCGGTATGAACGATGTCGAAGTCGCCGTCGCGGGCCCTCAGAATTGTTACGTCAAAGGTTCCTCCACCGAGGTCATAGACCATGATCATGCCGTTGTACTTCTGCTCGACGGCGAAGCTCAACGCCGCCGCAGTCGGTTCGTTGATCACAGAGATCACATTCAGCCCGGCGATCTCACCGGCTTGCTTGGTGGCAAGGCGCTGTGCGTCGCTGAAGTATGCCGGGACAGTGATCACGACGCCTGAGATGTCCTCTCCGAGCGCAATCTCTGCATCGGCGGCGAGCTTCTTGAGGATCAGCGCGGACACGGCCTCGGCTGTGTACCGGGTTCCCTCCGGCGTATAGCAGGACCACGAGTCGCTGCCCATTTGGCGCTTGACGAACTCCACCACGTCGTGCGGCGCGACGACGCGCTGATTTTTGGCTTGCTGCCCGACGAGAACCCCATCGCCATCGAAGTAGACGACGGACGGTGTGATCGTCTGGCCTTCCGAGTTGCGCACCATCTCCGGTAGGCCCGCAGCACCCACGACGGAAGCTGCGCTGTATGTGGTGCCGAGGTCAATTCCGATCGTTTTTGCCATGTTCCCACTCCTACTTGTGAATCGACTTGTTGATCTTCCAACCCGGAACCCAGAGCAGCTTGTACTCGCCGTACAGGAGCCCGGCGCCGAGCAGAATCCAGACGAAGCCGCCCGCCCCGCCGTCGGCCATTGCCGCGAAACCGCCGAGGATCATGAAGAGCGGGATGGCGAACAGGATGGGCACCAGGGCCATGCCGATGCAACCAGCCTCCGCAGCGCCGCCCATCACTGTCCCCAGCACCGCGCGGTTAAATTGTTTCTTCTCCATCTGGTCCAGGTACTCGTTGATGTTCGCGATCCACGCGCGAGCCTCGGAGTCGACGTGACGCTTGCTGCCGGCCTCGGCCGTGAGTCTGCGCATCGTGCTGATCTCCTCCGGCGAAGTCACCACATAGGACTCGCCGTCTCGTATTGCGGGAACGCTCTCTGCGAGTTCGAGCAGGGAGTTGACCATGTAGTAGTTGGTGGTCTCGTCTTCGGGAGCTCGGTCGTACACCTTCCGGATGGTGTCGACGGCGTCTTGCGGCCGGCCCGTCATGAGGAGCACCCCGCCAACGGCGAGCTCGTAGATGGGCTCGCTGCTCAACCTGCTCGCCGCACGGTAGGCGTTGATTGCGGTATCCAGCTTGCCCATCTCCTCAGCTACTGCGCCGACGTGGAACTGGAACTCCGGGTTGTTGGCCTCGATCTGCGCGGCCTGCTGGGCCTCGTACCAGGCGTCGTCGAGGCGATCCAGGCCTGCGTTCGCGCGAGATCGCAGGTACCAGTTCTCGGCGGTGTTCCCCGCCTGCTGGGTCGCCTCGCGCGCGGCGTAGGCCGCTGAGTTGTAGTCGCCGATAGTCAGAAAGTGCTTGGCCTGTTCCGCCCATCCCAAGCCGGAGTCGGCGGCACGAGGCGCCTCAGGCTGCTTCACGCCCTCCCGCTGGAGGCGCGCGTCGTACTGGCTCTTCTTGCTCGTGTTCGTGAGGGTAGCCCGCGCCTCTTCGATCAGCTTCACGCGGGTCTCAGCCTCCTGGCGGACGCTCAGGTCTCCGGCCTCCGTCCGCTTGCGCCAGGTCCGCGTCTGTGTCTTGACTGCCTCCTTGATCTCCTCCGCGGACGCTCCCCGGGAAATACCGAGGATCTCGTAGTAGTCATGTTCCACTGCCATTGCTGGCTCCTTCACTTCAGGTCGCTAGTGCGCTTTCGAGCGTTGTCCCCGCCCAGGTGCGGGACTCCCCAGGCTGACTGGGTGGGTCCGGTTGTATATGACGGACAGAGCTTTCAGCGGCGTGGAAGAGACCTTCCGATCAAGGATCAGAGCCGCCGCAGACCGCGCTTGCCCTGCGGCGGGAGCTCGACCAATGGACGGACGGGGCCCCACCGGCTCGTGTCCCTGTTCGAAGACCTCGGCCTCCCAGGCCCGCTCCTCACCTCCTGCGGCTTGAGGACATTGACGTCGTTCGCGAGCGATGGATCTACGGCTGGCAACACACCTTGACCTGGCAACCTTGCCGGGAGCGCTCCTCTGGGCTACGCGGCTCGCGCTCGTCGGGGAATCCCCCTCGTCCGACCCTTGTCCGTCATTCCTAGGCAGAGCACGCGTCGGGTGTCGCGCGGGTGTCAGCCGCGACCGGCCGGGCACGAGAGAGAGGACCAGACATGGCGAAGTGTCGCTACTGCAATGGGACGGGCAAGCACTACCGTCCCGCAACCCAGCAGTACGTCGTGTGCGACGGATGCGCGGGCAAGGGCGAAACCTGGGCGAAATGCACAGGCTGCAACGGTACGGGGAAGGTGTACAGCGTCGATCGAAAGAGATATGAGCGCTGCGATGCCTGTCTCGGGAGCGGCAAGCGGTAGTGAAAGCCGGCTGTCGGAGGCCGGAAGCGCTGGTGGTCGTGGCCTCCCCGTCACGACCACCACGCCCAAGGAGCGTGGTCTCAACGGTGACCGAGTTCTGTTCCGGTCGGCGGTCGGCATCCAGTTCCTCGGGATCGCACGCCTCTTCCACGGGCGCTCGCAACGAGACGAGCGAGATCTCCTCACCCGTCTCGGCGTGGGGCACTTCCGGAAGCCTCCTTCTTCGGAGCGGTGTCGTACAGCGTCTTGAAGCTCTCCTCGGAGACCGGCCAGGTGGCCTCGCCGTCCCTGATCACCCAGTCGCGGGGCTCCGCGTACGCGGTGCCCTCGTGCGTCTCCACCCGCTCCCGTTCCATCACCTGCCGGGCATGCACGGAGCCCACTCGCTCGTAGCGGTCGCCGTCGAGCGGCGCGTACGTTCGTGCGAACGCCTCCGGCCTCACCGACCTGCCGTCCGGCTGCTCCGGGTCGAGCGACGTGACCCACCAGTCGCCGGCCTCAGCGTGCAGTTCCTCGCCGCCGGCTGCGGTCCACGATCGCGGCTCCGTGAGCCGTTCCGCGTGGACCTCGCCGATCCGCCAGAAGCGGCCCTCCGCCGGTTTCAGGATCGGCCGTTCGGGAAGCTCTGAACGACGGTCTGGGTCCTCGACGATGACCATGTCCATCTCGCGCAGCAGCAGGGGGATGCCGCGCACGGCGTTGCGGTCGTATTCGCGCACGTCGTGGCGCAACACCTCCCAAGGGATGTTCCAGTTGTGCGAGCTGCGTCCGTTGCGCAGCTGGAAGTGGGCCCAGCGCCGGTGCTCCTGATAGGCGAGGATCTCCACGTCCTCAGGCGTGAACCGGTACTCGGCGATGGTGCCCGGGCCGTCGGACGTGTCGGCGCGGGGGACGAACTTCAGGCCCAGGAGCGCCAGCTTGACCGGAATGTCCAGCACCTGGGCCACATTGGAGCTGCGCAACAGCTCGGGCAGCTGCCGGTAGGCCGCCGCGGCGTACTCGGACCCGGTGGCGTTGTCCGTCCGCGCCGCGACCTCCTTGTAGTCGTTGTGGACCATCTGGGCCAGGTGATCCAGCCGGTCGAACGGGATGAGGTCGACCTGTTCGTTGCTCCGGACGAGCGCGCGACCGGCCCTGTTCAGCAGCGCCGGCAGTCGCCCGGTGAGCTCCAGCAGCCTGGTGCGACGCTCCCAGGGAGTGACGCCGTTGGGGCTCGACGGAACGCGCAAGCTGAGCGCGGTCGCCGTCCGGTCCAGCTCCGTCGCGGTGAGCACCGTGACGCGCCTCAGCGGCAGAGGCGCCGACACCACCGAGAACCCGGCCTCTTCGACGGCGACGAGGATCCCGTCGGCTACGTCGGGGGCGCCGCTCGGCGTGAACAGCCCCGGCACCTCG
This sequence comes from Arachnia sp., assembly GCA_035326505.1. Taxonomy (GTDB): domain Bacteria; phylum Actinomycetota; class Actinomycetes; order Propionibacteriales; family Propionibacteriaceae; genus Arachnia. The sequence goes on from DAOLFC010000003.1 coordinate 30,823, forward strand.
TCCGGCCACCGCTTCAGCTCGGACTCCAGCTCCTTGGCCAGTACATCCTTCAGCTTTCGGTCCAGCTCCTGGGGAGAGCAGAGCATTGCCGTCTGGGACTGGAGAAACACGCCTTCCCTCCACGCACGCTCCCACCGGTGGCGGGCCTCGTCGTCACCGGACGGCGCCTCGTGCTCCTCGCTGATCACAACGCAGAGGTGCTCGGCCAGCTTGTGGTTCTTCGGGACGACGACGACCTTGACGCGGTCGCCGAGGGCGCGCTTGACGGCGTTGGCGACGGGAATGGCGACGGCGTCGTCGTCGAAGGCGATGTAGACGGGAAGGGGTGCGGTCTCGTACTCGCCGTGCTTGCGGTAGGCCCGCCACGACGTGTTCCACCCGTCGAGCACCGACTCCACCAGCTGCGGCGCGATGTGGGTCCCGGCCGGCAGTTCGTGCCACGCCAGCGTCCCGAGGCCCTGCGGACCGTTCTCTCTCCGGAGCGCGACCGAGCCAGGCGAGTCGGAGAAGTCGAGCCCCCGCTCGACGAAGTACTTCCGCGCTGCGTCGGGGCCGCCGCAATGCACGGTGATCGACTCGCCGGGCTGCTGCCAGCCCTCGAAGATGCGGGCCGTCAACTCGGCGGCCAGCCGTCCGTCGCCGAGCACGAGCGGAGACGGCGTCACCCGGTGTTCGTCGAACGGCGGGCGCTTCCAGAGAACCGTGCGGGCCACCTGCTCCGAGCGGCACACCACGCGGTCGTTGCCGGTGTAGCGCCAGTCGAGGGCCACGTCGTGGGAGGCCACCAGCGTCACCACCGCAGGATCCTGGCCGCGTTCCTTGCACAGCGCCTGGACCCGGCTGGTCAGCGAGGATGCCTCCTGGTCGCCGGTCGCCGTGATGATCACCGTGATGCACCCGTCGAGGACGCGGGCGAGTTGGGTCTCGCTGACGGCCTCGACCCACCGGACGCGGGCGGCTCGCAGCTCGATCTGGTCCTCGGCGGTCACCTCGCCGATGCATACGACGCGCGCGCCCGGCCGGAACCGGATCGCGATCTCCGCGGCCTCCGGCCCGCCCCCGAGCACGACGACGTGGTTGTTGCTGCGTATCGCTCGCCACCGCGACCAGCTATCGTGCAGCACGCGCACCACGATGGCGACGATGCCGCTGGCCATCGCGAGGGGAGCCAGGAACCGCGCCACCCAGAGGTAGGCGTTGATCTGCCCGTCCGCGTCACCGTCCATCCCGAACAGGCGCATCGTGCGGTAGAGGGCCTCCCAGGGGCCGAAACCGTAGAGCGTCCAGCCGATCAGCCCCAGCACGAAGGCGGCGACGAAGCCGACCACGGCGAACAGCGCCCATCCGTTCCGGCGCAGCGTCTGCGCGATCGATGGCATCATCGTGGACCACCTTCCTCCGGCCGGCGGTGCGGCTCGGGTCTCCAAGCCGGTAGCGTGCCGGCGCGTCTCCTGCGGTTTCGCAGGTTCAGCGCTCGAGGCGGCTCCTCAGCGCGCGCCCCAGCCGCCTCAGTATGGGTCGTCGTCATCCTCGTCATCCTCTTCCTCTGCCGGGGGGAGCTCCCCCGATCCCGGGTCGCCCCCTCCGCCGGGATCGCCCGACGCGTGCGAGGCCCGGAGCGGGCGCAGAACCACCAGCATCGCCGACGCGAGAGCCGGTGCCGTCGGCGTGATCGACGCGGTAGTCGCGTCTCCGGGTTGCGTGCTCGCGGCTATCGTCGTCTCCGGGCCCTGAACCATCCCTTCCAGCGCAGGCCACGACACCGGGGCAGTCCCCTCCCGCACCTCGTCGAGGAACGAAGACAGCAGCTGTGGACTGTGTTCCCCGCCGATCCTGCTGGCGGGGCCGACCAGACCGTCCTTCGCCTTGAGCACCGCCCTGTGGATCCAGCAGGCCCTGAGCTCCTTCCAGGCTCCCGGGAGGTCGCGCCGCAACCGGTGCAGCGCCCCCTCGGAATACCCGTAGTCCTCGAACGCGGCGTCCAGCGCGTCCTCGTGGGACTCGTCGCCGTACTTGGCGTAGGCCAGGGGGGCAAGCTGTGCGAGGGCCTCCCAGCGCCATCCGGGCTCCACGCCTGCCTGGCTGAGCACCAGGTCCCGATACGGCTCATGCACCTCGACGTGGCCGTGCTGCAAGGCCCGAGGAACGATCAACTCGCCTCGGTGGCCCTTGTCGTCTTCTTCCTCGTGGTAGGGAAAGATGTCGCGTAGCACCTGCCACCACTGGGTGTAGATCTGCAGGCTATTGGACAGTCGGCGGGTGCTGTCGTACGCACCCTCGGCGCGCTGCTTGAGCACCAGGCGTAGCGCCATTCGCCAATGCCAATATCCATCGTCCATGCGGCGCGGCCGCAGCAGGAAGGCAGCCGCGGCCGAGCCGATCGCCACGCCGAGCGAGGACAGGCCCAGCACGGCGGGGTCCCACGGGCCCAGTCCCAGGTTGCCGACCAACTCGTTCATCGCGTCTCCGCTGAGCAGCCATCCTGCGGCGAACGCCGTCGCCAGCCCGCACAGGATCCACCCGGCCAGGCTGAGCGGTGTGACCTTCCGTCCTCGCACCGGCCAATCGGCGACGGCTGCCTTGTGCCAGCGTTCCGCATCCAAGCGGGATCGGATCGCGTCGGCCATGATCGTGGTCCACAGCGAGTCCGCGACGCTGCGTTGGGCCGGCGTCCCGTCGAGGCCGACCGCGAGCAGGCGCTCTCGCTGGGCCTTCTGTTCTTCCCGGTCGCCGTCGGTGAGCTCGTCGAGAAGCGCGCCGTGGTGACGAGGTGGTTTGCCCCGAAGCACCGGGAACGCGACCGCGCTGCCCGCACCGTCCCAAAGCTCCTGGGCGGTGGTGGCGAGTGCCTCACCTGCCAGCTGTTTAGGCGGTGAAGATGCCAACTCGGGAATCTCCTCCTCGTGCTCCGGATAGTCCTCCAGGAGCAGCTCGCGATCGGGTCCGGCCACATGAGGCTGCACGACGAGCAGGTGATCGTGTGCTTCGTAGCGGGTGAAGCCCTCCGGCAGTTCGCCCCCGTCGACGGAGGTGGTGAGGAGCTGGACGGTGTCTCGCCACAGCGCGCTCGGCGGTATCTTGCCGGCTGATTTGCGGATCTTGTGCAGTTCCTGATCTGCCGACCTACACCAAAGCGCCTCGCGCTCTGCGGGTCCGAGCGGTTCGCCTTCGTCCATCTTCGCACGGCGGCCCGCCACCGGTACCGAGGTCGGTGAGGCAGCGTCGGCGTAGGGATCCAGGTTCGGTGGAGCCGGCGATGCCCTCGTGTAGCTCAGCTGTCCGTCGTGGCGTTGCCTGAGCCAGTCCACGATCGTCTCGGCATGATCCCATTGCTCCGCGAAGACCGCATACTGTCGCGGCTTGATGTCCGGAGCGCAGAAGCCGGGGAGCCGGCGGTCGAGGAACGCGACGGCCTCGCGGCGCAGCGTCTCACCGCCCAAGCCGTGTCGGCTCCACACCGACACCGCTCTGGGATCAGCCGTCGACCCGGTGGGCAACGGCTCCGACACTCCACCCAACCGTCCCAGGGCTGCCGCTGCGACATGCAGCAGCACGGCGTCGCGCCTGTCCAGCCAGCCGGCGTCCGGCGACGCCAGCTCCGGACGATCCTCCGGGACCACGACGAGTTGCTGCCAGCCCTGCGTGTGGCGGGTCACATCCACGCCGTCGGCGCGGGTCGGCGCGATGAGGTCGAACAGCCGCGGTGAGGTGCCCTGGTGGATGATCCGGCGTGCGAACGTGCCTACGGAGTGCATGCCCGCCGCGACATCCTCCGTGTCGTCGCGCACCCATACCGCCGTGATGCCGCGGAGCGCCCCCTCGGACGCCAGCGTCTCCTGCACGCGAACCGGGGATGCCCCGTCGGCGCTGCATAGCGTGCCCTCGGCGCTTTGCCACGACGAGATGTCCATCGGAGCCGCGACCGTCGCGCGGTCGAGGTGGATGACCGGGCCCATGAGTCCGGCGGCGACCCAGCGCTGGGCGAGTTCGCCCAGCGCTGGGCTGCCGATGAGAACTGCGGCTGTCGGCATCAGTAGACGGGCTGCTCGGAGTCATCCGCCAGGCTGGCCCGCCTCCGCAGCACGTCCAGCGCCTCGCGCACGAAGCCCTCCGTCTCCGGAGCCATGGTCGTGCGCGCATCGGTCAGGTTGGCGAGCTTCTCGGGCGTCAGATGTGCTTCGTACTGACGCAGCAGGCGGTCGGCCCTGTCGTCGACGGCGGCGATCCGATCCTGGACGGTGGCCAGCGGCGTCGGGCAGTAGCTGTTAGCCGCGTCGATGACGCCGGAGCCGTCCCGCACCCAGGTTCGGAATGCATCCGTGTTGAAGGTCTGCGCAGCGTCCCCGCCCAGGCGGATCAGCTCCTGGAACGGGGCGAGGGGGGCCATCGACCGGGTGTGTGAGGCCTCGATCATCGCGATCGCGACGAGCTCCAGCAGGATGCCGACCTGGTTGTGTCGCACCACGGGCCGCACGCCCGTCCTGGGCAGCGATACCCAGCTGCCATCCTTGGTGCCATTGTTCGCAGGCACCCAGACTTCGTGGGTCAGTGGGAGTTCCCTGCTGACCTTGGCTCGGCCCAGGAAACGGGCCACGAACCAGCCGGTGATGAGGTCCTGTGCCGCCTGGGGGCCGAGGGGCACCCACTCGGAAAGCGGACGGGCGCGGCGGTACTTCCAGAACTCGGTCGAGGCGGCGTGAGCAGCGTACTGCGTGGCCACCGGCCGCATGATCGAGGCCATTTCGAGGGCATGGAACCCGATGCTGTGCGCGGCGAACATCGTGATCTGATCGGTAGGCGTTTCCGAGAACGTGAGGGACACGCCGGGTCCGAACGCGGCGGCCGCCTGGTCTGACAGTGCCTGCTGCAGCTTGTCGTGGCCGGGCGGTATGCCGATGGGCGAGACCAGGAGGGTGAGCGGCACGTCTCCGACGTTTCGGTTGTGGATGTCCTGGACGAAGACGGGATCGAGCTCCACCAACGGCCTGCATGAGGAGAGGGTCGCCTTGAACTGGTCGACCAGCCGATTCACGCGTGCCGTGTACTCGACGTTGGAAAGCTTGGCGCCGGGTCCTCCCTCCAGGTAGCCGAACAGGTTCTCGGTGAGGTGCCGGCCGATCTCCTTGGTGTCGTCGTGGAGCCAGTAGTGGATGCGTTCTTCGATGTCCTCCCAATCCATCGCCAGGCTGACCTCCGCCGAGGCGGGCGCGTGCCGGAGGGTTCCTCCCTGGGGCACCCAGATCTGGTTGTAGGCCGCCGGACGCAGCCTGGATGCGACGGCGTTCGGGAGCCGGTCGCCGCTGATCACCTGCGAGATGACAGCCGAGATCGCGTTGCTCTGCCCGTCGGCCACGGCCAGGTCGAAGCCTTCCCCGACGGAGCGCGCCACGTAGTCCACGTAGGCTTCCGGGAACTGGTGGAGGTCGTCGAGCAGCTGCTCCATCTTGGACGGACGCAGGTGCTCGGGGATGCCTTGCTCCCTGGGGAGCTGGTCGATCGGCTTCGCCCCAGTCGACGGCCGAGCGTGGCTGCGCAGCGACGCGTCCGCATCGGCGACGGCCGTGCGCCACGGCCGCACGAGGCTTCTGCGGAGATCCTCGATCGCCGGGGCGGCCCATTCGAGCTTCCAGACGTCGACGTGGCTCTCCAGGGTCATCTTGGCGCGATCGGCGATGGTGCTCAGCAACGGATCTCCGACCTTCACGTCGTTCTTCTCGCGCTGCTCAGGGAGGGCCAGGAGATTGAGCCGGGTCTGCGCCTTCTCGCGGGCCTTCTTCAACTCCGTGCCCGACAGCTGGCCCGCGGCGGTCGCGAGCTCTTTGTCGAGGCGCTCCAGCACCCGCAGCGCGACAGGGAACCCCCACTCGGCGATGGCGTTGATGGTCGCGGCGCGCAGTGAATCGCTCGCCCTCGCCGACCACGCCTCGACGGTTGACTGCAGCGCCCGCTCCGCCTGGCGGTGAAGCCCGTGGTCGTCGGTCTTGTCCAGGTGACTGGCCACGATCTGGCTCGCTCGCGAGCGAGCCGTGGCCACATCGACAGTCCGGCCCCGTGCCGGCGCGGAGACGCTGTTGAAGACGTTGCCGCGAATCTGTTCGAGTTGTGCTCGGACCGCGGGCAGCGGGTCGAGCGCGTCCTGGATGTCGTTCGCGCTTTCCCCCTGTTCGTCCAGTTGCGCAGTCTGGATGAACCCTGCCCATGCGCGCGTTGCGGCGTCGGCGAGTACCTGGTCATCGGTCTTGCCGTCGCCGGCATAGTGCAGGGTGAGGTGGTGGTCGAGCAGGCGCTCGACGACGGTGCGCTGCATGCGGCGTGCCGCGTAGCGGCCGAAGAAGTCCCGGCCGAGGGTGAGTCGGCCGAAGCCCAGGCCCGTGAACGTGCCGTAGTCCTTGCCGCCGCCCTCTCCGCTCGTTCGATTGCCGTAGCTGAGCCCGAGCAGGTCAGTTGATCCCGCAGCCCGAGCCCCCGCGTTGGCCAGGCTGTACGCGTGCAGAGCGTTTGCCAGGTCCTCATCCAGCGCGATCTCCGCGAGGTTCCGGGCCATCACCCGGTAGACCTCGTTGGCGTCGCCGAGGATGGTCTGCCCGTTGCTGCGCCCGACGAGGAAGAGGGTCTCCGGCCCGGCGGTTCGCGCGCTCGGCGGACGGGGCACCCTGGCTCGGGCGAACATCTCCGTGCGCCCGAGGTACGGCGCGTGGGCGTCGACCCGCCACATCGCATGCGAGAGTTCGCTGGCCGCGAGGAAGGTGTTCGGAGCCACACCGGGGTCCATCGTGCCGTCGGAGCGCATGAAGACGTCGGGGGCGAACGCGATGCCGATCGGGGTCTCCCCGCACGCGCGCACCACGTCGCACACCTCGAGGAACATCCCCGAGCCGGAGCCGCCGGCCAGGGACCCCACGACGAACACCGTGCATGCGGCGTTCCCCGGGGTTACCGTCGTGCCCAGCGCGCGCTGCACTTCGGCCAGTTCCCCCGCGACCGAGGTCTCGTTCAGCTTCGCGAGGGCCATGGTGATGCGGTTGTAGATGGTCTCGAGTCCCGCCAGGGCGGCCACCCGGCCCAGGGCGCGGAATTGCCCGGCCCCCAAGTGGATCGACACGGGCACGTTTTCGGGCGGATTGGGTCGCCATGCATCCCACACCACATGCCGTCCTTGTCCTTGAACCGCCAACGACTTGCCGATCGTCTGGTCAAGCCCGATGTAGGTGCTTTGGTTGTTGGTCAGCGGCACGTAGGCGTCGCGAGGCAGTTCGTAGAACAAGTCCTGGGTACGGACGTCGACCTCGGCGGCGACGTCGATGTGCAGGAACTGCCAGCCGGCGGGCATCTTCATGATGCCGACCCGCTTGAGTGCCTCCGAGAGCTGATAGTGGATCATGCCGACGGTCTTGCCGCCGGTGCCTCCGACGCCGATGAAGAGCTGTGGTCTGAGTGACACGATGGTTCCTTTCAGTCGTTCCAGATGTCGGCAGATGCGGACGGGTCTGAGGGGGTGGATGGTACTTCGCCACCCGGCCCCCGAGAGGTCTCGAGATGGCTGCGCAAGGAGGAGAGGTCCAGCGCGTCGATGGCGTCTTGCAGCTGCTTCGGGCGAACGCCGCTTTGGGCGAGGATCGTCAGCTGCCCCGGAACCGTCGCGTCGGAGGCCAGACGTGCGGCGTCGGCATGCACGATGGTCAGGAGCCCGAGCCCGGGCGACACCTGGGCCCTGCTTCCGTCGAGCACGGTGTCCGCGACAGACGGGAAGACGACCAGCGCCTGGCCCGGCGGGGGCTCGACCCAGAACTTCGGCGGCGTCGACGGATCGAACGACACCTTGCTCTTGAAGCTCAGCCCGTCCACCGCGAAGTGACGCGGCGCGGAGTTGCCCTCCGTATCGAGTGGCTTGAGATCGGTGGGGGTTATGCGCCGCTCAAGCTCGACGTTGCCTCCCTTGATGGTGACCGCAACCACGCCGTGGCCGAGGTTCGCGGTCGAGTAGCGCGCAGCCCACCAGTTCCCGAAGAGCAGCGCGAGCACGGGCAGCGCCACCGAGAGCAGCGCGACGATGGCTGTGGTGAGCACCACAGCCCACGGGTTCAGCGGATCCTCGAAGCGCCACGAGACCGGCACCTCCATCTCGACAGGTCCCGCATCGGCACTGTCGGCGATGGGCCGCAGCTCCACCGGGATCCTGCCGAAGCCGTCGCCCACCGCCGCCGCGAGGGGAGTGGCCGACACCGTGACGGTCCTGATTTCGTCGACGGCGAGGTCGATGCAGCCCTGCTCGTAGTCCAGCGTCGTGCCTTGCGCCTCCGGAGGCACCGAGAGGTCCTTCGTGGCATCGAAACAGACCTGAGTCGCGCCCTTCGGGGAGCCTCGAAGCGTGAACTCCGCCTCGGTCGGATCGCGTTTTATGGCCGATCCCAGATCCAGGGCGTGGGCGGGCGTGATCGTGGGGTAGTCCTCGCTGAGCATCAGCTGCTGCGCGAAGTTGAGCCCTAGCGGCGTGAGCTCCAGCCCAGAGGCGGTCCTGAGCTGCGCCTTGATCTCGACGTCGACGCGGGCATCGGTCGGCTCGGCGTCGAAGTTGACGGTCACGGCGCCGTTCGGGTCGACGGTGGCGTGTGCGATCCGCGGCTGCCCGTCGGCTCCGACGACGGCGGCGGACGCGACGACCTCGCTGTACTCGGCGACACCGGCCGGCTTCCCGTCGGGGCCGATCACCTGGGCAGTGAGGATCGCCCCGGGGGCAGCCTTCACACCCTGGTTGTCGCCCTCAAGGAGCGAGAGGTCGGCGAAGACGCAATAGGAGAGGCCCGCCTCATCGATCACTTGGTCCGACGAGACCGACCACTGGCCGGCTCCCTTTCCAGCAGGGAAGGTGATCTCGATGCTGGTCATTCCGTCGTAGGCCGTGCCATTGGTGACGTAGCCCGCCCCCGCCGAGCCGCCTTCGGCCGCGACGTCGAGGTTCTCGCCCTCCGGCGTGCGGAATCGAACCGTCGATGCCTTGTTCGTCGTCGGGATAGACACCACCATGCGACGGATTCCCGGATCGATCAGGCCGCTGGAACCGGCGTCGGTGCAGCCCTGCAGGAGAACGCCGAGCTGCTGGAACACCCTCTGAAGGACGCCATGTTCATCGGCGCGCAGGTAGACGCCGGGGGCCTGGGTCTCCGGCCTGGGGGTCGTCCCGCAGGTGCGCTCCACCGTCTCGCCGAGGCTCATCGACTTCAGGTCCGAGTCGTCGGTGCCCAGCTGCAGTCCGACGATGAGAATCCCCTGGGATCGAATCTGGTCGAGCAGTCCGTCGGGGCGGCACATGTCGGCCCGCAACGACGCGACGTCGACACCGTTGCCCACCGCGAACTCGCCGTCTGTGAACCACAGCAGTGCGTTGCAGGTGTCCCCGCCCGTTCGGCCCTCGAACTCCTGGAGCGCGCCCTCCAGGGCTGCATGGAAGTTCGTGGCACCGGTCTTGTTGAACGTCTTCTCCTTGGTGCGCGCCATCATCCGGTCCAGCACGTCTTGGCTGTCGTCCCCGTTGATCCGCGCCCAGTTCGCGATCGACTTGGCCGGGACGTAGCTCTGGTCGAAGGCCGATACGGCGACCTGGACGGCGAGGGGATCGCCGTCCGCCCGAGTGAGTCTGGCGAGCGTCTCGAGCGCCGTGCGCAGACCGTCGTAGCGCACCGACTGGGGATCGGTGCCGGCGAGGCTGCCCGACCGGTCGAGGAGCACGAGGACGTTGAGGGTCTTCGCCGATTGCATGCAGGCGGCGACATACCTCGATCCATCGTGGGTTTCGTGCGGGGGTTCCGCGGCGGCGGGGCGCACCGCGAGGCTGGAAGCCGCGACCAGCGTGACGAGGACGGCGATCAGGCGCACCAATCGGCTCACCGGAACCAGAGCTCCCAGCTGCCCACCCAGAGGCCGATCACGACGCCGTTGGCGAGACACCCCAGCACGATGGCCAGAACAGCGATCCGTTCGAAGGCCAGGACTGCGACGGCTTCCCCGTCGGCCGACATCGTCGCGCGCACAACGGACATCCGGTACAGGAGCAGGAGCGTCGTCCCCGCGATGAGCAGCGCCCCGTACGCGATCAGGGACGGGGTGAGCTGGTTGGTCAGGGCGACGGCAGCAGCGGCGATGGACAGGCCGCACGCCGCGAACAGAGGCCACCGGGGGACCGACGCGACCGCCTGCGCGGTGGCACCCGCCTGTTGATACTCGGGGTCGTCGTGGATGCTCATCGGGAAATTCTCCTCATGCACCTCTTTGACGGACAGGCCGTGACAGGACCCCCTGAGCGGCCGAACCGGTCGTCCATGACCAGGTCAGTCGTCGACTTTCCGTAGGCGCGGCTGGAGAAGGATTGAGCGAGATCCGAGGGTAAGGTCAGCCCGCGAGGTCGCGGTAGATGCCGAGCATCTCCTCGGCCTGCGACTCGATCGTCCACTGCGACGCCAACTCGACGGAGCGGCGCGCGGCCTGCTCGCGCCAGGCGTTGTCGTCCAGTTGGTCGATCACGCGCAGGATCCCGGCGGCCAGGGAGACGGGGGTGGGGCGGGTGATGGCGCCGTTGACGGGCGGGTCGATCACCAGGGTGAGTTCCGAGTCGACGCTGACCAGCGGCAGGCCGGCCAGAGCGGCCTCGTGCAGGACGAGGGCTTGGGTGTCGGTCTGGCTGGGGAAGACGAACACGTCGGCCATGGCGTAGAAGGCGCCGAGATCGTCGCGCTTCTGTTCGCCGGGAAGGATGATGATGCCCTTGTCGCGGCCGTTCTGGAGGGCGCGCCGGATGGGGGGATGGTGGTCCCAGTCGCCCACCACCATCAGCCGGGCGTCGGGCCTATGGTTGGCGACCAGCTCGAACGCCTCGGTGAGCAGGACGATGCCCTTCTCCGGGGCGATACGCCCCGCGTACATCACGAGCGGCCCCCGTGGGCGCTCGAAGGGGGGCGGTCCGACGGGGAGGGGGTTCACGCCGTTGGGCACCACGCGCACGGTGGCGTCGGGGGCGATCTGCAGGCAGTGCTCGGCGGTCTTGGGCGACGGGGTGGTGACGAGCTGGGACAGCTCCAGCATCTTCGCGCACATCCCGATCAGGGAGGCCCCGTAGCCGCGGTCCTCGAACTTGATCTCCGCCTCGCGCATCTCGTCCTTGTCGACGAGGGCGCCCTTCGAGAGCCGCACGAAGGCCTTGAGGACACCGTCGACGAGGGGGAGCCATTGGGAGTAGTAGTCGGCGTAGGCCTCGAAGTCGGTGTGCCAGGTGGTGAGCAGGGGGATGCCCAGCCGGCGGGCCGCGATGGTGCCGAGCGCCCCGATGGCGCCGAAGCCGTGTACGTGGGCCACGTCGGGCTTGAGCTCGGCCAGTTTCTTGATGGTGCGCTCGAAGTGGCGACCGGTCGCGACGCGGGTGGGGACGCCGGGGAACCACAGCGACGGCAGCCGCAACTCCGTGCGTCCGGGCCGCCCCTTGTGGGGGTTGACGCCCTTCGCCGCCGGCGCGACGACGATCACCTCGTGCCCGGCGTCGAGGAGGTTCCCCTCGAGGGCCTGCACGGCCACTGTCAGTCCGTTGCAGCCTGGACCGTAGTTGTCGGTGAACTGCGCGACTCGTAACGGCCGGCGGGGGTCTTCGACGCTCACCCGGCCACTCTACCGAAGGCGCCATATGGGGCGGTGTTCGCGTCCCGCGCGATCCGGTCCGCACCGTCGGGTCCGATAGAGGTCGCGTGGACGGCTGTTTCGGGACCTTCGCGCTGCGATATGAGGGAGCCCTTCAGCAGCTCGCCGGCCAGAACCTGGGCAGTTCCTCGGTGGCCTATTTCCAGACCGTCCCTGCCACCGTCGAGCTGATCGATCATGCCGGCGACCCGCTCGATATAAGAGGTGAGGCCGCCACCAGGTCCGGAGCAACCTCCGACATGCTCATGGCTGCCTCCCCTGTGAGCGGACCCATCCAGAAGCCTCTTCAGGGCTTCCCCGAGGACTTCGAGTTTGCGTTCGATCGCGTGATCATCGACGCGCCGCCGACATCGTCATACGCGAGGGACGCCAAGCGGGCTATGTAGATCGTGTGGACCTGCGTCGTTGTTTTCTCTGCCGGGACATCGAGCTGTACCCAGACCGGCTCGTCGTCAAGAGCACCAGCGGCCTCTTCGGTGGCGTCACGGTGGATCAGCTGGGCGCTGGGCGGATCGAGTCGAAGTCGCGCGAGGAGTGTGCATCCGGACCGGTGGAAAGCGTTACGCCAGCTATCGCCTGATCGACGACATCGACCAGTTGCTGCTCTCCAGACGCGAGGAAATCGTGTCTTCTCCGGAAAGGGCTGGCATCGAGGCGGACCTCGACGCCATCATCCAGGCCATCCAGGCCGGGCATACCACGTCGCGCAGCCTGGTTGAGCATCTCGGTATGGGCTACCAGTCGGTCGTCAGACGTCTACGCGAGCTGGAGGACCGGGGTCTGGTTGTTCCCACGCGACCCGAGAGGAGCAGTAAACAGAGCTACCGCATCGTCGGCAACTGACTGGGCTACGTCCCGTGCCCCGGCTGACCAGGCCCCTGCCCCACGCAGCACCAGCGGATCGTGAGACCGCGTAGGGCACACGCATGATGCCCGCGAAATTCACACAGCTGAGGCTTGGTGCGTTCAAAAGCGTGCGTGACGCCATGGTGCCGGTGGGCCCGGTGACCCCGACAGCCATGAGCCTTCTCGATCACTTGAGCAATGCAACGCTGGACTCAGGCGACTTGGCAATTCTGGCCGAGCGAGAGCAGTTCAGGGCGAGCATCTCGCCGACTGTCCGCGTCGAGATCTGGTCACTCGACAAGCAGTTGAGCGCCTACTCGCGACCACGAGGTCTTCGCCCACGAGGATCGGCCGGTCCTTGGCGTCTGGCTCGGACGGGGCGTCGATCATCAGGTTCGCCTGGTGTGCCAGGGCCTCCTCCGGCGAGACGGGAGGAGTCTCCGTCGGACCGAGCAAGTAGGGTGCGGAAGCGTGACCGGTTCCCGCTTCTCCGCCGTCCTGTTCGATTGCGACGGGGTGCTCGTCGACTCGGAGAGCATCACCAACTCCGTGCTCCGGGAGATGTTGCACGAGATGGGGTGGGCGATCTCCGAGGAGGAGGGGCTGCGGCGCTTCGTCGGCAAGGCCTTCCTGGACGAGTGGAAGGTGATCTACGACCACACGGGCGTCACGATCGACAAAGACTGGATCCTCGGCTTCCGCGAGCGGCGCGACGTGGCGTTGCGCGCCCGGTTGCGGCCCGTGCCGGGGGCGGTCGAGGCGGTGCGGGCAGTCAGCGACGCAGGGATGACGATCGCCTGCGTCTCGGGCGCCGACCGGCGCAAGATCGACATGCAGCTCGGCATCGCGGGGCTGAGCGAACTCTTCGGCGATCGTGTCTTCAGCGGCATGGAGACAGCCCGTAGCAAGCCGGCGCCAGACGTGTATCTGGCGGCGACGGCGGCTCTCGGCGTCGACCCCGGCGCCTGCGCCGTCGTGGAGGACTCCCCGCCGGGCGTGCAGGCGGGAGTGGCTGCGGGGGCGACGGTGTTCGGTTACGCCCCCGGTGGCCCGGCCTATCAGTCGCCGGATCTGCTGCGCGCGCTGGGGGCCTTCACGACCTTCTCCTCGATGGACGAGCTGCCCGGTCTGGTGCTGTGACGGCCGGGCGTCACCCCACGGTCACGGTGCTCGACACCTGGGAGACGGGAGTCGAGAAGGTCACCCCCTGGTAGGGGTTCGGATCGTACGACACCGCGGTGATCTCGGACACGACGGTGTACTGCCCCGCGGGAAGCCCGTCGATCTGAGCGGACGACGCCGTCGCGTTGCCCGAGCGGGAGAGAGCGTCCACGCGCGAGCTGACGAGGGTTCCGACGCGCGCGTTGCCGGCGTTGAGCACATAGACCGTCCAGGTGGCGTAGCCCGTCGGCGGGGCGTCGTTGTACTGGAGGCCTCCGGCGGCGGCCAGTGCTCCGGCGTCGTACCAGACCTGGGCCGACCAGAGGTTGACCCTGCCTGCGGCATTACTGCCGACGCTGGGGGCGTACTTGTGTACGACCCCCGGCCCGATGACCGAGTTCGTCGTGGCAGCCGCGAAGGAAATCGCCGCCGTGGCGGCAAGAACGGGAGCGGCCCACGCCCCCGCGGCGAGGACCTGGCGGCGACGGATACCGGCCGCGCCGTCTGCGGGGTCAAGTAAAGAAATGGACACGCTTCCTCCAAAGATCGTGCGCGAAGCATATGGCTCTGCATCTTCTTTTCTGCAAACGCATCTGCGCGAATAGTCGGTTATCGATACAAACCCCTTGTCGCATTCACAAGGCCTCGGTGTCTTTATTCAGGAATGCGCGCGAAAAGCCGTCGCGAAAGCTCGCGAAAATCAATTCGCGACGGCCGCAGCGGGATTTAAGTCGTGGAAAGGCCGTTGTCGTGCGGCGCCCCGGCGAGGAGCCGGATCGTGCGATCGCACTGCGCGACCAGGCCGGGATCATGGGTGATCACCAGCACGGGGAGGCCCTCGGCCGCGCGCCAGACGTCGGCCATGAGCGCGGCTGCGGTGGCGTGGTCGAGGTGCTCGGTGGGCTCGTCGAGGATCAGCAGATCGCGCTCACCGACGAGGATGCGGGCCAGGGCGAGGCGGCGGCGCTCGCCTCCGCTGAGGGTGGAACCGGCCTCGCCGACCATCCGGTCCAGGGGCAGGTCGAGCCCGGCCCGGGCCAAGGCCGACGTGACCTCTTCGTCGCCGGCATCCCGGTTGCCGATGCGCACGTTCTCCGCGACCGTCGTGGCGAAGATGTGCGCGTCCTGGGCCAGATAGCCGACGCGCCCGGCCCGCTCGATCCGCCCCGCCAAGGGCGGGATCAGGCCCATCACGGTGGCGGCGACGGTCGTCTTGCCGGCGCCCGAGGGCCCCACCAGCGCGACCCGCTCCCCGGGGGCGACGCGGAACGACACGTCCTCCTGGACCACCGGCGACGTCGTCCCCGGCCAGCCGACGGCGACACCGTCGAGGTGCAGCACGGGGGAGCCCTCGCCGGGGAGGACGTCGCCGGAGCCGACGCAGGGGGCGGCCAGCTCGTCGGCGATCCGGCCCAGCGCGACCCGGGAACGGGTGAAGGTCTGAGCCGCCTGCGTGAAGGCGGCGAAGACCTCGTGCAGGGCGAGCGGGGTCAGCACCAGGACGGCGAGGAAGCGCGGGTCCAGGCCCCCGGAGACGACGGCCGGGGCGCCGAACGCCAGGGCCGCGACCACCGCGATCCCCGCCGCGACCACCTGCCCGGCGGTCGCCACTCCGCGTACCCAGGCTCCCCGGGCCTCGTGTGAGCGCAACTCCTCGTCGACGGCCAGCAGCTTCTGCAGCGCTTCGACGTCGGCCCCGCTGGCCACCAGGTCGGCCCCGGCGCGGGTGAGTTCGCGCACCTTGTCGGCCAGCCGGCCCCGGGCGTCGACGGAGGCCTCGTCGGCTCGCACCGACGCGCGCTGCGCCCACCCCGGCAGCAGCATCCCGCCGAACACGGCGGTGGCCAGCAGCACCAGCGCGGAGGGCCAGTTGAGCGCCCCGAGCAGGACGGTGGTGGCGGCGATCACCAGCGTCGCGGACGAGAGGGGGATGATCACGCGCACCACGAGGTCCTGGATGGCTTCGACATCGGCGACGACGCGGGTCAGCAGGTCGCCGCGCCGCCGGCCGATGAGAGTGGTGCCGGCCAGCTTGTCGTAGACCCGTAGCCGCAGCGCCCCCTGCATCCGCAGCGCGAGATCGTGGCCGACCAGCCGTTCGGCGTAGCGGAACACACCTCGGGAGATGCCGAAGAACCGCACCCCCACGGCGGGTGCCTGCAGGAAGAGCACCGGGGGGAACAGGGCCGCCCAGCTGAGCAGGAAGGCGGAGACCCCCATCAGCGCGACGGAGGCCGCCGAGGCGGCAAAAGCGAGCAGAATCGCCCCGGCGAGGCGCCACCGACCGCGCGGAATCGCGTCGAGAAGCGCGTGGGTGAAGGACAGGGTGCGTCTCATCGGCCAGCGCCCTGAGTTATATCTCCGTATATTGCGCGGCGCGTGCAATACGTACGCGCCGCGCAATATACGGAGATATCAGTGAAACAGCGCGTCATTCGGCCACCGCCCAGTCGATGACGCGGTCGGCGGCGCAGAGGACCGCGGGCCGGTGGCTGACGATCAGGGCGCCGGCGCCCGAGGCGCGCACCGCGTCGATCACCGTGGCCTCGGTGTCCGCGTCGAGCCCGGCGGTGGGTTCGTCGAGCAGCAGGTAGGACGCCCCGCCCCGCCGGATCCGCAGCAGCGCGCGGGCCAGCGCGACGCGGCGCCGCTCGCCGGCGGAGAGGCCCTCCGCGTCGTCGCCGACGGGTTTGGCGGCGTCGAAGTCGGCTCCCGCGTCGCGCAGCGCCGTCGCGATATCGGCGGCGGACGCATCGGGCAGGCCGAGGGCGACGTTGTCGCCGACGGTGCCGTTGACCATGCCGGGCTCTTGCGCCACCCAGGCCAGGCGCTCGCGCCAGGCGGCGGGGTCGATCCGGGTCAGGTCGCCCCCGCCGACGCTCACCTGCCCCGCGGTGGGGTGCAGATATCCGGCCACCAGCGCGAGGACGGTCGACTTCCCCGCGCCCGACGGGCCGGCCAGGGCCACCACCTCGCCCGGGCCTAGCGTCAGCGAGAACCCGCTCACGGCGTCCGACTCGGCGCCCGGATAGCGGTAGGAGACATCCTCCAACCGGATTCCGGCCATCGGGGCCGACAGGGTGCCGGTGGCGACGGGCGCCGCGTCGATGATGGCGAAGGCGGCATCGGCCGCGGCCACGCCGTCGGCGGAGTCGTGGAAGTGGACCCCCACCTGGCGGACCGGCAGGAACGCCTCGGGGGCGAGGATGAGCACGAAGAGGGCCGTGGAGAAGTCGACGTGGCCATAGACCACCCGGAACCCGATGGTCACCGCGACCACCGCCACCGACAGCGTGGCCAGCAGCTCCAGCGCGAAGCTCGACAGGAAGGAGATCCGCAGCGTGCGCATCGTGGCCGCGCGATAGGCCTCCTCGTTCTGCGCGACGCCGCGACGCTGCGCGCGTGCCCGGGCGAAGGCCTGGAGGGTGGGCAGGCCGGCGATGAGGTCGGCGAAGTGCCGGGCGAGTCGCTCGGCCCGGCTGAAGCTGGCACGGGTCGCGGTCGCGGTGGTCAGCCCGATCAGCGCCATGAAGACGGGGATCAGGGGCAGCGTGAACGCGACGATGATCGCCGACTGCCAGTCCGCCCACAGGATCGCCGCGCCGACGAGGAACGGCACGGTCATCGCCAGGCCGAGTTGCGGCAGGTACTTCGAGAAGTAGCCGTCCAGCGCGTCCAGGCCCTGTGTGACGACGCGCATCACCGTGGCCGACGAGGCCCCGCCGACGGGCGTCGCCAGGCGCGCGGCCATCACGTCGCGGCGCAGTTGCGACTTCACCGCGGCCGCCGAGCGATGCGCCAGCCACGCGTTCAGCCAGGTCAGAGCGCCGCGAGCGGCGAAGACGGTCAACAGGAGCAGCAGCGTCGTGACCCAGCCGTCGGGCACCGCGAGGGTGCCGAAGACGGTGGTCACGGCGTCGGCGATGAGGCGGGCCTGCCCGATTAGCAGGCCGGCCGTCACCACCCCGACAAGCACAGAGGCGACCAGGTAGTTCCTGGTCGCCCCTGCGCGTGCGATCAGACGAGGATGAACGGGGCCGGGCATCGGCTCCAGTGTCTCCTATCGCCCAACTCGGACGGGCTCAATGGGCCACGCCCACCTCGTCGGGGATGTTCTTCGCGCTGATCCGCTTGCGGAAGACCCAGTAGCTCCACGCCTGGTAACCCAGCACCACCGGAACGAAGACCAGCGCCGCCACCGACATGATGGTCAGCGTCGTGTCGGAGGAGGCCGCCGTCAGGATGTTCAGTCGATCGGTGGGAGCCACCGAGGTGTCCTGCGCGAAGCCCAGGTTGCCGAACAGCCGGAAGAAGATGCCGATGAACAGCGTCGCGATGGACAGCCCGGTGAAGATGAACGCCCAGCCGTCGCGGTCCTTCCCGATCATCACCACGGCCGCCGCCAGCGCGACCACCGAGACGATGCCCAGGATCCACACGATCACGGCGAAGTCGCCGAACTCCGAGGTGGCCGGCCACAGCGTGTTCTGCGCGACCACGAAGGCGGCCAGCAGGGCGACGCTCACCCAGCCCACCTTCACGCCCAGCGCCTTCGCGCGCTCGTGGACCTCGCCCTTGGTCTTCAGCGCCAGGAAGGCCGCGCCGTGGGTGACGAAGATCGCCACCAGCAGCACGCCGCCCAGCAGCGTGAACCAGGTGAAATGGCCGAGGAAGGTGCCCGTGAACAGCAGGCCGTCATTGGGCAGCCCGATGACGAAGTTCGCGAACCCGACGCCCAGCACCAGGGTGGTGAGGAAGGAGCCGACGGTGGCGAAGGTGTCCAGCATGTTGCGGTAGCGCGACGTGTGGTGCTTGGAGCGGTACTCGAAGGCGACGCCGCGCAGGATCAGGCCCAGCAGCACCAGCAGCAGCGGGAGGTAGAGCGCCGAGAACAGCGACGCGTACCAGCCCGGGAAGGCGGCGAACATCGCGCCGCCCGCGGTGAGCAGCCACACCTCGTTGCCGTCCCAGGTGGGGCCGATGGTGTTGACGATGACCCGGCGGTCCTTGTCGTTCTTGCCGAGGATGGGCAGGAGCATGGCGACGCCGAAGTCGAAGCCCTCCAGGAAGAAGAAGCCGATCCACAACACCGCCACCAGGATGAACCACAGCGTGGGCAGGAACGGGACGGAGACGGTCTCAAGAAGAAGATGCATGATGTCGTCGCCTCTCAGTATGCGAAGGTCAGCGGCGCGTCGGGATCGTCGATCACCACAGGTGCCTCAACCTCCGGCAAGCCCGCCTTCATGTACTTCATGAACAGGAACACCTCCAGCACGGCGAGACCGCCGTAGACCAGGGTGTAGGTGATCAGCGAGAACAGCATCTCGCCGGCCGAGACCGACAGGGAGACGCCCGCCGCGGTGGGCATGGCTCCCGCCACCAGCCAGGGCTGGCGCCCCATCTCGGTGAAGATCCAGCCGAACGAGTTGGCGAACAGCGGCCCCAGCGGCACGGCCCACATCATGGCCGTCCACCACCAGGCGGGCTCGACGCGCGACGCCGACGTCTCGTTGCGCAGCCGGAACAGGATCAGCAGGGCGACGCCCATGCCGACCATGCCCAGGCCGATCATGGCGCGGAAGGACCAGTACGAGACCGGCACGTTCGGCACGAAGTCGATCTGCTCGAACGAGGCCCGCATCTCCTCGCTGAGGTGCCCGTCGGCGATCGCCTGGGCCACCTGCTCCTGCAGCGGCAGCCGGCTGCCGTCGTTGCGCAGGAAGCCGTGCTCCTGGTACTGCGCCTCGAGGTCGTTGATGCCCTGCACCGTCTCGTGGCCCGACAGCATGCTCAGCAGACCCGGGACGTGGAGCGCCCACACCTCGCTGCGGCCGTCGAGCGAGCCGATGGTGAACACCGAGAAGGGGGCGTTGGTCGTCGTGTGGAACAGCGCCTCGGCGGCGGCCATCTTCATGGGCTGCACGTCGGTCATCACCTTCGACTGCATGTCGCCCGAGACGACGACGCCCACCGACGCGACCAGCAGCACCGCGGCCCCGAACCGGGCGGCCCACCGCCACGTCGCCCGCTCCTCGGCGCCGGCGCTGGTGGAGAGGTCGCCATCCTCGATGCGCTTGTTCACCTTGGCCAGATGCCACGAGCTGATGCCCGCGATCAGGCCGCCCGCCACCATGTAGGCGGCGGTGATGGTGTGGATGAAGGTGGCGATGAAGACGGGGTTGGCCAGCAACTCGAAGAAGCCGGACAGCCCGTCGAGCTCGGCCCGGTTGTTCTCGAACCGCAGCACGGAGCCCACGGGGTTCTGCATCCAGGAGTTGGCCGCCAGGATGAACACGGCCGACAGCATCGTGCCGAAGGCCGCGAGGTAGATGGTCATCAGGTGCAGCTTCTTGGGCAGTTTGTCCCAGCCGAAGATCCAGAGCCCGATGAATGTCGACTCGAGGAAGAACGCGAGGAGCGCCTCGAGCGCCAGCGGTGCGCCGAAGATATCGCCCACGAACCGCGAGTATTCGCTCCAGTTCATGCCGAACTGGAACTCCTGCACGATTCCGGTGACCACCCCGAGTGCGAAATTGATGAGGAAGAGCTTTCCGAAAAACTTGGTGAGTTGGAGGTACCGCAGCTTTCCGGTGCGCACCCAGAAGGTCTGGAGCACGGCTACCAGCATCGACAAGCCGATGGTGATAGGCACGAACAAATAGTGATAAACGGTGGTTATCCCGAATTGCCACCGCCCAATAGTTACGGGGTCCATGCCGCGACAGTACTACTTCGCGTCGGGCCTTACCACCGGAGCGGGGATCGGGGAGGCTCGGCGAACCCCGGAGTTCGGGGCGGCAGATCGCCCGATCCGGTGCGCCGCAGCTGTGGCATGGTTCGGCACCAGCCACCTAGGATGTCCGCATGACGTCTCGGGGTGAGCTGGAACAGCGCGTAATGGAAGTCCTCTGGCAGGCCGACGTGCCCCAGAGCGTCGCCGACGTGCATGCCGAACTCAACCTCGAGCGCGAACTGGCTTACACCACCGTCATGACCGTGCTGGACCGGCTGGCCAAGAAGCACCGTGTCACCCGCACCATGTCCGGACGGGCCTGGCAGTACGTGCCCAGCACGACCCGGCCCACCTACGTCGCCAGCAGGATGTACGCCGGGCTCAGTGAACTGACCGCCGAGGACCGCGCCGAGGCCCTGCGGCAGCTCGTCGCCGTGCTCAGCCCGGAGGACAAGGCGATCCTGGTCAGCGGCTGACGGCGGTCGGGGCGGGGCGCCGGAAAATCTTTTGCCTTCGCTCTGGAAATGGGCCGCGTCGAGGGGTAGCGTGGGCAACGTCCTATTCGACGACCGAGAGGAGACCGCATGGCTTTGGGAGATGACATCAAGGCAAAGGCCGAGCAGGCAGTTGGTCAAGTCAAGGAAGGCGTCGGAGACGCCGTTGGCGACGATCAGCTCAAGGCCGAAGGCAAGGCAGACCAGATCTCGGGCGCCGTCAAGGAAAAGCTCCATGACGCCGCAGACGCGGTCAAGGATGCCGCGGAGGCCACGTCGGACAAACTTCAGGACGCCGTAGAGAGCGTCAAAGACAAGTTCGCGAAGGACTGATCCGACGTCGATTCAGCCTTAGAAACCAGAGGCCCGGGACTGAATGAGTCCCGGGCCCTCTGTGTGTTTAGCGCAGCTGCGTGTTGAGCGACAGCTGTGTTGAGCGACAAAGGGGCTATTCGATCGCCCCGCTGAACTGCGACTGGTAGAGGTCGTAGTACGCCCCCTTGGCCGCCAGCAACTCGTCGTGGGAGCCCTGCTCGACGATGCTGCCCTTGTTCATCACCAGGATCAGGTCGGCGTCGCGGATCGTCGAGAGGCGGTGCGCGATCACGAACGACGTGCGACCCGTGCGCAGCGCCGACATCGCCTTCTGCAGCAGCAGCTCGGTACGGGTGTCGACGGAGCTGGTGGCCTCGTCGAGGATCAGCAGCGAGGGGTCGGCCAGGAACGCCCGGGCGATCGTGATCAGCTGCTTCTCGCCCGCCGAGACGTTCGAGCCCTCCTCGTCGATGACGGTGTCGTAGCCGTCGGGCAGCGAGTGGACGAAGCGGTCCACGAAGGTCGCGCGGGCGGCCTCCCGGATCTCCTCCTCCGTCGCGCCGAGCTTGCCGTAGGCGATGTTGTCGCGGATCGTGCCGCCGAACAGCCAGGTGTCCTGCAGCACCATGCCGATGTTCTTGCGCACATCGCCGCGGGGCACCGACGCGATGTCCACCCCGTCGAGGGTGATCCGGCCGCCGCCCAGGTCGTAGAACCGCATGATCAGATTGACCAGGGTCGTCTTGCCGGCGCCGGTGGGCCCGACGATGGCGACGGTGCTGCCCGGCCGGGCGGAGAGGTGCAGGCCCTCGATCAGCGGCTGGTCGGGGGAGTAGGAGAAGTCGACGTTCTCGAAGACGATCTCGCCGTGCAGGTCCTCCGGCAAGGCTCCAGTGGGCTCGTCGGTCATCTCCGCGGCGTCGAGCAGCTCGAACACCCGCTCGGCCGAGGCGACGCCCGACTGCAGCAGGTTCGCCATCGACGCCACTTGCGTGAGCGGCTGGGTGAACTGGCGCGAGTACTGGATGAAGGCCTGCACGTCGCCCAGGTTCATCTGGCCCGACGCGACGCGCAGCCCGCCGAGCACGGCGATCACCACGTAGTTCAGGTTCCCCACCAGGAACATCACCGGCATGATGATGCCCGAGATGAACTGCGCGCCGAACCCGGCCCGGTACAGCTCCTCGTTCTTGGTGGCGAAGGTGGCCTCCACCTCGCGCTGGCGGCCGAACACCTTCACCAGCGAATGGCCGGTGTAGGCCTCCTCGATCTCCGCGTTCAGCTCGCCCGTCGACTTCCAGTTCTGCGCGAACAGCTTCTGCGAGCGCTTGCCGATCACCGCGACCACCATCATCGCGACGGGGACGCTGACCAGCGCCACGATGGCCAGCAGCGGCGAGATCCAGAACATCATGATCAGCACGCCGATCAGCATCAGCAGCGAGTTGAGCAGCTGCGACAAGGTCTGCTGCAGGGACTGCGACACGTTGTCGATGTCGTTGGTGACCCGGCTCAGCAGCTCGCCGCGGGCCTGCTTGTCGAAGTAGGACAGCGGGAGCCGGTCGAGCTTGGCCGAGACCTGCTGGCGCAGCCGGTAGACCGTGCGCTGCACGGCCGTGTTCAGCACCCAGCCCTGGGCGTAGCTGAGCGCGAACGACGCCAGGTACAGCGCGAGCACGCTCAGCAGCACGGTGCCGATGGCGCCGAAGTCCATGCCCTGGCCGGGCACGAAGTCGAGGCGGCGCAGCATGTCCGCCAGCTGCTCCTGCCCGGAGCCGGCGAGCTGCTCGATGATCTGGTCCCTGGTCACGTTCGCGGGCATCTGGCGGCTGAACCAGCCCGCCATCATCAGGTCGGTGGCGCGGCCCAGGATCTTGGGGCCCACGACGCCGAGCGCCACCGCGACGACGCCGAACGCGATCGCGACGATCACCCTCGCGCGCTGGGGGCGCAGCGTGCGGATCAACCGGCGCACGGAGACGCCGAAGTTGGCGGCCTTCTCGCCTCCGACCAGGGGCGCGCCCGGGCCGGGGCCGCGCTGCGGGGCGTGCTTCGGGCGCTCGTTGGCCTTGACGGGGATCGTGGCCTCGTCGGGCGCCTCCGGGGTGTTGTTCTCGGTCATGCCGCCTCCTCGATGCTCAGCTGGGAGGTGACGATCTCCCGGTAGGTGTCGCTGGTGGCCAGCAACTCGTCGTGGGTGCCGCGGTCGACGATCTCGCCGTCCTCCAGCACCAGGATCAGGTCGGCCTCGGTGATGGTGGAGACGCGCTGGGCGACCACCAGGACGGCCGCGTCCGCGGTGACCGGACGGAGGGCCGCGCGCAGGCGGGCGTCGGTGGCCACGTCGAGGGCCGAGAAGGAGTCGTCGAAGATGTACACCTCGGGTTGCTTCACCAGGGCGCGCGCGATGGCCAGGCGCTGGCGCTGGCCGCCGGAGACGTTGGTGCCGCCCTGCGCGATGTGCGCGTCGAGCCGGTTGTCCATCTCGTCGACGAAGTCGCGGGCCTGGGCGATGGTCAGCGCCTCCCACAGCTCCGCCTCATCGGCGTCGGGCTTGCCGTAGCGCAGATTGCTGGCCACCGTGCCGGTGAACAGGTAGGGACGCTGCGGGACCAGGGCGATCCGGCTCCAGAGGTCGTCGGGTTCGAGGTCGCGCACGTCGACCCCGTCGACGATCACCGAGCCGTCCGTCGCGTCGAACAGCCGGGGGATCAGGTTGACCAGCGTGGACTTGCCGGAACCCGTCGACCCGATCACGGCGGTGGTGGTGCCGGGCGTCAACTCGAAGCTCAGATGCTTCAGCACCGGGGCCTCGGCTCCGGGGTAGGAGAACGAGACGTCGTCGAACACGACGTGACCATGGCTTTCGCCCGGACGCACCGGATGGGCGGGCGCCGGCACCGACGACTCGGTGTCCAGCACCTCCATGATCCGGTCGGCGCAGACGGCCGCGCGCGGCGCCATCATCATCAGCATCGTCGTCATCATCACGGAGATCAGGATCTGCATCAGATAGGACAGGAAGGCGGTGAGCTGGCCGATCTGGATGTCGCCGCTCTCGATCCGGTGCGCGCCGAACCACATCACCGCGACGCTGGAGAGGTTCAGCACCAGCCCGACGAAGGGGAACAGGAAGGCCATCAGGCGCCCGACCGCGGTGGTGGTCCACACCAGCTCGGAGTTGGTGCGCTCGAAGCGCTCGGCCTCGTGCGGCTCGCGGACGAACGCGCGCACCACCCGGATGCCGGTGATCTGCTCGCGCAGCACCCGGTTGAGCCCGTCGATGCGGGTCTGCATCTGCTGGAACAGCGGACCCATCCGGGAGATCAGAATGCCGATGCCGACGCCCAGCACCATCACCGCGGCCAGGATCGTCCACGACAGCCCGGGATCCTCCCGGAGGGCCATGAATACGCCGCCGACCATCGTGATCGGCGCGCCGACCAGCATCACGCAGGTCATCTGCACCAGGGTCTGCACCTGCTGCACGTCGTTGGTCGTGCGGGTGATCAGCGACGGGGCGCCGAAGCGGTTCATCTCCTTCGCGGAGAACGACAAAGCCCGGTGGAAGATGGCGCCGCGCACGTCGCGGCCGAGCAGCATCGCCACATTGGCCCCGGCCCACACAGCGCCGATCTGCGCCGCCGCCTGAACCGCCGACAGCGCCAGCATGATGCCGCCCGCGCGCCAGATGTAGTCGGTGTCACCCAGGGCCACGCCCTGGTCGATGATGCGGGCGTTCATGGTGGGCAGGTAGAGCGACATGATCGTCGCGATGACCTGCAGCACCACCACGATGGCCAGCAGCCACCCGTGGGGGCGTGCGAAGCGGTTGATCAACCGCCCGAGAGTGCGAATCACAAGCGTTCCTCTGTGTCTTGCGGCGCCTCGTTCGGGGCGCTGCGTGGTAGGGCCCCGTTCAGGGCACCGCGTTGTAGGGCCCCGTTCAGGGCGAAGGCGACGAGTTCGTCGTGGCTGATGGTCACGGTCTGCGGGGTGAACTGGCTTTGGAGCCCGACGGCCAGCAGCTCGAGCAGCTTGGCGAACTGGCCGGGGGTGAGGGCGAGTTCGTCTTCGTGGGGGGTGAACCTGGTTTCCAGGAAGGCGAACATCTCGCCTTGTCGCTGCGTCATCTCCTCGCGGGCGCAGCGCATGATCATGTGGTTTCCCGACGAGTGGCCGAGATGGATCAGCGTCTTGACGGTGCCGACGTACGAGGCCAGGAGTTCGACGGCCGCGAGGCAGTCGTCGCGGAGTTCGCCCGTGAAGCGGGCCTGGTCCATGGCACGGCGCAGCCGGGTAGGGGAGAGGACCTCCACCACGGTGGCCTGGATCACGTCGTCGAGGGAATCGAAGGCCCGGAAGACGGTGCCCTCTGCGATGCCCGCGGCCTCCGCGATCTGCCGGGTGGTGAGGGTGTGGCCGTGCTGTCGCAGGAGGGGGATCGTCGCCTCGACGATCGACGCCCTGCGCTTGTCCCTGGGGAGTGGTGCCGCGCGAGTCACGTCGTCCCACTCTAGTGAGTGAACACTCACTCCTCAAGTCCCGGGTCTGCAGCTCCTCAAGTCCCCCGAACGCCAGCGGTAGTGCAAGACGCCAGCGGTAGTGCAAGACGCCAGCCTTCCGTCGCGGACGCCTGCGTTATTGCAATCCGCCAGCCGTATACGGCTGGCGGATTGCAATAACGCTGGCGTCGAGCAGGAACGCTGGCGTCGAGCAGGAACGCTGGCGTCCGTGTCAGGGCGACGGGGCGACGGGGCGACGCGAGCCGGCTATGACCCGTGCTTGGCTGCCAGCGCGTCGAGCTGGGCGCGGTGCTCGTCGACGAAGACCTGCTGGACGGCGTGCTCGATCTCCGTCACCCGCTCGTCGAAGCGGATCGACGCGGCGCACTCGTAGTCGGTCACGGCGGTCTTGATCTCTTCGGCTTGGAACGCATCGAGGTCTTCCTGTGGCACGTCGGCGTTGCGGGGGTCGTATGCCCGGTAGTCGTCGCCGCTCCCCGTGCCGCCGCGGTCGGGCCACAGCTCGTCGAAGGCCTGGTTCGAGAGGTAGTCATACGGCTCGTCCCGGTCGACGAAGACATATCCCCGGTCGGCCATGCACTCCGACCACTCCCGGTCCAGTGCGACGAGCTGCGGCGAGTTCTCCCGAGTGGCGAAGGCCTGGTCCAAGGCCTGGAAGAGCTCCGCGAACTCGGGGTCGCGCAGCGCCTTCGTGGAGTTCAGCCGTTCTCCCGCCCAGATCGCGCAGCCAACCGCCGTCGGGTCGAGCTCTGCCTGTTCCCAGGCGTCCGCGAACGCCGGGTTCTCGGGGTCGCCATGCAGCGCCTTCTCGTAGGCTCGGCGGTCCGACTCGCTGAGGGAGTCGACGTAGGCCTGGTTCTCGTCCGGTGGCTCCTTCTCCGCTCCGTCGGGGACCAGCTGCCTGCCGGGGTAGTCGACGATGCCGTACCCGAACTGCTGCGCGAACTCCAGCGTGTACCACGCCGGGGCATCGGGATCGGTTTCGGTGAAAGGCTGGGCGTCGCCCTTGAACGTGACGGGGATGTACTCGAAGCCCTGCTCTGTCATGCACGGCGCGATGAGCTCTTGCTCGTCGGCGAAGTCTTTGGCGAACTGCTCCTTGTCCGTATCGCGCCAGAGCCTGAGGAAGCCCAGGTACTCGTCCAGTGGAGCCGGCGAGGACGATGCTTCGTCCGACGTCGACGGTGCGGCGGTCGGGCTGCCACTCGTCGGTGCGGCGGTGTGGTTGTCATTCGTCGGCGGCTGGTCGCCTGAGCAGCCGGTGAGCGCGAGCGCGGTGGTGAGCGTCGTCGCGAACACCGTGCGGCGCATCCGCGTGCTCCTACCCTGGCGGTGAGTCTTCGTTTCCACAGTGACCGTTTCCCTTCGCGTCTCGACAGGATAGACGCCGAAGGCCGGTGCGCCGGTTGCACCCCGACGCCTGCCTTCCTGCTCGACGCCTGTCCTCCGTCGCGGACGCCAGTGTTTGTGCAATCCGCCAGCCGTATACGGCAGGCGGATTGCCTAAGCGCTGGCGTCGAGCAGGAAGACAGGCGGATTGCAGTAACGCTGGCGTCGGGCTCAGGTGGTGCCAGGTCGTGCGGCCTTGATGATCGACCACGCCAGGGCGAGGCCGGCTGGGACCGCGCAGGCGACGACCGGTGTGCCTACGAGGAGGAGCACGGCCATGGCGAATGCGACGCCGAACCCCGACGTGATGCGCGAGATTGCAGTCACCGGAATCGGTCCGAGGTCCGTCGCGATGATGCCGTGAGCGAAGTCCGGGGGAGGAGAGGCCGCCCAGCGGATGGCTCCCGCGAGACCGGATGCGCCCACAGACCACGCAAGCAAGACCGCAGGGAGAGGCGTCATGTCCGACCCGATCAACACCACACTGCAGGCGACGGCCCACGCCGCCGCTGCGAGGGCTGCTCCAGACGTCAAAGACGAGACCGAGGCGCCGCGTCCAAGTCCAAGCGCGCGGGCGAGCCCCCGTGACCGCAGGACCGCGCGAAGGCTGGAGAGGATGAGACCCAAGGCGGGAACGAGCGCGAGGCAGGCCAAAGCGAGACCGACCCTCTGGTGGATCGGAATGAACGCCATGGCGACGATGGCTCCAGACAGACCCCAGAGGAGGCGGGGGGACCGTCGCGCGACCCTTCGTACCTCGTAGCCGGCCAGTGCCCGCCAGCCCGTGTGGCATGTGGAGCGAAGGGCCGTGCCTGAACCTGTGCCGCCGAGATTCAGGGCCAAGATGTCCAGCGCAAGTCCGACGTCGGCTCCGGATACTGCGCCGACGAGCCCGGCGCGGGTCTGTGAGCGGCGAGCCAGGGCGTGGCGCGACATCGTTGCGAGATCTGCCCTGGCGCGCAGCACGGCCCGCCCGGCTAAGAGCGTCGGGAGTGCAGCCAGGGCGACGGCGGTGAGAGTCGGCGAGATGACGTCGGCAAACGCGAGAGCTCCCAGTAGTGCCCAGGCGATCTTCGCAATCGCCATGGATGTCTTCAGCGTGTGCCATCCCTCGCCCTGCTGCGCGAGAACCGCCGAAAGGACGGCCAGGGCACCGGTTGCCGTGCAGGCAGCAATCCACACTGGCGAGCCGCCGGCCAGCACCCACAGCAGCGTTCCGGAGACAAACCCGAGCCCGATTCCTGCGATGACGACGCGGGTGAGATCAGGGGTCAAAAGATCCTCGCGGTCGACGGGCGTCGCGAGAACCCAGGCGGTGGTGGCGGCGCTCACCGCCAGCGGCCCGAGGAGCGTCGACGCTGCGGCCACGGCCAGGGAACTCGCAACAAGCCAGGTCAATGGGAGCAGGTCCAGCGCGACCGTGCACGCTGTCGATGGGGACATGCAGGCGAGCAGCGGGAGTCGAAGCTCACTGGCCAGCGACACGACCATCGGAGTCAAGACGAGTGCCCCGAAGAGTAGGAGGTACCAGTCCGACCAGCTACGAGACGGTTGTCGTCGACGAGCGTGCAGCAATCGCCGAAGGTCGTCGGCCGTCCACTCAGCGCTGTGCACACCGCCATCCTAGGCACGCACTGTCGGGACCCGCTCCCGTCGCGGACACGCGCGTTGTGCTCTCGACGCCTGCCCTCGTGCCGGACGCCAGCCCTCGTACTCGACGCCAGCGTTATTGCAATCCGCCAGCCGTATACGGCAGGCGTCCTGCAATAGCGCTGGCGTTGGGCAGGATCGCTGGCGTCGAACAGGAAGGCTGGCGTCCGCGACGGGGTCAGTGCGGGGTGGGGCGGGGATGGAGGCGCTGTTGGTTCTGCATGGCCCGTCTGACGAGGCGGCCGAGCTCGCCTCGCCGGTTCAGCGTCGACATGTCCCAGCGGACGATCCAGAGTCCCTGCTGTCGGATGCGCTCTTCGCGGCGTTTCTCGTCCATGATCGCGTCTTGCGGGGTCTGGCCCGGCTTGAGGAGTTCGCCGTACTTCCACTTCCCATCGACCTCGCCGACGAGGCCATATTCGGGCCACCCGAAGTCTGTGCGGGCGACAACGACACCGTTGGCGTCGATGATCTCGTATTGCAGCACCGGCGTCGGCAGGCCGGCCTGGGCGATCTGGACCCGGCTGATGGACTCGGCCGGGGACTCGCTGCGCGCATCGGCGAATTTCGCGACGTTGCGGGCTTTGGGCAGACCGCGGAGACCGGGGTGGCGACGCAGGGTTTCCTCCAGCATGCTGGGCGCAAGATCGGCTCGCAGGGCGGCGTCGCAGACGGCGACTCCCCACTCGTAGGGGAGTTGACGGGCGAGGTCCGTGACGGTGCGGGCCAGCGTGGAGACCGGGAAGCCGTCGATCATCGTCACCTCGGAGCCGTCCAGTTTGGTCCATCGGACGCGCAGGGCGGGGCTGGCGTTCCCGTGGCCGGGTGAGCGTCGGGTCATGAACACCCGCGACGTCGGGACGGTGGGAAGCGGAAGGCCGTGCAAGACGGCGGCCGACTCGTGCGTGAAGACGCTTCCTTGGTCCACGAGCGGCCACGTTGCGGCCATCAATCGGCGATGTGCGCTGCGTTGTTCCAGCTCGTCGTTGCTGGAATAGAAGCCACGCCGGACACGGATCAGGGTCCCGCGCTGGAGATTGGAGTCGAGGTCTGCTCTCGACATGCCCAGGCTGTCGAGGTCGGATCGGGAGAGCGGGCTGGTGGCGACGTCGAGCATGCCCCTAGTTCAGCCTGAAGCGGCGATTTGGGGAAGGACCAATTTCAAACCTGTGGATAACTCTGCCCCGCTCCGACGATGCGACGGTCCGGTCGGGGGCGAAATCCGCCTGCCCTCCTGCTTGACGCCTGCCGTATTGCAGGACGCCTGCCGTATACGGCAGGCGTCCTGCAATACG
>DAOLFC010000098.1:0-13371 GCA_035326505.1 Arachnia sp.
CATGGAGCGCGGCGACCTGCTGAGCGCCAACGGCGCCATCTTCACCGCCCAGGGCCGCGCCCTCAACGACGTGGCCGCCGACGACGTGAAGGTGCTGATCACCGGCAACCCGGCCAACACCAACGCCCTGATCGCCAGCCGCAACGCCCCCGACATCCCCGACGAGCGGTTCAACGCGCTGACCCGCCTGGATCACAACCGCGCGCTGTCCCAGCTCGCGGCCAAGGTGGGCTGCTCGGTCACCGAGATCTCGAACATGACCATCTGGGGCAACCACTCGGCCACCCAGTACCCCGACCTGTTCCACGCCAAGGTGAACGGCCAGAACGCCGCCGAGTTGGTCGACGACCAGGACTGGATCGAGTCCACCTTCATCCCCACCGTCGCCAAGCGCGGCGCGGCCATCATCGCGGCCCGTGGCCTGTCGTCGGCGGCCTCGGCGGCCAACGCCACCGTCGAGCACATGCGCGACTGGGTGCTGGGCACCCCCGAGGGCGACTGGGTCTCCATGGCCGTGCCGTCCGACGGCTCCTACGGCGTCCCCGAGGGCCTGATCTCCTCGTTCCCCTGCACGGTGAAGGACGGCCAGTACAGCATCGTCCAGGGCCTGGAGCTGAACGAGTTCTCCCGCGGCAAGATCGACGCTTCCGTCGCGGAGCTGATGGACGAGCGCAACGCGGTCACCGAACTCGGCCTCATCTGAGTTCTCGCTCCTCAAGGAGTTGCACAAATCTCGCTATACGCCGCAGCCTTGCCATATAGGGGAGGTCTCAGCGTATAGCGAGATTTGTGTTCGTTCTCAGCGCATCGGGGGCACGACCAGGGTGAGTGCGCCGATGCCGATGGCGAAGAAGAAGAGCACCACCACGTCGATGGACTTGCGTCGCACCACCAGAAGGCCCGCGGCCTCCCGCGACAGCACCAGCCGCAGCACCCCCGCCAGCGCCATGGACACGGCGAAGGCCATCGACGCCCGCTTCCAGTGCCCGGCGACGGCATACCCGACACCCACCGCCATCAGCGCCAGTGATGCGGCCGCCGGCCAGGGGTTGGTGGGGTAGAACTCGACCGGCTTGTCGGGCTTGTTGGGTGCCACGCGAGGTCTCAGACGCTCAACGCTTCGGCGCGATCGACGACGTTGCTGAGCAGCATCGCGCGCGTCATGGGGCCGACGCCACCGGGATTGGGCGTCACCCAGGAGGCCTTATCCCAGACGTCCGCGGCGAGGTCTCCGACGGTCTTGCCGTCGACGCGGCTCACGCCCACGTCGACGAGCACCGCGCCGTCCTTGACCATGTCGGCGGTGATCATCCCGGGCACGCCGGCCGCGGCCACCACGATGTCCGCGCCGCGGGTGTGCGCCGCCAGGTCGCGGGTGCCGGTGTGGCACAGCGTGACCGTCGAGTTCTCCGAACGACGGGTGAGGATCAGGCCCAGCGGCCGGCCGACGGTGATGCCGCGGCCCACCACGCACACC
Organism: Arachnia sp.; assembly: GCA_035326505.1. Lineage (GTDB taxonomy): Bacteria > Actinomycetota > Actinomycetes > Propionibacteriales > Propionibacteriaceae > Arachnia. Next base: position 1,478 of record DAOLFC010000098.1, read on the forward strand.
TCGGCACCCCGCAGCTCCACGCCGTGCCGGCGCAGCAACTCGACGATGCCCCGCGGCGTACACGGCAGCGTCGCGGGCTCGTTCAGCACGAGACGGCCGAGGTTGATGGGGTGCAGCCCGTCGGCGTCCTTGTCGGGATCGATCAGGGACAGCGCCCAGTTCTCGTCGAGATGGCGCGGGATGGGCAGCTGGACGATGTAGCCGGTGCAGGCCGGGTCGTTGTTGAGGCCCTCGATCGCGTCCTTCAGCTGCGCGGCGGTGGCGTCCTGCGGCAGCTCCACCTGAATCGAGGCGATGCCCACTTCCTCGCAGTCGCGGTGCTTCATCCGCACGTAGTTCTGGCTGGCCGGGTCGGAGCCGACGAGCACCGTCGCCAGTCCGGGAACGACGCCGCGATCCCGCAGCGCCGCCACACGGGCGGTGAGTTCCTGCTTGATCGCGGCGGCGGTGGCCTTGCCGTCGAGCCTCTGCGCGGTCATGGTGAGCCCTCTCAGGTCGGGGACGACGGGTCAGTGGAAGCTGTGCTCAATGAAAGCTGTGTCTAGTGGAAGCTGTGCCTAATGAAAGAAGTGCCGGGTGCCGGTGAAGTACATCGTGATCCCGGCCGCGTCGACCGCGTCGATGACCTCCTGGTCGCGCACCGAGCCGCCCGGCTGGACGATGGCGCGCACCCCGGCCTCCAGCAGCACCTGCGGGCCATCGGGGAAGGGGAAGAAGGCGTCCGACGAGGCCACCGAACCGGCGGCCCGCTCGCCCGCACGGTTGACCGCCAGGTGGCAGGAGTCGACTCGGTTCACCTGGCCCATGCCGACGCCCACTGAGGCGCCGTCCTTGGCCAGCAGGATCGCGTTCGACTTCACCGCGCGCACCGCGCGCCAGGCGAAGGCCAGTTCGGCCAGCGTCGCCTCGTCGGCGGGCTCGCCCGCGGCGAGAGTCCAGTTGGCGGGATCGTCGCCGGGGGCGTCGATCCGGTCGGGGGCCTGCAACAGCGCGCCGCCGGAAATGGGCTGCAGCTGCCGCGCCCGGTGGGTGTAGGCGGGGGCGCGCAGCACGCGGATGTTCTTCTTCCGGGTGAGGATCTCCAGCGCCCCGTCCTCGAAACCGGGGGCGATCAGCACCTCGGTGAAGATGCCGGCCACCTGCTCGGCCATCTCGACGCTGACCCCGCGGTTGGTGGCGATCACGCCGCCGAAGGCGGAGACGGGGTCGCAGGCGTGGGCCTTGCGATGCGCCTCCGCGATGTCGGCGCCCACCGCGATGCCGCAGGGGTTGGCGTGCTTGATGATCGCGACGGCGGGCTCGGTGAAGTCGTAGGCCGCGCGGTAGGCCGCGTCGCCGTCGGTGTAGTTGTTGTAGCTCATCTCCTTGCCGTGCAGCTGCTCGGCCTGGGTGATGCCCGCCGGGCCCACCGGGTAGCCGTACAGGGCGGCGGGCTGGTGGCTGTTCTCGCCGTAGCGCAGCGTGCCGATCTTGTCCCAGGTGCCGCCGATCCAGGCGGGGAACCCGTCACCGCCGGAGCTGTCGGTGACGACGCTGCCCATCCAGCTGGCCACGGCGACGTCGTAGGTGGCGGTGTGTACGAAGGCGGCGGCGGCGAGCTGCTGGCGCTGGGCCAGCGTGAATCCGCCCTCGGCCAGCGCGCCCCGCAGCGCCGCGTACTGCCCGGCCGAGGTGATCACGGCCACCGAGGCGTGGTTCTTGGCGGCGGCGCGCACCATCGTCGGGCCGCCGATGTCGATCTGCTCGATGCACTCGTCGACGCCCGCCCCCGAGGCCACCGTCTCGGAGAAGGGGTAGAGGTTGGTGATCACCAGGTCGAAGGCGGCGACGCCCAGTTCCTCCAGTTGCGCGCGATGGGTCTCCAGCCGGCGATCGGCGAGGATTCCGGCGTGTACGCGCGGATGCAGGGTCTTGACCCGCCCGTCGAGACACTCCGGGAATCCGGTGACCTGCTCGACGGGGACCACCGGCACGCCGGCCTCGGCCAGCACCTTGGCGGTCGACCCGGTGGAGACGATCTCCACGTCGGCGGCGGCGAGGTCGCGCCCGATCTCCACCAGACCGGCCTTGTCGTAGACGGAAACCAGTGCGCGCCGCAGCGCGATCCGATCGGTCATGATTCTCCTCAGTTGTGGATGGGCGCGGATGACCACTCGGCCACGGCCTTGACCAGCAGGCGGCGTTCGACCACCTTGATGCGTTCGTGCAGGGTGTCGACCGTGTCGTCGTCCAGGACGTCGACGGCACCTTGCAGCAGGATCTTACCGGTGTCGACCCCGGCGTCGACGAGGAAGACGGTCGCCCCGGATACCTTCACCCCGGCGCGCAGCGCGTCGCGGGGGCCGTGCATGCCCGGGAACAGCGGCAGCAGCGCCGGATGGGTGTTGATGGTGCGGCCCCCGAAGGACTCCAGGAAGGCCGGGCCGAGGAGCTTCATGAAGCCGGCGCTGGCGACCAGGTCGGGGGAATAGGAGGCGACGATGTCGCGGAGCTGCGCGTCCCAGGCCGCCCGGTCGGCTCCCTTGGCGAGGGGGTGCGCGATGGCCGGGATCCCGCGCAGCCGGGCGCGCTCCAGGCCCTGCGCGTCGCGCTGATCCGAGACGACGGCCACCACCTGGGCGTCGACGGCCCCCTCATCGATGGCGTCGAGCAACGCCTGGCACAGGGTGCCTGTTCCGGACAGCAGGACGACGACGCGTACACTCACGCGCCCAAGCTTAAGGCGTCCTTAAGGCGTCCCTCCCCCGTGGTCGCTGACGGAGCTGACGGATAAGTGCGGCGATCAGCATTTCACTGGCCCCGAATAGCGGGAATCCCCTTGTGACCGCACTTATCCGTCAGGACGGACCGGGTGGATTGCCGTCTTCGGACTCGACGGGGCCGGGGTCGGCCTCACCTGCCTGGATCTCCTCGTCCGCGCTCACCGGCACGGACTCGCCGGCGGACTTCTTGGCCACCGGCCGCAGCCAGGCCCCGATCAGCAGCCCCGCGAGCGCGCCGGAGATCCCGAGCACGATCGGCGGGAACAGCACCAGCCGGTTCAGGTCAGGCCCCAGCCAGGCCAGCCGTCCGGGCCCCAGCCCGCCCCCGGAGACCAGGCAGAGCAGCAGCACGACCGCCGACGACGCCAGCCCGCCGATCGCCCCCACCAGCGTGGTCTCGACGGGGTGGGCGCGTGGACGGCCGAGCACCACCGCCGTCGCGGTCAACGCCCCGGCCACGACGCCCACCGCCAGCCAGGCGTATGCCCAGGGGCCGATCTCCTCGGGGACCGCGCCCAGCAGGGGCACCGCGGGCAGGAATCCCACCTCGCTGCCCGCCATCGTGATGCTCGTGCCCTCCCCCAGTTGCACCCCGGCGCCGAGGAGCCAGGAGACGCACCAAAGCACCGCGTTGGGAAGGTAGGCGAGTTGCAGGGCCAGCAGCAGCACCGCGGCGATGGTTCCGCCGCCCAGGGAGTCGATCAGCAGCTCCATCTGGGCGCGCCCCGCCCAGAGCACGACGACCAGCACCGTCGCGCCGCCCGCGACGAGGGCCGACAGCGCCAGCCCGACCGCGCTCGGCAGCCGGTGCGCCCACCGGGGCAGGCGGGCGGTCAGGTCGTAGCCCACCCCCCGGGCCGCGCCCCAGAGTCCCGAGATCGTGCCCACCAGCGCGCCGCCGAGCAACGCACGCCATCCGGTGGCGGTGCCGAGGACCGTGGTGGTGACGAGCAGCAGGGTCGCGGTATAGGTCGCAGCGAACACGGCGCCGACGCGCCAGACGATCGGCTCGACGTGGACCCGGACGTGCCCGGTGCCGTCCGACACGCCCGAGGTGCTGGCGGCCTGCCGGGCCGCGAGCGAGGCGATGGGCATCGACAGCGCGACGAGCAGCAGCGTCACTCCCAGCGGGACGATGCTGATGGCGAGCGGGGGGAACTCGGCGGGCACGCCGTGGGCCAGGGCCAGCCATTGGGTGGCGAGCCGGAGCACCGACCCGAAGCCGACATCCGGCGTGCCGAGCCAGCCCAGGGTGGCTCCGCCGCCCAGCACGATCCACCCGGCGGCGAGCACCGCGACGGCCCCGCCGCCCGCGAGCGCCCACCACGGACCGGGTATCCGTCGCGGAGGACGCACGGGCACGACGTCGAGGTCGACGGTCACCATACGGGGTTTTGAAGTTCGCTCCGCCACGTCACTAACCTTCCTGCAGAACGCTTCCAACGTGTATTGCCTTGATAATGTGTAAACGCCCGCCGAGAAGAGCGGGCAGAGATCTATGGTCGGAGGTGGCTATGCCAGACTCTCTCGAGTCACGTCCCCGGCGTGGCCTCCCCCCGGAGGACGACGAGACATTCGACCTCGACGAGGTGGACGATACCTCAGCGCCGGCAAGGCGCGCCGGGCCGGTGGCCGACGACGACACCGACGATCCCGAGTCGGCCTCTGAGGTCGGCGACGGGCACGACGACCTTCCGGAGCGCAATCCGTTCGCACGGCCGGGCGATTCGACCGCCCCGTCGGGCACGGGCAGCATCGTCCCTCCCCCGGCCATGCCGCCGAGCTTCTCCTGGGACGACGATCCGGACGACGACTCCGACGATCAGGCACCCCTGCCGCGCCGGTCCGCCCTGAGTTCCATGACCCCGCCCGAGGACGAGGGGTCCGCGCTGTCCCCCTGGGCCGCGGCATCGGATACCGCGCCTCGACGCTCGGCGATGTCCGCGCAGTCCTCCCTGAGCCCCACCCGCCACGACCCCGCCGACCGGTCTCCCGCGGCGGACCCGATCGCTGAGCCCGCGTCGTCGGCCGACGACGGCGACTGGTGGGCCCATCACCGCAAGAGCCTGCTGACGTGGGGTGCGGTGGTGCTCGCGATCGCACTCATCGTCGCCCTCTCGTTCTATCTCGCGGGACGCGGCGATCCCGGGTCCAGCGCCTCGCCGTCGATGTCCCCGTCGGAGACGACGCCGCCGATCGACGACGCGGCACTGCTGGGCGTCGAGGACGCTGCGGCCATCAACGCGTCGGCCACCTGGGCGGTCACCGCGACCTCCACCGATCCCACCGACCAGCGCCTCCGCGCCGCCTGCCTGAGCACGGATTCCGATCTGATCAATCCGACCATCTCGATGCAGCGCCTGCTGGGCACTACCGAGGCCAATAAGCTCGCGGCGCTGCACCAGATCGACGTCTACGCTTCGCCGGAGGCGGCCCAGGAAGTGCTCGTGGGCCGCTTCACCTCGCTGGCCGCCTGCAGCGAGGTGCCGGCCCGGATCGTGTCGTCGACCACCGTGAGCGGGCTCGCCGACGTCACCCACCAACTCACCGTGGTCTACGAGAACGAGGAGATCCAGTTCCACACCGTGCTGCTCAGCCGCACCGGTAGTTCGCTGAGCATCCTCGACGTCACCCAGCTCGACGCCCCCGTCGACGCGCTGAACCTGGCCACGGCCCTGCGACGGCCTCTCGGCGATGTGTGCTCGTTCAACGGCACCTGCCCCGGTTCGCCCCGCACCGAATCCGTCGTCGTCCCCCCGACGGAGCCCGTCGGCTGGCTCGTGCCCTCCGACCTCCCCCGGCTCCGTCCGGGGATCGGCCGGTGGACCATGACCGCGCCCGGCGAGCTCACCAGCAGCGGCATGGGATGCGAAGACCTCACCCTGGCCTCCGAGCCCGGCCCCACCGAGCGCGAGCAGAGCACGCTGGTGCTGATCCAGGACGACCAGACCCCGGAGGGCTTCGGTCTCGACGAGATGCGGTTCACCTTCGTCGACGACGTCGCCGCGGCGACCTTCGCGGAGAAGCTGGGCAACAACCTCTCCACCTGCCAGGACCGGGTCTTCGGCACCACCGTCATGGAGCACCCGCCAGCCACCTCCATCGGCGCCGAGGGCGTGCCGGTGAGCGCCCGTTCCTTCACCGTCCAGCGCCAGACCGAGACCGAGGCGGTCCACTACCAGCTGGCCCTGACGATGTCCGGCGACCGAGTCACCTACATGCTGGCCACGGTGAGCCCCGAGTACCAGTTCAGCGAGCCCCAGTTGGCGGATGTCGCCAAGCGCCTCGGCGAGCGCGCCACCCAAGGCTGACCCCCACACACGCTCCTCGTGGAGCGAGACCCACCCTTGACGCTCCCTGCGGAGCGAGACCCACCCTTGATTGACGCTCCCTGCGGAGCGAGGCACCCCCATGACGCTCTTTGAAGAGCGAGGAACGAGCGTCTCGAAAAGAGTCCCCGGAAGCCGAGAAGCAGTCCCTGCCAACGGTCGCGCCGGCTCCTTTCGAGGCTTCGCTTCGAGGCTGTGATGGCCAAAGCCCCAACCTGGGATCAGTACCTCCTGCCCGCCCTGAAGGCCCTCGCCGATGCGGAGAACCTCCCGACCCGCGTCGCTCTCATCGACGGCTCCCGCCTGCGAGGTTGATGATCAAATACCGCGTCGGCGTCCAGATCCGGAAGACCTACGACGTCATCGACCGGGACGAAGACTACTTCGAAGTAGCGGCGGCCCGCCCAACAGACGCGCCGCCGTGACGACCAGCATCTCGGTGCCCTGAAGCGGCAGTCAGCCGAGTTCCGTTCTGCCTTCCCAGTCGTCCTGGGACTCGGCGATCTGTGCGTCCAGCTCGTCTGGCGTTCACTCAGCCGCCGCGGCACCGGGTTGTCTGCCAACCATTTCGCCGTCTAGCCAGATATCTAGCCATTTTGAGGCTTACGGCCGTCACGATCAGCCGGGCACCCAGCTCGCGGTTCGACCCACAGCTGGCCAAACGCTCCGCCCTCCTGGCCCGCAACGACGTGGCCAGGCTCGCCGAGCGGTTCCAGCGACGAGCCAGGACCTTCCCGGTTCGGAGGGGTCCGTTCAAAAATCGCTCACCCCGTCATCACGCCCGGAACGACGACCATGACTCCCGCGTCGCGGGCTGCGTCGAGAAAGCGAAAATCGTAGGCGACAAGCGCATCGACTCCCGCATTGATGGCCGTCGCGAGGTGGAGGGCATCGAGCGAGCGCAGGTTCGGCCCCGGTAGCAAGCCCGCCTGGGTGTGGATCGCGGGGGTCAACTCGTACAGACCAACTCGGTCCAGGAGCTCGGACACCTGACGTTGCTGCAGCACGTCGGTCCTGTGTACCGCTCGACGCAACTCGGTCTCCAGAAGAAAGCTCGACACGAGCGTCGGCCGCGCGTCCCCGATAGCGGCAACCAGAGCGGCGGACTCCTTCTCGCGCAACAGCAACCTGAAAGCGGCCGACGTGTCGAGATACCAGGTCGCCATCAGCGATCCGCCCGGATGTCGTCCAGCAGTACCGCCGAAGAGACCTCTGCGTCTACCAGTTCATCCACGGAGAACCATGCCGGCCTGCGTGGAGCCCGGTACCCCCGCTGCTCCTGATCGATGGGAACGATCCGCGCCACTGGGGCACCTCGTCGTGTCACCGTGAACGACTCTCCGGCGTCAACCGCCCGCAGCACCGCCCCGCTGTCATTGCGCATCTCGCGCTGGCTGATCGTCTTCATGAGCCAAGCGTAGCGGCACCGTAGCTATTTCGTAGCACAGAAGCAGGCGTCACGGGGCCGGCCTGGCTACGAACTGGAGTTCTCCACCGGCCTGGTTCGCATTGCGGTGGCGGGTGGTCCTGATCGCCAGGCCGCGTGCCTATCATCGGGGGATGGCCTGGGACGTCGAGACCGCACGCGCATTCGGTGAGCGCGTACGCGTGCTTCGTCACAACGTCGGCCTTTCGCAGGAGGCGCTGGCCTACCGAGCAGGTATCACCAAGAACCAGGTACAGCTGATCGAAGCCGGTCGCGGCTCGGCGCGGGAGAGCGGACCCCTCTCGAATCCGCGGATGAAGACGCTGTTCGGCCTCGCCTCCGCCCTGGGCGTGACGCCCTCCGAGTTGCTGGACCCCAACCACGCCCGATCGTCGCCCCCTACCCCGAGGTCAGCGTCGCAAGGGCGCATCGTGCCCTAGCCTGAGCGGAAACGCCTGGATCAGGCGACGCGACGAGACGCCCGCCTCACAACGACGGCGCGACGTATTCGTGCCGCAGTTGCGTAACCCGGGCGATGCCGTCGAAATCGTGGTCCGCCGCCAGCACGGTCGCGTCGTTGGCGAGGGCGTACCCGGCGATGAGGATGCGCTACATCGCGGGTCAGAACATCAGTCACATGCATGGGGTCGCTTCTTGTCCATATTTGCTCCCCCTCAGTCACCGCGCAGGTAGATCTCGACGCGCATACTCGTCCACGTTGCGACTCCTGCGCCGAAGAAGTCTCGATCCTCTATCCAGATCGGGCAGCCGAGGGCGAGGGCGGCGGCGACCACTGGCCAATCCATTGGATCGCGAGAACCGATGCGCGCCAGGGCTGCCCTCCGAAGGGGAGCAATGACACTCTCATCCACGGTTTCCACGACAACTCGCAAGCCATCGAGTGATTCAAAGAGCATCTTTGGGTCATGCGCTCTGTTCCGCCCGAGGATCCTCTCGCCGCAGTGCATCAAACTCGGCCACAACCTCATCCTCGGTCGTGCCCCATTCGGCAAGTAGCGCATTGGCCTTCTGGGCGGCCTCGGCGCAGGCCGCAATATCGGCCTTGCGGTCCCGATGCACCGGGATGAACAGGCCGACCGTCTGCCCGTGCCGGGTGATGGTCACGGGCTCGGTCTGATCGATGAACTCAGCGAGACCCTGACGGAACTCTCGAACTCCAACAGTCGTGCCCATCGCCAACCCCTCTCCATCACGTGTAATGGCGTGTACACACTAGCACGTCGGCTCGCAAGTGTCGACGGTCGAGTGAGCTCGCCTCGAAGGGCTCCTCACGGAGCGCGATGGGGGGCTCCTGGGGGTGAGCCGCAACGCGGACCCGGACCGGCGAGTGGGCGGGGTCAGCGTTTCCGCTGGCAGCATGGGCAGAAGTGCGACGAGCGGTTCATGAAGGCGACGCGGCGGATCGGGGTGCCGCAGCGTCGGCACGGCTGCCCCTCGCGGCCGTAGACGTCCAGCGACCGGCCGAAGTACCCCGACTCGCCGTTCACGTTGACGTACAACGCGTCGAAGGAGGTCCCTCCCTGGGCGAGCGCCTCGGCCATCACCTCACCGGCGGTACGCAGCAGAGCGACGGCCTTGCGGGGGCCGAGTTCGTCGGCGGGCTGGTCGAAGTGGACGCGCGCCCGCCACAGCGCCTCATCCGCATAGATGTTGCCGATCCCGCTGACCAGGCGCTGGTCCAGCAGGGCCCGCTTCACGGCGGTGCGCCGGGAGCGCAACCTCTGGGCCACCGCGCCCGGATCGAAGTCGGGATCGAAGGGGTCCAGCGCGATGTGGGGCACCGGGCAGGCGGCCTCGCCGGGACGCCACTCCAGCCCGCCGAACATGCGCTGGTCGACGAAGCGCAGCTCCGCGCCGTCGTCGAGGAGGAAGCGCACGCGCGTGTGGCGCGCCAGGTCGTCGCCGGGCGGATTCACGCGGAACTGCCCGCTCATCCCCAGGTGGACGATCAGGGCGTCGTCGCCGCAGGCCAGCCAGAGGTACTTCCCGCGCCGGCGCACGTCGTCGACGCGGCGCGCGGTGAGGTCGCCGACGAAACCGGCGGGTCCACCGGGATGGCTGCGGACCAGGCGAGGGTGGAGGACCTCGATCCGGGCGAGGACGCGGCCCGTCAGATGGGTGCTGAGCCCCCGGCGGACGACCTCCACCTCGGGCAGTTCAGGCATTCCCCAGTTCCCGGAAGGCGGCTCGGGCCGCGAGCTGTTCGGCGTGCTTCTTCGACGACGCGACACCGTGGCCGAGGGGGCGGCCGTCGACGATCACGTCGGCGGTGAAGGTGCGCATGTGATCCGGCCCGGCGCCCTCCACGACGTAGCGCGGCGGCTCCCAGCCGCGCTGGGAGCAGGCCTCTTGGAGCGCGGTCTTGTGATCGAGGTAGTCGGCCCGCGCCTCCGCGGCCGCCATCAGCGGATCGAACAGCACATGCACGAAGCGATGCGACCAGGGCGCCCCGCCCGCGAGATGCACGGCGCCGATGATCGCCTCGGTGGTGTCGGCCAGGATCGAGGCCTTGTCCGCGCCGCCGGTGAGCCGCTCGCCGCGGCCGAGCTTGATCAGAGGCCCGATCTGCAGCCGACGCGCCACCCCCGCCAACGCCTGAGTGTTGACGACGCTGGCGCGCAGCTTCGCCAACTGGCCCTCCGCGAGCTCCGGGAACGACCGATAGAGGTGCTCGGTGACGACGATCTGCAGCACCGCATCGCCGAGGAACTCGAGCCGCTCGTTGCTGGGGATGCCGCCGTTCTCGAAGGCGTAAGACCGATGGGTGAGAGCCAACTCGAAAAGCTGGGCGTCGACCTCGACGCCCAGCTCATCTAGCAGCTGTGGGAGCGTGTTGCTCAGGCCTCGAGGACCTGACGGCGCGAACCACGCGGACCATACTGGCCGCAGCTGGGGCACGCGGTGTGCGACAGGTGCTGCTCACGGCAGGCGGGGTTCACGCACGTGACGGTGGGCACCACGGACGTCTTCCACTGCGCCCGACGGGAACGGGTGTTGCTGCGCGACATCTTCCGCTTCGGAACGGCCACGGTCTTCTCCTTACGAGAGGTCTTCGTCTAGATAAATCAGTTGTCTTCACTGCCGGTGAAGCCGGTGAGCTTCTCCCAGCGGGGATCGATGCGATCCCCATGCTCGTGCGCCGGATCGTCGTTGAGGTTGAACCCGCAGTCGGGGCACAAACCCAGGCAATCCTCGTCGCACAGCGGCGTGAAGGGCAGCTCGAGCACCACGGCGTCCCGTAGCGCGACCTCGAGATCGACGGTCTCGTCGAGCACCAGGGACTCGTCCTCTTCCACCTCTTTGCCGGGGTAGAAGTAGAGCTCCCGGAGATCGAACGAGTCGTCGTAGGCGACGTCGCTCAGGCAGCGAGAGCACGAGCCGTGCAGCTGCACGTCCACGCGTCCCCTTGCCAGGACCCCGTCGACCACGGCCTCCAGCTTGAGTTCCAAGCTGATGTCCGAGCCTTCAGGTACTCCGATCACAGCGGTGCCGAGTTCGGCGGGAGCGGGGAGAACCGTCCTGAGTTCCTTCATCGACCCGGCCTGGCGCAACACGTCATGGGTCTCGATGACCCAGGGTGAGCGGCGGTCGGGATGGCGATGTTCGGTTCTCATGGCAGGAATCCCTTCTCCAGAGCCGAGCCTGATCTCGTCATGACCGACCGCCAACTCTACCGGTGCGCCCGGCCGTTCCCCAAATCCGGGGGGGAGGCGACGGTGTGGGGCCACGGCGTGCGGCGACGGTCAGCCGCGCAGCCCCTCGAGGGCGGTCGCCACATTGGCGGGCACGTAGGGCGTCACGTCGCCGCCGAGCTTGATCACCTCGCGCAGGATGGTGGAGCTGAGCGTGAGATGCTCGCGCGCGGCGGGCAGCAGGACGGTCTCCAGCCCGCTCAGGCCCCGGTTCATGTGGGCCATCTGCACCTCGAAGTCGAAGTCAGCGCCGAAGCGCAGCCCCTTGACGACGGCGGTGATGCCGCGCTCGCGGCAGAAGTCGACCAGCAGCCCGCTCATGGGCTCGACGGTGACGCCATCCAGATCGGCCAGCGCGCCCCGGACCAGTTCGGTGCGCTGGTCGAAGTCGAACAGGTACTTCTTCTGGTTGTTCTTCCCGACGGCCACCACCACCTCGCCGAACAGCGCATGGGCGCGCCGGATGACGTCGACGTGCCCCACGGTGATGGGATCGAAGGACCCGGGGCACAGCACCTTTGGCATGATTCTCCTCGCTCGCTGCGTGACGGTTAGTAGCCCGTCGCGCCTAAATGCACGGGCATGGGACGCCATGCGGGCGATTGACTTCGTTGTCGTCGGTCGACGTAGTGCCCCGCTATGACTCCCTCCTCCGCCTTGTCAC
>DAOLFC010000099.1:0-13366 GCA_035326505.1 Arachnia sp.
ACCCAAGATCTGGGCGTCGTATCTCATCCCGCCTGGCACGTCCTCACTCGGCACCTCACTGATCAGTACTTCCCTAGAAGCCCCACCACTGGGAACTGCTAGTTGCATCATAACTGCAACTAGTTGCATAATCAAGGGGAACCCCACCCTGCGCGTGGCCGGTTCGCACCCCGCTCGCAGCAAGGAGACCCCATTGGCAACGCGACAGCTCTTCCCGGCACGTACTCGGGATGAGGCCCTTTCCACCGCCACCCAGGATGCGCTCGCGGTGATCGACCAGAACATGGCGGGCTTCGGCACCCTGTTCCCGCACGACAACACCACCGACGGGGTCTACCCGTTGCGCGAGCCGTTCCACGGCTGGGGACGCGATCTTCCCTCCGGGAGCAACTACGGCTGGACCACGAGCTTCTGGTCGGGGCAGCTCTGGCTGGCCTGGGAACTGACGAGCCGCGACGACTACCGCGACCTCGCGCTGCGCCACGTGACCTCGTTCGCCCAGCGGATCCGCGACCACGTCGACGTCGACAACCACGACCTGGGCTTCCTCTACTCCCTCGGCTGCGTGGTCGCGGCGCGGCACGCCGGCGACACCACGGCGCGCGACGCGGCGCTCCTGGCCGCGGACCACCTCATGACCCGCTACCTGGAGCCCGCGGGGATCGTCCAGGCCTGGGGCGATCTCGCCAACCCCGAGGAGCAGGGCCGAGGCATCATCGACTCGCTGCTCAACATGCCGCTGCTGTTCTGGGCGACCGAGGCCACCGGCGACCCGCGGTACGCCGCGGCGGCCACGCGCCACTGCCACCAGCTGGAGCGCTACATCATCAGGCCGGACGACACCACCTTCCACACCTACCACTGGGACTCCGTGACGGGCGAGCCGCGGCACGGCAGCACCCACCAGGGCTACGCGGACGACTCGTGCTGGTCGCGGGGCCAGACCTGGGGCATCTACGGGTTCGCGCTGGCCCACCGGCACACCGGGGAGCAGGTGTTCCTCGACGCCGCGACGCGCTGCGCCGAGTACTACCTCTCCCACCTCCCCACGGACCAGGTCCCGTTCTGGGACCTCGTGTTCACCGACGGGGACGATCAGCCCCGCGACTCGTCATCGGCGGCCATCGCCGCCTGCGGGCTGCTCGAGCTGGCGCACGGCCTGGATACGGCCGGGGGTTCGGACGCCACCGTCGCGCGCTACCGGGCGACCGCGGGCGAGATGGTCGCGTCGCTGGCCGCGCGCTACACGCCGCGCGCGCTGGGCGCCGACAGCAACGCGCTCCTGCTGCACGGTGTCTACAACCTGCCGCGCGGCATGGGGGTGGACGAGGGTAACCTGTGGGGGGACTACTACTACTTGGAGGCCCTCACGCGTCTGCAGCACCCCGATTGGATCCCCTACTGGTGAGCCCGGAACGCCGGCTCGCCTCACCACACCACAGCTAACAACCCTGGAGAAGAAGAACCCATGTCCGTGTCCCGTCTGTGGAGCACCCATCCCGACGACATCAACGCCCTCGACACCACCCAGCTGCGCGAGCGCTTCGTGCTGTCCGGCCTGTTCACCCCGGGCGAGGTGAACTGGGGGTACGCGCACGACGACCGGCTGCTCGTGGGCGGCGTCGTCGTCGACGGCGCGCCGATCGCACTGGAGGCGCCGGAGCTGATCGAGGCCGACTACCTGCTGCAGCGCCGCGAGCTCGGCCTGGTGGGCCTGTCCGGCGAGGTGACGATCGAGGCCGACGGCGCGTCGTTCTCGCTCGGCGCGCAGGACGTCGTCTACCTCCCGCTGGGTACGCAGAACATCACGCTCTCCGGCGAGGGCGCCGTCTACCTCGTCTCCGCCCCGGCGCACCGCGCGACCGCGGCCGCGAAGGCCGGGCGCGACGAGGTCGAGGCGCTGCACCTGGGCGCGCTGGAGACCTCGAACGACCGCGTGATCCGCAAGTACATCCATGCCGACGGCATCGAGTCGAACCAGCTGGTGCTGGGCATCACGACGCTGGCGCCGGGCTCGGTGTGGAACACCATGCCCCCGCACGTCCACCCGCGCCGCACCGAGGTGTACCTCTACGACGGCCTCGGCGACGAGGTGCTGGTGCATCTGATGGGCGAGCCCGACAACACCCGCCACCTGCTGCTGCACAACCGCGACGCGGTGGTCTCCCCGCCGTGGTCGATCCACACCGCCTCCGGCACCGGCGCCTACTCCTTCGTCTGGGCGATGGCTGGGGAGAACATCGACTACACCGACGTCGTCGGCATCACGCCGGCGGACCTGCGCTAAGTGGTCCCGCGGAACCTCCTAGGAGGTTCCGCTAACCCGCAAGGCCCGGGGTAGAGGCGCGCAGGAGGGGGTACCCCTCCAGGACGACGGTCCGGCCGGATGACTGCTCGTCGTCGGCAAGCCGGAGCGCCTCTTCCCCGGCCTTGAGCCACGGCATGCTGATCGTGCTCAGAGGCGGATCGATGTCGCGCAGCGCCGGGATGTCGTCGCATCCGGCCACCGCGATGTCCTTGCCGACGACGAGGCCCTGCTCCCGGAGCCGCACGCACAGGCCGATGGCCATCGCGTCGTTGACGCAGAACACCACATCGGGCCGCGGGAGCCGGCGCAGGATCTCGCCGCCGGCGCGGTATCCGCCGTCGTGGTTCGAGGCCTGCACGATGACGCGGTGGGGCGGCACCGTGATCCCCCGCCCGGCGTATCCGTCGATGAACCCGTCCGTGCGGTCCTGCGAGATCTGTCCGAGCCCGCCGCCGGCGACCACCAACGGGTCGCGATAGCCGATGGCCTCCAACGCGACGGCGAGCTCCGCCGCGGCGAGCTTGTCGTCGACGACGACGCTGTCGAGCGGGGTGCCGGAGACCCCGATGAGTACCACCCGACACCCCTCGGCATCGGCGTGCTGGAGTTCCCGGATCAGCTCGGGCATCCCGGCGCTGGTCGGCGACTCCGTGCCGACGTAGATGATCGCCGACGGGCGCTGGCCGCGCAGCAGGCGCACGGCGGTCGACGAGGCCTCGGCGTCCGCAGTCCTCGACACGGCGGTGGTGACCAGCATCCCTCGCGCGGCGGCCGCGCGGAACACGCCCGTCATGACCGGGTTCTGGTAGTCGTCGGGGACCTCGCTCACGATCAGCCCGATCGAGCGCGACCGGCCCAGCGCGACGGCCTGCGCCGCGAGGTTCGTCGCGTAGCCGAGGCGCGAGGCGACGGCTCGGACCCGCGCCTGGGTGGCTTCCCCGACGCGGCCGCCGCGGCCGTTCAGCGTCCGCGAGGCCGTGGAGATCGATACCCCGGCCTCCCGGGCCACATCCTCGAGCGTAACCGCGCCCTTTTCCGCCATCCGACCCCTCCGCGCCTTCACTTCCACGTGCGCGTCACCTTATCGCACCGGAAGACTCCGGCCCGGATCACTCCTCGAGCAGGATCGACGCGTCGGCGAGCGTCAGGTCCGTGATCGTGAGGCGCTGGGTCCGGCCGTCGGCGAGGCGGACGGTGACGACGCCGTCCTCCTCGCGCACCTCGCGGACCATCGGCGCCCCCTCGTGATGCTCGATGAGGGTGAGGAAGCTCGCGGTCCGGCCGTGCGTGCGGACGTCGAGCGTGCGCCGCCGGGCGCGCTCGTCGCCGATCGGGTAGTCGGCGCCGACAGAGACGGTCAGCCGTAGCGGCCCGCGCCCGGCGAGCGACCGGAGATCCACCCGGACCCGCGCCGGCGCCGAGGCGTCGGCCGGGGTGGCCGGGATGCTGGAGGTCATGCGGCGCATCTCGAGCTTGACGGGCCCGCCCGCGTAGTCCCGATCCGGAATAGGGACGTCGACGGTGTTCTCCAACGCGTGCGGCAGGTCGCGCAGCCGCCAGGCAGTGCCGTCGCCGCACGCGATGACCCCGTCGCCCCAGAAGAGGGCGGGGACGGGTGGGAAGGCCTCGTTCTCGGTCTTGATGGAGGTGGCCGTGCTGCGCGTCTGAAGCGTCAGCTCCTCGGCGCCCTCGGGGAGGGCGATGTCGAGGTCGTCGCGGCCGAAGATCCACGCGCCGAAGCCTCCCTCGGCGAGCGGCGTCGACTCGCCGCCGGCGCACACGGCGTAGGCGAGCGTCTGCTGCGTCTGGAAGTACTCGGGCTCGCAGCCGACGACCACGGTCCGCTCGGCCGGCGCGACGGAGTAGATATCGAGGTGCAGGGGTCCGGGCGCGTTGTGGTCGGTGCGCAGCTGGGTGAGCCAGCGGCCCGCGCCGAACGACGACATGTCGACGACGAAGCTGGCCTTCAGCACGCCGCGCGCCTGGAACGCGTGGCAGTCGGTGATGAACTGGCCGCTGCCGAGCGGCGACGGGTCGAGCGTCGGCTGCCACCCCTGGTAGACGAGGGCGGGGCCCTCGGTGAAGCCGAAGCCATCGCTGTCCGACGGGTCGGCGCTGAGGTGCGTCAGCGTCGCCTCGCCGTCGCCGACCAGCGCGCGGAGCCCGCTGGCGTGCAGGAGGCAGTCGTATTGGTGCTCGGCCTCGCCCTCGAGGTAGTCGACGAGGAGCACGTAGTCGTCGGTGACGACGGTGGCGCGCCGCTGGAGGATCGGCTCGGTGAAGCCGCTGCGTGTGGAGTACGGCGGCTCCTCGCCCGCGGGAAGGAGCGCGACGGTGCGGCCCTCTTCGGCCGCCTGCTCCGCGAAGCCGAGCCCGGGGGTCACCACCCAGCCGCCGTAGGGCGGGTGGCACCAGGCGGTGGTGATCTCCTGGACCAGGTACTGCATGCGCTCGCCCGAGTGGAAGGCCAGCGTCGTGGTCTGGGCCGGGTCCTGCTGCTTGAGGTCCACCGTCGCCATGTTGTGGGTGATCGAGTTCTGGACGTAGAACTTGTACATGAACGTGTGGTACGAGTACCAGACGTTCTCGGGGTTGTAGAAGCTCTTCCCGTGGCGGCGGATCGAGTTCAGCGCCAGCCGGTCGTAGTGGCCGTGTGCTCCCCCGAGGATGCCGGACTTGACGGAGACCTGGTACTGCTCGCCCGGGGCGCGGCCGGGGGTCCGGGAGCGGAGCACCGCGATCCCCGCGACATCGGCGCTGACCGACGACCGGGAGGCCTCGAGCGACGAAGGATCGGCGGGCGGCAGTTCGGGCACGCCGTAGTACACGTCGCGCTCGGACACCGAGTGCAGCAGCGGGAGGTAGGCGGGGTTCCGGTAGACGCGGTAGGCCAGGTCGTAGCGCGGCGCGAGCAGGTGATAGGCCGGCGCGCGGGTCTCCACGGCGTCGTTCATCCCGAAGATGACGCCGTCGTGACCGAAGAACGGGGTGAGCGAGTCGGCCAGCAGCTTGACGGAGCGGGTGTTGCGCGTGACCGGTCCCCAGATCTCGGTGGAGAGCCCGTCGATCCGGTCGGAGGCGGGAAGGACCGCGTCGTCGAGGCTCGAATCGCGCCCGTAGCTCGCCGGCACCTGGGCGTCGCGCAGGTTGAACCCCCACTTGTCGACGCAGGTGATCAGTTGGAGGTAGATGCCCATCGCCAGCAGGTTGTAGCCGATCGAGGCCTCGAACCACCATCCGTCGTCGAGCACACCGCGGGCCAGGTGGTCGAGGACGCCGCCGTCGGCGTCGAGGAAGTGGTCGATGCGCTCCAGGTCCTGCAGCACCGCGGCGCACGAGATGGCGCCCTGCAGCTCGCACAGCTGCCAGTTGGAGACCTTCCCTTTGAGCATCTCGCGCTCGGCGATCGCCATGAAGGTGCGGAAGCTCCGGTGCAGCCGCTCGACCTCGTCGCCCGTGAGGAGACCGAGGTCTCGGATGTGGTCGTAGGCCATGGAGACGGAGGCGAAGAACTCGCCCTCGTGTACCAGTTCCTGGTTGCCGCCCTTGAGGGTGCGGAAGTAGCCGCGCTCGGGATGCACCATCTCGCGGAGGAACCGCGCGGTCTTCTCCGCGAAGCGCGGCTCCCCGCTGATCAGCGCGACGAGCGAAGAGTTGAACGCCTCGTCGGACTGACGCGTGGCGAAGAGATGGTCCGCCTGCGGATCGACGCTGGGCACCACCCAGGCCTCGGCCTGGGCGTAGCGCCGCGCGAACGCGGCACACGCCCAGTCGTGCTCGGCGATCGTGGCGGAGATCTCGGCGATGTCGGCGCGGCGCAGTGTCGTGCGGAAGTCGTCGTCGTTGTTCACGGTGAGGAAGGCGAGCTCGGAGCGGAACCCGCTCGCGGACGACACCACGACACGCTGGCGCTCGTGGCCCAGCGGGGCGAGCCGGTCGCTCGAGGCGACGACGAGCTGGATGCGCCTCCGCTCGTGCGGGGCCAGCACCGCCGCGACGCTCTGGACGCGCTGCTCGTCGAGGCTCAACTCGGCGGGCAGGCATTCGTTGCCGCGCCGGCGCACCGCGGCGCTCACGGCCTGCGGAACGTCGAGCATGTTCAGCAGCTCGATGTCGTAGGCCACGCGCGATTCGGGGTCGGCCGCGTCGAGCGCCGCGCCCCGGACGTCGCAGGCGACCAGGAGGTCGCGGGCGGCGACGAACTCGAGCTCCTCGACCTCCACCGCAGCTGCGCCGGCGTCCGGCAGCACCGCGACGGCGACGACGCCCTTGAGCAGGACGCCCATCGCGTCCGGCACGTCGAACTGCGCGAAGGGAACGTAAGTCTCCTCCCCAGGGAGCAGCACCGCGCGCGCCGAGACCTGCGGCAGCGCCTCGGGCCGGGGGCTCCGCACGAGGGAGCAGGTCAGGGTGAGGGTGACGGGCATCGGAGCATCGACGGCCGCGCGCAGGCGCACCCCGTACCAGCCGAGCACGTCGACGGCGTGATCGTTGGTCTCCCAGAACCCGTGGTGGTCCCAGAACCGGTTACCGTCGGGGTTCGGGTGCGTGAAACGCACGCCGTCTGCTGTCTGCTCGCGCTGCCACGCGGTCGCGTCGATGCGGGTGCGGTGGGGGATGGCACGCATGGTGTTTTACTCCTGTGAGTCATGGTCAGCGCGGGGCCGACGGCGGCTCGCCGAACAGCGGCTCGCGGGCGACCCGGAGCTCGGGCTGGCCGAGTTCCCGGAGCGCGCGGTTCCAGCGCTTGGTGAGGATCGAGCAGGCCAGGAAGAGCGGGATGCTGACGCCGACGAGGGGAATGAGTCCGGGGACGAAGAAGCAGAGCGCCGCGACGGCGGCCTCCGCCAGCAGGATGGTGAGCGACGTCAGCCCCCAGGCGAGGGGCAGCCGCAGCGCGTTGGTCACCAGCGCGAGCCGCCCCATCTCGAAGCTCGCCTCGTTCGCGGCGAAGTAGGGAAGGGCGAGGGCGCCGAGGTAGACCATGAGCAGCCCGGGAAAGAGTCCGAAGACGCTCTGCTGGAAGTCGAGCACCCAGGAGCTGAGCAGCAGGCTCACCATCGCGGCGCTGAAGGCCACCGACAGGAACCAGAACCGGCGCAGCGCGTCGACGTACAGGCGCCAGGCGAGCGCGAGCCAGGAGAAGCCGTCCCCGTCGCGCTCGTAGGCCCGGAACACGCCGACGACGCTCACCGTCGCCGGCACGATGCCCGCGACGACGAGGCCGAGGGCCACGAAGGCGATCCAGAGAAGGTTCATCAGGACGAGCCGGCTGATCAGGAGCGCGATCTCGTAGAGCTTGTGCGCCGTGGTGGTCTTGTCTGCCATTGCCGCCCCTCGTCGTCGTGTCCTCTGCCCTGCACCCAGGGCTCGGGGAGAGTGGTGGGGGTGGCGGCGGGCGAACCCGTCGTCCGCCGCCACCCGATGTGCGAGCTAGCTCGCGTCGAAGTAGTTCTTCGCGTAGCCGGTCTCGAACTCGACCAGCTTGTCGTAGCCGAGGGCCTTGGCCTGGGAGATCATGTCCTGCTGCAGCTTGTCGAACTCCTCGTCGCTGTTGGCGTAGATCATCCGCCACGAGTACTGCTTGATCACGTCGCCCACCTGGCTCAGGATCACCTTGTCCTCGTCGCTGCGCACCATCTGCGGCACGTTCTTGGCCTCGAAGCCGAAGACGCGGCCCTGGTCGACGAGCACCTGCTTCATGTTCAGCGCGTCGCCGTGATCGGCGCTCCACAGCTTGTCCAGTGCGCTGGCGTTGTCGCTCAGGTAGGTCGTCCAGGTGTTGTAGTTGGACGGCGAGTCGTACTTCGTGTTGACGGCGTCGGGGCTGATGAAGGCGCCGTTGACGCGGAACTTGAAGGTGTCGGCCACCTTGCCACCGCCGAATTCAGCGGGCACCTCGGCCGACCAGTCGCCGGCGCCGAGCTCCGTGAACTCGGGCTGGCCGTCCGCGTTCACCTTCCAGATCACGCCCTCCGGGCCGTTCTCGAAGGTGAAGGCGCCCTCGTCCCCGTACATGTAGTCGAGGAAGGCGATCGCCCCGGCCTGGTTCTTCGACTTGTTCGTGATGCCCCAGAACCAGCCGGTTCCCATGGTCGAGACCGACTCGGAGATCTGCGCGTCCTCCGCGGCGACCCGCTGGAAGCCCTTGCCCTGCGCGGTGAGGTCCGGGTTCACCGGGTTGAAGTTGAGGTTTCCGATGTAGCCGTACGGCCACATGGCGGACTGGCCCTTCTCGCCCTTCTTCAGGTAGTCGTCCCAGGTCTGGGTCGCCGAGTCGGGGTCGAGCTGGCCGGCGCGGTGGAAGCCGTTGGCCCACTTGAGCCCCTGCAGGTAGATGCTGCCGTCCTGCAGCAGGTCCTCCACCACCTTGTTCTTCGGGTCGATGTTGATCAGGTCGTAGTTGTTGGTGCCGTCACCGGTCGCCCAGCCCTGCGCCTGGGCGATGTTGCGGATCTGGCCCGCCGAGGTGCCGTCCCAGCCGCCGAACAGCGACAGCGCGTAGAACTTGTCCCCCGCCTCGGTGGTCGGATGCGCCTGCGCCATCGCGATCGTGACGTCCTGGTAGCCCCAATAGTCCTGGATCACCGGGGAGCCGAGCTCCTTGTAGTAGTCGTAGCGGATCGACGGGATGAACGGCCAGTCTCCGCGGGAGATGTCCGCGTTCTCGGCCACCCCGCTCGGCATGCCGTAGAGCTTGCCGTCGTCGAGCGACTCCATCCGCGCGACGCCATCGGCGAAGCGGAACATGTTCGGCAGCTCCTCCTTGTGCTCGTTGAGATCGAGCATCAGGTTGGCGTTGATCGCCTGCTGGAGCGCGTCCCGGCTGCCGAAGATGACGAGGTCTCCCAGGTCGCCGGTGGTCAGCCGCGTCTGGAACCGGTCGGTGCCGCCGACCGTCGACGGCACGACGTTGATCTCGAGCCCCAGCTTGTCCTTGAAGTTCTTGCCGACGTAGCCGTCGAGCTTGCCCTCGTAGGTGGAGGTCTGGGTGAAGATGGTCAGCGCGCCGCCGGTCCCGTCCTCGTTCTTGTTCTCCTCGCCCGACGAGCACGCCGCGAGCGAGAGCGTCAGGGCGGCCGTCGCCAGGATGGCTCCGGCCTTTCTCCCGACCGATCGGTTGATTGCCATGATGTGGTCCTTTCTTGACCCTGAAATGTGATGGACGACTGGTGGATCTGGTGGATGGCCGTGTCAGCCCTTGACGGCGCCGACTGTGATGCCCTTGGCGAAGTACTTCTGCATGAACGGGTAGACGATGAAGATCGGCAGGACGGTGATCATCGTGATCGTGTACCTGATCGACACGGTGGTGACTCCGGAGCCCGACTTTCCGGGGTCGACGACGCCGCCCTGGGCCATGATGTTGGCCATCGCCTGGGCCTGCGAGAGGAAGCGGTAGAGCACGTATTGCAGTGTCTGGAGGTCCTCCGAGGTCACGAAGATCACCGTGTCCATGAAGCTGTTCCACTGCCCCACCGCGCTGAAGATCGCGAGCGTCGCGAGGATCGGCCCGGTCAGCGGGAGGATGACCCGGGTGAAGATCGTCCAGGTGCCGGCGCCGTCGATCTCCGCGGCCTCCTGCAGCGATCCCGGGATGGCGGACTCGATGAAGGTCTTGACCAGCACCACGTTGAATGCGGAGACCGCGAACGGGAGGATGTAGACGAGGAAGTTGTCGAGCAGCCCCAGATAGTTGAAGAGGATGTAGATGGGGATCAGGCCAGCGTTGATGTACATCGTCGCGACGAGGAACCGGTACACGCCCGACCGGAACGCCATCTTCCGCTGGGTCATCATGAATCCCAGGTATGCCGACACCGCCACCGTGAGCAGCGTGCCGAGCACCGTCCTGAGGACCGAGATCCACGCGGCGTGGGCGATCCCCGGGATCTTGAAGATCGTCACGTAGTTCTGGATGTGGAGGCCTCGGGGCACGAACAGGATGTCCCCGGCCGCGCTCAGCGTGTTGTCCGAGATGGTGTTGACGAAGATGTACCAGAACGGATAGAAGCAGACGAACGCCATCAGCAGCATCAAGACCACGTTGAAGACGTTGAACACCTTCTCTCCGGCGGTGAACTGATCGATGGGCCGGCGCGATTTCGGGGTCCGGCGCTTCCGCTTGACCGCCGCGGCGACGAGCTCGGGGGGTGTCGTTGTCGTCATTGCTGTTTCTCCCGTCTCAGAAGATCGACTCGCCGCGGACGCGCTTGGAGAGCCCGTTGACGGAGAAGAGCAGCACCAGGCTCACGACCGTCTTGAGGATGGAAATGACCGTCGCGAAGGAGAAGTTCCCCTGCGAGATGCCGATGTTGTAGACGTAGAGGTCGAGGACCTCGATGGTGTCCTTGTTCATCGCGTTGGCGAACACGAAGTACTGGTCCATGCCGGAGTTGATCATGTTCGCGATGCTCAGCAGGAGCAGGACGAAGAAGGTCGGCAGCAGCCCCGGGAGCGTCACGTGGACGGCGCGCTGGAACCGGTTGGCGCCGTCCATGTAGGCGGCCTCGTAGAGGTCCTGATCGATGCCGTTGATCGCCGCGAGGTACATGATGGCGCTCCACCCGATGGACTTCCAGAGGCCGAGTGCCGTCATCTTCAGCCAGACGTGGTCCGGGCTGATCAGGAAGTTGATCGGCGCGTCGATGACGCCGAAGTCGATGAGCAGGTTGTTGATCAGGCCGCTGTCGGCGCTCAGGAAGGCGAAGACGAGCGCGTAGACCAGCACCCAGCTCACGAAGTGCGGCGCGGTGGTGAGCGTCTGCACGGTTCGCCGGAGCCGGCTGGAGCGCAGCTCGTAGAGCAGGATCGCGAAGACCAGCGGCAGCACGCTGGTGAGCAGGCCCAGGAAGTTCATGGCCAGCGTGTTGCGCAGCACCCGCAGGATCGTGGCGAGCTGGGCCGGCGACGAGACGATCGACTCGAACCACTTGAAGCCCACGAAGGGCATCTCCCAGGGCGGGACGCCCGGCTGGAAGTCGACGAAGGCGAAGTACCACCCCAGCAGCGGCAGGTAGCTGAACACGAACACGAAGGCGAGGAACGGGAGCACCATGTACAACAGGCGCCACCGGAGCGATCGGTACCACGGTATCCGTCCGACGTCGTTCATCTTCTCTCTTCTCCCTTGAAGGTCTCACTCGTCCCCCGAATGAGCTAACGCTTGCAGTCTAGATATCCCTGCGTAGGCATGTCAAGCGTATTTTAGCCATTTTTGCTTGAGCTAACGTTTGCGCATGTGGCGCAGATGGGGCAAGATGGGAGGCGTCATGGACGACACCGAGAGCGGGAGCCACAGCTGATGAAAGACGATCCGACCCCCCGACGCGACCTCGTCAACCCGGCCGTTCGGGGGTTCGCTCCCGACCCGGCGGCGGTCCGCGTCGGCGACTGGTACTACCTCGCCACGAGCAGCTTCCAGTGGTTCCCCACCATCCCGTTGTTCCGCTCCCGCGACCTGGTCGACTGGGAGCCCTGCGGTTCGGTCGAAGGGGCCGCGCCCTCAGGGAACCTCCGCGGCATCCCCGATTCGGCGGGCATCTGGGCGCCGGCGCTCAGCCACGACGGCGAGCGCTTCTGGCTCACCTACGCGATCGTCGGGTCGCTCGGCACCCGCCAGTTCGACCTCACCGTCTACGTGACCCGAGCCGACCGGGTGGAGGGACCCTGGGACGAACCCGTCGCGGTGGCCAGCCACGGCTTCGACCCCTCGGTGTTCCACCACGACGGCCGCCATTGGCTGCTCAACCTCCAGAACGATCCCCGCCCGGGCGGACGCCGGTTCGACGGGATCGTCGCCGTCGAGCTAGCGGCCGACAAGCACGGCGGGCTCACCGCCACGGGGCGTACACTGCTCCTGCACCAGCAGGAGCTGCTCATCGAGGGCCCCAAGATGATCCACCGCGACGGATGGTTCTACCTGATCCTCGCCGAGGGCGGCACCGGGGTGGAGCACGGCGTGAAGATCGGCCGGTCCCGCTCGCTGGAGGGGCCCTACGAGTTCGACCCCGAGCCGCTGCTCACCACCCGCGACGACCCGACGGTGCCGCTCCAGAAGGCCGGGCACGCCGAGCTTCTCCAGGCCGCCGACGGGCGCTGGCACCTGGTGTTCCTCTGCGCCCGCCCCGTCGACACCCCGTCCGGCCCGCGCAACGTGCTGGGCCGGGAGACGGGGATCGAGGCGCTCACCTGGGTCGACGGCTGGCCGCGCCTGGCCGCCGGCGGCCATCACCCGCGCGTCGTCGTGCCCGCCGCGGAACTCCCGCCGCGCGCCGCCTCGGCCGGACACGGCGACGATAGCTCGGCACCGCTCGGGCTCGCCTGGCCGTGGAACACCCTGCGCGCACCGGTAGGCCCCTGGGCGCGCGAGGACCGCGAAGGCGTCGTCACTCTGACCGGCCGCGACGACATCGAGTCACTCTGGGACGTCTCGCTACTGGCCCGACGGCTCCGCGAGCACCGGGCGCTGATCGGCGTCACCGTCGAGGCGAACCCGGTCACCTTCACGCAGTCGGCGGGCCTCACGCTGATCTACCAGGCCGACGCCTACCTCGCCGCGCACGTCGGCTGGGCCGAGCCCGAGGGCGAGCCGCAGCGGGGCCAGCAGTGGGACACGCCGTCGCGAGGACGCCGCGTGGTGCGGCTCATCCACGCCGCACCGGGCACAGAGCCCGCGATCCTCGCAGAGCGCGAGATCGGCACCGGCCCGGTGCGCCTGGAGGCCAGCGTGGAGCCGACGACCGTGCAGGTACACGTCGACGGCGAACCCCTCGGCCCAGAGGTCGACGTGACCGCACTCTCCGACGACGCCGGAGGCCTGCGATTCACCGGCACGATGGTCGGCATCAGCGCCCATGACCCCGTCGACCGCAGCTGGACGGCCACGTTCAGCGACTGGACCATGGCCGAGGACCCCATCGACCCTTGGGGGCTCCGCAGATAGAGCCCGTCTCCGTGGGACCGCCGTGGAGGTTCCGCCCGATCCAGAGAAGTCCCCCTACGCTCCTTGAGGAGCCCTTCGAGACGGGCGCGGGGCGCCCTCCTCAGGGACCACGA
>DAOLFC010000100.1:0-13362 GCA_035326505.1 Arachnia sp.
AACCTGCGATCTCCTGCTCCCAAAGCAGGCGCGCTAGCCACTACGCTACGCCCCGTGTTGCACGGGCCTCCGCCGAAACGACGGAGGCCCGTGACCGAGCGGATGACGGGAATCGAACCCGCGTAGCTAGTTTGGAAGACTAGGGCTCTACCATTGAGCTACATCCGCAGAACCGCACCGAGCCTACCAGCGTCCTGCCCCTCATGCCATTTCCCCGACGCTCCCGCCATTGACGCTCCTTGAGGAGCGTAAGCGGGCTCGGGGTCAGCGCAGGCCAAGGAACTCGCGGATCGCGGGGGCCTCGCGGCGACCCTGGGAGTAGCCGGCATCGAACATGGCTCCCAGCTTCGCGAGGTTGCGCTCGGAGTTCTTGATGGGCATCGCCTCGGGGAAGATCAGATAGGCCCGGCCCTGCTTCTCCAGCTCAAGCAACTCCTCGAGGGTGCGATTGTAGTTGGCCGGCCTGGCGATGATGCCGTCGGCGATGGCGGGATAGCGCCGGAACGCGGCCCGCATCACCCGCGGCGACCGGACCGCGGCCTTTCGGTAGGAGCGCTCGCGGGTATGCACCACCAGATACTTCGTGTAGCCGTCGGCCTTGGCCGCGTCCAGCGCGATGCCCCCGGTGGGGCCGAGGGCCCCGTCGCAATACACCGCGTCGTCGACGGTGGTGAGCGGCATCAGGACCGGCATCGTCGATGACGCCCGGACCCGTTTCATCAGATCCGGTCGCGAGGCCATCTCGTCGCGCCCCCAGTAGACCATCTCGCCGTCGTCGCAGCGCAGGGCGCCGACGCGCGCCTGCATCGGGTTGGCCAGGTAGCGCTCGTGGTCGAACGGAAGGGCCTCGCCGGGGCCGGAGGTTTGTTCGTAGATCCACTCCGCGTGGAAGATGCCCTTGCCGCGAAGCCAGGTCCGGAGGCTCCCGAACTGCGGCTCGGCGGAGAACTCGACGAAGCTGCGCCGGGCGCGCGTCGCGTCGCGGCTGACGTAGTTCGCCAGGCAGCTCGAGCCGGCGGAGATCCCGGCCGCCCAGTCGGTGTAGATCTCCGCTTCGAGCAGGGCGGCGAGAACGCCGGACGAGTAGCTGGCGCGCATTCCGCCGCCCTCGAAAATGAGCGCCGTGTCGGTGACGTTGCTCCGCAACTCCCTCTCCCACTCCATCTCCGCATCCTAAGCCTGGGGCTCCGCTTCCGGGGAAGCTGTCGACGAGGCGCCCCGATTGGTGGTAAGGGCAGATCTCGGTAGGATTGCCAGGTCCAACGTAGATTTTCAGGAGACTATTCGTGCCCAGCACCGTAGAGCAGCTCAGTCCCACCCGGGTGAAGCTCACCGTCGAGATCCCGTTCGCCGATCTCAAGCCGCACTTGGACCGCGCCTACAAGGAGATCGCGGGACAGGTCAACATCCCCGGCTTCCGCAAGGGCAAGGTGCCGTCGGCCGTCATCGACCAGCGCTTCGGCCGCGGGGTGGTGCTGCAGGAGGCGATCAACGAGGCCATCCCGCAGGCCTACCAGGCCGCGATCACGGAGGCCGAGGTCTCCCCGATGGCCCAGCCCGAGGTGGAGGTGACCAAGCTGGAGGACAACGAGCTCGTGGAGTTCGTCGCCGAGGTCGACGTGCGTCCCAGCTTCGACCTCCCCGACTTCTCCTCGGTCAAGGCCGTCGTCGACGCCGCCGAGGTCACCGACGCGCTGGTCGACGAGCGGATCGCGCTGCTGCGCGAGCGCTTCGCCACCACCGTCGAGGTCGACCGCGCCGCCCAGGAGGGCGACGTGCTGGCGATCGACCTGATCGCCTCGCAGAACGGCGAGGTGCTCGACGACGCCACCGCCGAGGACATCTCCTACAAGGTGGGCGACGAGCAGAACATGCTGGCCGGCCTCGACGACGCCGTGACGGGCCTGTCCGCCGGCGAGTCGGCGGAGTTCACCACCACCCTCCTCGGCGGCGCGTACGCCGACCAGGAGGCCGACGTGAAGGTCACCGTCCACAAGGTGCAGCAGCAGGAGCTGCCCGAGCTCGACGACGACTTCGCCCAGATGATCTCCGAGTTCGACACCGTCGAGGAGATGCGCGAAGACCTCACCCATGGCATCCAGCAGCAGCTCACCAACGAGCAGCTGGCCGACGCCCGCGACAAGGTGCTCGAGGAGGCGCTGAAGCTCGTCGACTTCGAGCTTCCCACCTCGGTGGTCGAGGCCGATCAGCAGGCCCGCCGTCAGCAGGTCGAGCGTCAGCTCACCCAGTACGGCCTGTCGGTGGAGCAGTACCTCGCCAGCGCCGAGGACGAGACCGCCGAGACCGAGGAGGAGTTCTGGGCCACCATCGAGGAGCGCGGCCTGCAGGCCCTGCGCGCCCAGGTGCTGCTCGACGCCTACGGCGACAAGAACGAGGTGGAGGTCTCGCAGCAGGACCTCACCGAGATGATCTTCCGCAAGGCCCAGCAGAACAACAGCTCGCCGCAGGACGAGGTGAACCACATGATGGAGCACAACCACATGGGGGAGTGGATGCAGGAGATCCGCCGCAGCAAGGCGCTCGCCGCGATCTGCGCCGAGGCCACCGTCGAGGACTCCAACGGTGCCGTGGTCGCGTTCCCCGCGCCCGCCGTCGAGGCCGAGGAGGCCGTCGAGGAGAACTGATCTCCCGACCTGCGAGGAGGGTGCCCCAGCCGGGGTGCCCTCCTTTCTCTTTCCCCCGACGTCTCACTTCGCCGACGTCAGGAGCACAAATCTCGCTATCCGTCGAGGCCTTCCCTCTATCGCGAGGCCTCGGCGGATAGCGAGATTTGTGCGCGAGCGAGGCGGCTGGCGTGTCGGTGCGGTTCATCGGGCAGCGAACGGAGGCCGATGTCCTTGGGAGTCGAGGGAATGCCGGTATGTTTGTCGACGTGAACGCGAAAGAACTCCCCTCTATGGCCGCCCCCGCCGGCGGCGGCCTGGGTTTGACGGACAACGTCTACGGATCGCTGCTGGCCAACCGCATCATCTTCCTGGGCTCCGAGGTCCGGGATGAGAACGCGAACGCGATCTGCGCCCAGATGCTGCTCCTCAACGCCGAAGACCCGCACAAGGACATCTACCTGTACATCAACTCGCCCGGCGGCTCCGTCGATTCCGGCATGGCGATCTTCGACACCATGCAGTGGATCAGCAACGACGTCGCGACGGTGGCGATGGGCCTGGCGGCCTCGATGGGGCAGTTCTTGCTGTCCGCCGGCACCCCCGGCAAGCGCTTCGCGCTGCCGCACAGCCGGATCATGATGCACCAGCCCTCGGGCGGCCTGGGCGGCACGGCCTCCGATATCCGGATCCAGGCCGAGCAGTCGCTGCACATCAAGAAGACCATGGCCGAACTCATCGCTCAGCACACCGGTCAGACCGTCGACCAGATCGAAGCCGATTCCGATCGCGACCGCTGGTTCACCGCGGAGCAGGCGCTGGAGTACGGCTTCATCGACCACGTCTACGAGCGTGCGTCGCAGATCAAGTCGGAGGCCCCGAACCAGTGATGAACACCGGCATGAACGTCCCCCTGCCCGGCGGCATGGCCCCGGCCGGCGCGGACATGAACTACATCATCCCCCAGTGGGAGGAGCGCACCAGCTACGGCGTGCGCCGCGTCGATCCGTACACCAAGCTGTTCGAGGACCGGATCATCTTCCTGGGCACGCCCATCAACGACGAGATCGCCAACGCGGTCATGGCGCAGCTGCTGTGCCTCCAGTCGATGGACTCCGAGCGTCCCATCTCGATGTACATCAACTCGCCCGGCGGCTCCTTCACGGCGCTCACGGCGATCTACGACACGATGCGCTACATCAAGCCCGACATCCAGACGGTCTGCCTCGGCCAGGCAGCCTCGGCCGCCGCGGTGATCCTGGCCGCCGGCACCAAGGGCAAGCGCCTGGCGCTGCCCAACTCGCGGATCCTGATCCACCAGCCCGCGACGGAAGGCGGCTACGGCCAGTCGTCCGACCTCGAGATCCAGGCCCGCGAGATCCTGCGGATCCGCGCGCTGATGGAGTCGATGCTGGCCAACGACACGGGTCAGAGCCTGGAGAAGATCAGCAAGGACATCGAGCGCGACAAGTTCCTGACCGCCGAGGAGGCCGTCGAGTACGGCATCGTCGACGACATCCTGAGTTCGATGAAGGAACTGAGCTAGACAGTGCCGCTGAGCGGGGCCGCACCTTCTTGACAGGGTTGCGGCCCCGTCGGCTGGTGTCCCGGGTAGGCTGGCGGAAACAGCCTGAATGCAACCACGAGGGGGTGACCATGGCGCGAATCGGTGAGTCTCGCGACCTGTTCAAGTGCAATTTCTGCGGAAAGAGCCAGAAGCAGGTCAAGAAGCTGATCGCCGGGCCCAACGTCTACATCTGCGACGAATGCATCGGGCTCTGCAACGAGATCATCGAGGAGGAGTTCCCCGAGGTCTCGGAGACCGGTTTCGCCGAGGAGCTGCCCAAGCCGCGTAAGATCCGCGAGTTCCTCGACTCCTACGTGATCGGCCAGGACAGCGCCAAGAAGGCCCTCGCCGTGGCGGTGTACAACCACTACAAGCGCCTTCAGGCCGGGCAGGAGACGCCGCCGCGGCGCAGCGACTCCGAGGACATCGAGATCGCCAAGTCGAACGTGCTGCTGATCGGTCCCACGGGCTGCGGCAAGACCTATCTCGCCCAGACCCTCGCGCGGATGCTCAACGTGCCGTTCGCCATGGCCGACGCGACCGCGCTCACCGAGGCGGGCTACGTCGGCGAGGACGTCGAGAACATCCTGCTGAAGCTCATCCAGGCCGCCGACTTCGACATCAAGAAGGCCGAGACCGGCATCATCTACATCGACGAGATCGACAAGGTGGCCCGCAAGTCGGAGAACCCGTCGATCACCCGCGACGTCTCCGGCGAGGGGGTGCAGCAGGCCCTGCTGAAGATCCTCGAGGGCACGGTCGCCTCGGTGCCGCCGCAGGGGGGCCGCAAGCATCCGCACCAGGACTTCCTGCAGATCGACACCACCAAGGTGCTGTTCATCGTCGGCGGCGCCTTCGCCGGGTTGGAGGAGATCGTCAACCAGCGCGTCGGCACGCGTCCGCTCGGCTTCAACAACGCGCCGGAGCTGCGCCGAGCTGCCGAGGACCCGTTCTCGCTGGTGCGTCCCGAGGACCTGCACAAGTTCGGCCTCATCCCGGAGTTCATCGGCCGCCTGCCGATCATCACCACCGTCGAGCCGCTCGATCGCGAGGCGCTGGAGCGGATCCTCGTCGAACCGCGCAACGCGCTGGTGAAGCAGTTCGCCAAGCTGTTCGACCTCGACGGGGTGACCCTCGAGTTCACCGACGACGCCATCAGCGCGATCGCCGAGCTCGCGTTGCAGCGCGGCACGGGCGCCCGCGGCCTGCGCGCCATCCTCGAGGAACTGCTGCTCGACGTCATGTTCGAGGTGCCGTCCGACGAGGACGTCGCCCAGGTGGTGGTCACCCGCGAGTCGGTGCTCGGTCACGAGCAGCCGGAGATCATCGCGCGGGCCGAGATCACGCAGCGCCGGGGGCTCTCGGCCTGAACCCGTCCCCTCCGCGCCGTCGGAGACGGAGGGTAGAGTTCAGCGCTATGAGTCTTGGCTACCGGCGCTTCCCCCACGTCCTCGACGACACGGTGGTCTTCGTCTCCGACGACGACATCTGGGCCGGTCCCCTGGCCGGGGGGACCGCGATCCGGATCACCCAGCACGAGGCCGCCCCGCGCAGCCCGCGGCTCTCCCCTGACGGCACCTCCGTCGCCTTCGTCGCCGCCACCACCGGCGGCTACGACCTCCACCTCGCGGGCCTGGACGGGTCCCGCCGGCGGATCACCTGGCTGAGCGCCCGGCGCATGCTGGTTGCCGGATGGCTCGACGAGGAGCACGTCCTGCTGGCCTCGGATCACCACACGATCGCCAGGATGAGCCGGCTGTATTCGGTGAGCCTCGAAGGGAGGCTGGAGGTGCTTCC
This sequence comes from Arachnia sp., assembly GCA_035326505.1. Classification (GTDB taxonomy): domain Bacteria; phylum Actinomycetota; class Actinomycetes; order Propionibacteriales; family Propionibacteriaceae; genus Arachnia. The sequence continues at coordinate 5,989 of DAOLFC010000100.1, forward strand.
CTACGGCCTCGCCATGGGGGCCGCCGTCCACGCGTCGGGCGCCGTGGCCGTGGCCAGCCCCAACTTCCGCGATCCCGCGGGCTGGAAGCGCTACCGCGGCGGCATGGCGGTGCGCGTCTGGCTGTCCGGCGACGGGGCCTCCGGCTGGCAGCGCGTGCAGCCGGAGATCGAGGCCAGCCTGTGGCAGCCGGCCTTCGTCGGCGACCGGCTGATGTTCACCTCCGACCACGGCGACGATCCCGGCGTGCAGGCGCAGGTGTGGTCGGTGGACCTGGCTGGGACGGACCTGCGCCGGCATACCCGCCACACCGTCGAGGACGGCTACGTGCGCGACGCCGCCACCGACGGCCGTACGATCGTCTATCACAGCCGGGGCAAGCTGTTCCGGATGGCGGGCCTCGACGCGCCTCCCGAGGAGATCGACCTGCGCACCCCGGTGCGCCGGCCTTCGCCGGTGCGGGTGGAGCCGACGGATCGACTGGAGCGGATCGCGCCGGATCACGCCGCCGACGGGTCGCTGCTGGAGTGGCGGGGTGCCGCCTACTTCCTCACTCATCGCTCCGGGCCCGCCCGGGCGGTCAGCGACACCCCGGGGGTCCGGGTCCGCGAACCCCAGGTGCTGGGCCGTAGCGGACGGGGGATCTGGGTCAGCGACGCGCTGGGCGAGGACTGCCTGGAGATCGGCTCGCTCACCGGCGAGGACGGCGTGCGCCGCCTGGGCACGGGCCGGCTGGGACGTGTGCTGGAGCTGGGCGCGTCGTCGGACGGCGCGAAGGTGGCGATCGCGAGCCATGACGGCGCCGTCTCCGTGCTCGACGTCGCCGGTGGCACCGTCGAGCAGGTGAGCCGCTCCCGGCAGGGCGACGTCTCCGGGCTCGTGTTCTCGCCCGACAACCGGTACCTGGTGTGGCGCGAGCCGGTGGGCGACGAGGGGCAGTTGGGCCGGCTCGTCGGATACGACCTCGCGGAGCGGCGCGCCTTCGAGCTGACCCGCGGCCAGTTCAACGACGTCTCGCCGGTCTTCTCCGCGGACGGGCGCTACCTGGCGTTCCTGTCCAGTCGCACGATCGACCCCAGCTACGACGAGCTGGGCTTCGATCTGGCCTTCACCCACACCATCCGGCCCTGGATCGTGCCGCTCAGCGCGGAGGATCCCGTGCCCTTCGGTCCCGCCGCGGACGGCTGGTCGCTGGCCGATCCGGAGGACAAGCCGGACAAGGAGGCGCCGAAGGGAGACAAGGACGACGATGCCCCGCCCGATGCGGAACCGGAGGCGATCGTCTTCGACACCGACGGCGTGGAGGACCGGATGGTGCCGCTGCCCGTCGCCTCGGGGCGGTACCACTCGTTGCAGGCCACCGCGGGCGGCCTGCTGTGGCTGCGGTCGGTGGGGTCTACCGGGGTGCTGGGTCATGGCCGCTCGCCGGCCGAGGACGAGACGCCCGATCAGGCTCAGTACTTCTCCTTCTCCTCTCGCAAGGCCACCGTCGTGGTGGAGGCCTGCGACGCCGCGGCCGTGAGCGGCGACGGGCAGCGGCTCGTGGTGCGCAACGGGGAGGACGTGTGGGTGCAGCCCGCCGACGCGAAGCCGGGGGAGGACGACGACACCCAGGTGCCCGTCGACCTCAGCCGGCTGCGCCGCGACGTCGACCTCGTGGCGGAGTGGCGCCAGATGTTCGAGGAGAACGCTCGGCTCATGCGCGACCACTTCTGGCGCGCCGACTTCGACGGCGTCGACTGGGACGCCGCCGTGGCCCGCTACCGGCCGCTGCTGGAGCGCATCATCACCCACGACGAGCTGACCGACGTGCTGTGGGAGACCATCGCGGAGCTCAACACCTCGCACTGCTACGTCGATCCGCCGCGCGCCGAAGACCCGGAGCCCAAGGTGGCGTTCCTCGGCGCGGAGTACGCGCGCACGGCCCGCGGAGAGGTGACGATCTCGCGGATCCTGGCGGGCGAGTCCTCCGACCCGACGGCGCGCTCGCCGCTGCGGGCCTCCGGCATCGCGGCCCGCCCGGGCGACGTGATCGTCGCCGTCGACGGGAAGCGCACCGACGGCGTGGCCGACATCGGCGAGCTGCTGCGCGGCGCCGCGAACAAGGTGGTGGAGCTGACCCTCGCCCGCGGGGGCGAGACCCGCCGCGTCGCGGTGGTGCCGACGCCCGGCGAGTCGTCGATGCGCTACCACGAGTGGGTCGCGGGCAACGTCGGCTACGTGCGCGACGCCTCCGCCGGGCGCGTCGGCTACGTGCATGTGCCGGACATGACGGCCAACGGCTGGGCGGAGTTCCAGCGCCTCATCGACCAGGCGACGCGCTGCGAGGCGGTGATCGTCGACGTGCGGTTCAACGGGGGCGGGCACACCTCGGAGCTGGTGATCGAGCGCATCGCGCGCACCGTGATCGGCTGGGGCGGCGCGCGCGACGTCTCCGGCGCCCTGCCCTATCCCCGCCAGGGCATGCGCGGACCGGTGGCCTTCGTCACCAACAGCTATGCCGGCTCGGACGGCGACATCGTCACCGCCGCCGCTCAGGAGCTGGGCCTCGGCCCGGTGATCGGGGAACGCAGCTGGGGCGGTGTGCTCGGCATCGACGGCCGCTATCAGCTGGTCGACGGCACGGAGGTCACCCAGCCCCGCTACTGGATCCACTTCGACCGGCACGGCTGGGGCATCGAGAACCACGGCGTCGATCCGGACATCCCGGTGGCCATGGCTCCCGGGGACTGGGACCGCGACGCCGACCCTCAGCTCGACGCCGCCGTCGCCGACCTGCTGCGCCGGCTGAGGGAGCAGCCCGCCAAGACCCCGCCGTCCTTCGCTCCGCCCCGGTTCTCGTAAGGGTCCGTTATCCGGGATAGGTAGACTTTCCCGGGCAACGGCAAGAGGAGACCAGCGGTGAGTACGACGCAAGCGCATTCGGAGGCGATGGAGGGCGGGCTGAGCCCGGCGGCGATGCGCCGCTCCCGGTATCTCCTCTTCAGCGAGATGCTGGTCTTCGCCATCTTGAGCCTGATCGCGTCGTTCGTGTTGTCCTACGAGGCGATCCAGATCGCCGCGGACCCCAACTATGTGGCGAACTGCACGATCAACGAGATCATCGACTGCGTGAAGGTGGGCTCCACCTGGCAGGCGAACGTGTTCGGGTTCCCCAACGCGTTCCTCGGTCTGATCGCGGAGCCGGTGGTGATGACGATCGCCGTCGCGAGCCTGTGTTTCACCCGGTTCCCGAAGTGGTTCATGTTCACCGCCAACGCGATCTATCTGCTGGGCGTGATCTTCGCCTACTGGCTGCTGTTCCAGTCCACCTTCGTCATCGGCGCGCTGTGCCCCTGGTGCCTCCTGGTGACGGTGTCGACCACCTTCGTCTTCTTCTCGATGACGTACTGGAACATCCTGGAGGGCAACCTCTACGTCTCCGACGCGACGCTGGCGAAGCTGCGCCGGTTCGCGACGGGGGGCTGGCTTACCATCTCCCTGATCGTCTGGCTGCTCGCGATCACCGTCATGGAGATCGTCAAGTGGGGGCCTCGGATCTTCGGCTGGTGAGCCGCGGCCGGTGAGCCGCCCCGGCAGGCCGGGGCGGCCTCCTCAGGATCGCCGGTACAGCGCGGTCATGGGGCAGACGAAGGGATCCCGGGCGGCCAGGCCCATCTCGTTGAGGTAGCGGATGACGATCCCGTAGCTCTTCCACAGCGTGGTCTCGGTGTAGGGCACGTTGAGCTTCTTGCAGTGCTCGATCACGATCAGTCGGGCCTGCGCGAGCTGGGGACGAGCCATGCTGGGGAACAGGTGATGCTCGATCTGGTAGTTCAGCCCGCCCATGAGCATCGACGCCCACCAGCCGCCGGAGATGTTGCGCGAGGTGCGCACCTGCTTGGAGAAGAAGTCGAGCTTCGTGTGCGGGTCGATGACCGGCATCCCCTTGTGATTCGGGGCGAAGGTCGCGCCCATGTACACGCCGAAGACGGCGAGCTGCACCCCGAGGAAGGCGAAGGCCATTCCGGTGGGCAGGAACAGGAACACCGGCACGAGCAGCAGCGCGAACCGGGGCAGGATGATGGAGAGTTCCAGCCAGCGATCCTTGACCTTCCCGCGGGAGAACAGGTGGCGGAAGCTCTTGTAGTGCAGGTTGAGCCCCTCCAGGGTGAGCAGGGGGAAGAAGAACCAGCCTTGGCGCTTGGTGATCCACCGGATGAAGCCGCGGGACTGGGCGGCGTCGTCGGCGAGGAAGGAGATCGTGTCGACCTCGATGTCGGGGTCCTTGCCCACCTTGTTCGGGTTCCCGTGGTGCCTGCTGTGCTTGTTGTCCCACCACGAGTAGCTCATCCCGATGATCCCGGCGAGCCAGGTGGCCAGCTTGCTGTTCGACGCGCCGGTGGTGAGGATCTGCTTGTGCCCCGCCTCGTGGGCGAGGAAGGCCACCTGGGTGAACAGGATGCCCAGGGCCGCGGCGATCAGCAGCTGGAACCAGCTATGTCCTAACAAGACGAATCCGGTGATCGCCCCCGCGAAGCCCAGCAGCAGCGCTCCGGCCAAGCCCAGGTAGAACCCGTAGGCCCGGCGCAGCAGGTTGCGCTCCTTCACGGCCTGGGACACCTCGGTGTAGGCCCGGATCAGCGGCGGGAAGTCGGCGGCGGTGGAGTAGGGCCGGGCGCCGTGCATGGTGCGGCGCGGTGCGGCGAGGGGCGGGACAGCAGAGGGTGCCACAGGGGCCTGAAGGGTGGAAATGGGTACGTCCGCTCGGTCGGCGCGGCGCGCGTCCGACCTCGGCGCGCGATCACGGGTGGGGGCCACGGGGCTGGTCGCCCGCGGCATCGCCCATTTTAGGGGGTCGACCCAACGAGTGGGATTGGTTTCACAAAGATCCGCGTCACGGTAGACGCACGATCCCGCGTTCGCCGTCGACGGTGATCACGTCGTCGTCGCGAATGCGGCGAGTGGCCGAGCCCGTGCCCAGCACCGCCAACGGACCCAAGCCCCACGACCACACCGCCAACGGACCCAAGCCCCACGACCACACCGCCAACGAACACGACCGCTCGTGAGCGAGGTGGGCGCGGAGGCCTACTCCCCGGCGGCGAGCTCCACGTCGACGGTGAGGGGCTGGTCGGCGTCGGACCAGGAGACCTCGCCGACGAGGCGGCCGACGGCGCGGAGGTCGGCCTCGATGGCGTGCAGGCGGGCGATCGTCGCGGCAGGCCCGGCGAAGGCGGCCTGGGAGACCTCGGTCTTCATCGAGACCTTTGCTGTGGACTTGGCGCCGCGCACTGCGATCAGGGCCGAGGCCAGGTCGGCCAGCAGCTCGACGTCCCCGCCGGCGGGCAGCTCGTCCGCGCCGGGCCAGGAGGCCAGGTGGATCGAACCCTCGTGGGTCCAGCGCCACACCTCCTCGGTGGCGTACGGCATGAACGGGGCGAGCAGCCGCAGCTGCACATCGAGGGCCAGGGCGAGGGCCGCGCGGGCCGACGCGTGCTCGGCCTCGGAGGAATGCGTGCCGTAGGCGCGCTCCTTGACCGTCTCCAGATAGTCGTCGCAGAACGACCAGAAGAACGACTCCGCCGTCTCCAGCGCCCGGGTGTAGTCGAACTCCTCGAAGGCCGCCGTCGCGGTCTCCACGACGGTGCGCAGCCCGGCCAGGAGGGCCAGGTCGAGCGGGTTGGTCACGGCCGCCGCGTCGCCCGGCTCGGGAGCCAGGGTGAGCACGAACTTGCCGGCGTTGAGCACCTTCATGGCCAGGCGGCGACCCACCTTCATCTGGGTCTCGTCGAACGGCGAGTCGGTGCCCGGGCGGGCCATCGCGGCGCGCCAGCGCACGGCGTCGGAGCCGAAGCGGTCCAGGATGTCGGTGGGCACCACCACGTTGCCCTTCGACTTGCTCATCTTCTTGCGATCCGGGTCGGTCACGAAGCCGGAGATGGTGGCGCGCTTCCAGGGCAGCGAGTCGTGCTCGAAGTTGGCGCGCACCACGCGGCTGAACAGCCAGGTGCGGATGATGTCGTGGGCCTGAGGCGCCATGTCCATCGGGAAGGTGAGGGCGAACAGCTCAGGATCGCGCTCCCAGCCGCAGGCCAGCTGCGGGGTGAGCGACGAGGTGGCCCAGGTGTCCATCACGTCGGGATCGGCCATGAAGCCGCCCGGCTGGTTGCGCTGCTCCTCGGAGTAGCCGACGGGCGCCTCCGAGACGGGATCGACGGGCAGCGAGGCCTCGTCGGCCACCAGCGGATGCTCGTAGTCGGGCTCGCCGTCGGCGTCCAGCGGGTACCAGACGGGGAACGGCACGCCGAAGAAGCGCTGCCGCGAGATCAGCCAGTCGCCGTTGAGGCCGCCCACCCAGTTCTCGTAGCGGTGCGACATGTGCTCGGGCGTCCAGGCCAGCTCCTCGCCGCGGGCCAGCAGCTTGGCCTTGAGGGCCTCGTCGCGGCCGCCGTTGGAGATGTACCACTGGCGGGTGGCGACGATCTCCAGGGGCTTGTCGCCCTTCTCGAAGAAGTTCGCCATGCGCATCGTGGCCTTGGGCTCGCCGTCCAGGTCGCCGGCGTCGCGCAGGGCGGCCACCGTCGCCTCGCGGGCCGAGAAGGTGGTCTTGCCCGCCAGCGGCGCGTAGGCGTCGGCATCGGCGATCCACTCCGGCGTCTCCGTCTGGAGGCGGCCGTCGCGGCCGATCACGGTGCGGGTGGGCAGGTTGAGCTCGCGCCACCACTGCACGTCGGTGAGGTCGCCGAAGGTGCAGCACATCGCGATGCCCGCGCCCTTGTCCGGCTCGGCCGCGTGGTGGGCCAGTACCGGGATCTCCACGCCGAACAGCGGCGAGGTGACGGTGGTGCCGAAAAGATCCTGGTAGCGCTCGTCGTCGGGGTGGGCGATCAGCGCGCACACCGACACCAGCAGCTCCGGCCGGGTGGTCTCGATGTAGACCGGCTCGCCGTCAGGCTTGTGGAAGGCGACCCGGTAATAGTGGCCCGGGTACTCACGGGCCTCGAGCTCCGCCTGGGCCACCGCGGTCTGGAAGGTGACGTCCCACAGCGTGGGGGCGTGGCTGAGGTAGGCCTCGCCGCGGGCGTGGTTGCGCAGGAAGGCGCGCTGGGCCACGGCCTGGGAATCGCTGGAGATGGTGGCGTACAGCGTGTGCCAGTCCACCGACAGGCCCAGCTGCTTCCACAGCGCCTCGAAGGCCTGCTCGTCGACGGCGGTCAGCTCGTGGCAGAGCTCCACGAAGTTGCGCCGGCTGATCGGCACCTGACGTCGTGGGTCGGGCTTGGCCGGCGGCTGGAAGTCGGGGTCGAAAGCGATCGACGGATCGCAGCGCACACCGTAATAGTTCTGCACCCGGCGCTCGGTGGGCAGGCCGTTGTCGTCCCAGCCCATCGGGT
>DAOLFC010000101.1:0-13357 GCA_035326505.1 Arachnia sp.
CCCTGGCACGCCACCTGCTTCGTTGCACTCGTCGTCGGGAGGACAAACTAGCGACGTCCTCCTGCGCCTTGCATCTGACGCACCAGAACGCCGCTCGCTACGGCCACCACATCCGCAACACGCCCTAGGCGCCCCAGTTCTGGCCCAACCGGCGACTCGCCGCCACCACCGCGGACAAATCACCGCCCCGTTGTCTACGGTGGGGGCGTGCTCGCCGGAATCCTCATCGCTGTCCTTGTGATTGCCGTGCTCGCGTTGGGCTTGCCCTGGGTGCTGGAGGCGACGGCGCATGACCGTCATCTCGACGACGACCCCGCTGAGCGCTTCGCGGAGTCGATGCGGATCCTGCGCCGAGACGTCTCCGACTATGCCGAGCAGATCGACGCGGCGACCGTGTCCACCCCCCTCACCCGCCGGGCGCAACTGGCGGAGCTGCGGCTGCTGCAGCACGGCGCCGCGGTACGACGCGCGGTCGTGATGGGCGTCCTGGCCGCGGCCACCGTTGCCTTTGCCGTACTCGCCGCGCTGAACGTGGTGGCGTGGTGGAGCCTGCTCATCCCGGGGGGCCTGCTGGTGGCCTTCGTCGCGGTGGCGCGGTTCTCCGTGGTGGTGATGCAGCGCGATCTCGATGAGCGCGCCACCGCGGTGCGCAACGGGTACTCGGAGAGCGAGCCGACGGTCGTGCTGGACGTCGAGGAGGAACGATCGGCGTCGACGGAGATCTCCGTCGACCTGAGCGCCCCCCTCGCGACGGGGCCCATCTGGGATCCCATCCCGGTCACCGGGCCGGAGAACTACATGTCGAAGCCGCTGCTGCCGCGCACGGTCCGCACGATCGACCTGTCGGCGCCCGTCGCGCCCGCCTCGCCGTTCGTCCCCACCGCCGACGATCCCCGCGAGGTCGTCGGGGAAGACGAGGTGCCGGCGTCGGACACCGGCTCCCTCAGGGCCTTCAGGCCTCGGGCCGTGGGCGAGTAGCCGGACCGCCAGTTGGTCCGGCATCCCCGACGGTGCTAGTATCTTCTCTGTTCCAAGGGGCTATGGCGCAGTTGGTAGCGCGTCTCGTTCGCAATGAGAAGGCCGGGGGTTCGAATCCCCCTAGCTCCACCCCAGGTACAAGGCTCGAACCTCTACCAACGTCAATGTTGGTAGAGGTTCGGGCCTTGTCGTGTCTGCGGCCCAGGTCAGTGCGTTGGCGTTGACCTATGGGTCGAGAAGCATCTCGAAGGGCCGGTTGTGCTCGACGTGCAGTTCGTTGTCCTCGTCGATATAGACCTTGGTGAAGAACGCCTGGTTGCATAACCGACGGTTCGTGTCGTCGCAGCGGGTGTAGATGTCGGCGCAGTTCTCCAGCAGGTCGAGTGCCTCATCGAGGTGCTTGCGGAGCTCGGCGTAGTCGCGGTGCTGGACGTCGAGCTGGTGGGTGATCTGGTCGAGTTCGGTCGAGATGCGGTCTTGCTCGCTCTTGAGGACGTTAAGCGGGACGGCTCCGGCGTTGTGGGCGCGCATCAGGCCGGTTCAGTTCCCTGCTTGTGCTCCAACTCGTCTCGGCGGCGGGTGAGTTCCTTGAGGTTCGCGGTCTCGGTCGCCATGAGGTGGTCGAACTCGTGGTGGATCATTGCGGCCAGTGCTTCGCGGTGGGTTGAGTTGTTCACTGATGGTCTGGAGACACCGGTCAAGGTTTGCTTTGAACTCGCGAGGGGGAAAGCCGCTGTCCCGGTAGCGGAACGGCGGACGATACGCACGACCTTCACAAACGATATCCGGTCCGGATCAACATCCGCGGCCATGGACGCCCGAGGGACCAGGGAGGGCACAGGCAGTTGGACACTCGCTGTTCTTGTGCAAGACCGCAGCCGCAAGGAGTACGACCCGAGCGAGCCGGAGTTCGAGAGGCTCCGCCAACACGCAAGGAGCCTATGCGAAGCCCTCGACCTCCGCGCGGGTTCGGGTCCGTCGTCGTTCGGAGTGACTCGTGGCTCGCGCGTGCCCGGCGGTCTTGTCGGTGGTCGCCGATACGATGGCTGCAAGAGAAGTACCCCAGGTCGGTGGTGCTCCGGACCACCGATGGGAGGGCAGGGGAGGGCAATGTCCAGCATCGCAGACCGGACTTCGAGCCTCAACGCGGCCAAGGCGGCGAAGAACGACGAGTTCTATACCCAGTGGGCCGACAGAGAGCGAGAAGTCAACGCCTACCTGGAGTTCAACCCCAATGCGTTCAGGGGCAAGGTCGTTCTGCTGCCGTGCGATGACCCTGAGTGGAGCAACTTCGCGAAGTACTTCGCTCTGCACTTAGCCAACCTTGGTCTGAAGAAGCTGACTTCGACGTCCTACGCCCCCGACAGCAACCCGTTGTTCTTCTCCTCTGAGCCGACGCTCTTCGAACTGGGCGAGCCGAAGTTCGATTCAACCAAGACCAAGTCGACAGAGATGGACGCCGACCATGTGACCGCCTGGTCCAAGGGCGGCTCGACGAGCCTGTCCAACCTGACCATGCTCTGTGTCACACACAACCGCGGCAAGGGCAACCGGTAGGAGCGTCAACATGACCGAGATGCCCAGCGGCGAGATCATCCTGTACCGGCGCGACACCGGCGAGTCTGTCATCGAGGTTCGGCTCGACGGTGAGACCGTTTGGGTCACGCAGGCCCAGCTTGTCGAGCTGTTCCAGTCCTCCAAAGCCAACATCAGCGAGCACATCAGCAACGTCATCGCCGAGGGCGAGGTCGACCCCGCAGCAACTGTTCGGGAATTCCGAACAGTTCGCCAGGAGGGCAGCCGCCAGGTCAGCCGCACACTGACCTACTACAACCTCGACATGATCCTCTCGGTGGGCTACCGGGTGAGGAGCAAGGTCGCCACTCAGTTCCGCATCTGGGCGACCGAACGCCTGCGCGAGTACCTCGTCAAGGGCTTCACCATGGACGACGCCAAGCTGAAGAACCTTGGCGGCGGCACCTATTGGCGCGAGTTGCTGGACCGCATCCGTGACATCCGCTCCAGCGAGAAGGTGCTCTACCGGCAGGTGCTCGACCTCTACGCCACCAGCATCGACTACAACCCCCAGACCGAGGAAACCGTCGAGTTCTTCAAGATCGTCCAGAACAAGCTCCACTACGCCGCCCACGGTCACACCGCCGCAGAGGTGATCGCCTCGCGCGCCGATGCCGCACAGCCGAACATGGGGCTCACCACATTCGCGGGCCAGCGCCCCGTCAAAGCGGAGATCGGCATTGCCAAGAACTACCTCAACGAGAACGAGCTCAAGAAGCTGAACACCCTGGTGTCGGCCTACTTCGACGCCGCCGAGTTCCGCGCCCAGAACCACCAGCCCACCTACATGCGCGACTGGATCGCACACCTCGACCGGATCATCAACGCGATGGAGGCGCCGACGCTCAAGGGCGCCGGTTCGGTCAGTCACCGGCAGGCCATCACGAAGGCCGAGAGTGAATACGGGAAGTACCGCGCCCAACTCGACGCCACACCATCTGATGTCGAGGCCGCCTACCTGGAGACGGTCAAACGCGCTCAACGAGAGATCGAAGGGAAGTAGTCATGGTGAATCTGTATCCTCGTGGCTCGCTGTGGCGTAAGTGGGATCTACATGTTCACGCACCGGGAACCAAGATCAACGATGGTTATTCTTCCAAGGAAGGTAAGCCAGATCTGGAGCAGTTCTGCCGGATTGTCCATGACTCGGATGTTGTCGCTGTCGCGATTACCGACTACTTTTCACTAGATGGTTACTTCGCAGTCAAAGAGAAGTACGAAGAGTTGTTTCCAGATGACGGCAAGCTTCTACTGCCCAATCTTGAGCTTCGACTTCCAGTCGCCGTCAACAGGGATGGCCAGAACGTCAACCTGCACCTAGTCTTCCGGCCGACACTCACGCAGGAAGAAGCCGACAAGTTTCTGGGTCATCTGAAAACCGAAGGTACGACTGGCAACACTCGGACGCGGACTACCTGCAAGGACCTGACCACGTCGCAACAGTTCGAGAGCGCGACCGTATCGCTTGAGAGCATTGAATCGGCGATCAAGGACACCTTCGGGGACCATGCAGTACACCGAAGCGAACGCCCGCAGCACGTCTTGGTTGTTGCGTCCGCAAAGGGTGACGGCATCCGGGTCGGCGGAACGAACGGTATCCAACGAAAGAACCTCCTCAGTGACGAGATCGACAAGTACTCTGACGGCTTCTATGCCAACTCTGGGTCACGTGACTACTTCCTCGACGTCAATCGGCTGGAAGGTGATGAGGAGACTGTCCCAAAGCCAGTGTTCGACGGGTGCGACGCCCACTCGTTCGGCGACCTCAGCACGGGCCTCGGAAAACACGTCACCGATGGCGGCTCGCGTCGGAATATTACTTGGATCAAGGCAGACCCGACATACGTCGGCCTGCTGCAAACGCTGATCGAACCCGCTGATCGGGTGGCGATCCTGGTAGCTGAACCGGATCAGAAGAAACCCTACAAAGTCATCAACAGGGTGACCTTCACGGGCACGTCCGACTTCCCCCCAGAGGTGCTCTTCAACCGAAACCTTAATTCGATCATCGGTAGTCGATCATCAGGCAAGTCTGCGCTCCTTGCGTTCATTTCTTACGCTGTTGATTCGGCCGAGACTGTCCGGATTCAAGCCGAAGCAGCCGGACTGCAGGACGAGAGCAAGGCCGGCCCAGCCGCAGGGTTCACGTGGGGCGACGTCGCAGGCGTGACCTATCAAGTGGAGTGGGAGTCGGGACCGAACACGTCGGGCAATGTCATCTATATCCCACAGAACTCGCTCTACACGCTCAGCGAGCAGCCGGATGAGATTACCAAGAAGATCGCCCCCGCACTCTTTCGTACCTATCCGAACGTGAAGACGGCCTTCGACAGTGCGACGAGCAAGGTTGCTGGCTCGAACACCGACATTCGGACCGCGATCGATGAGTGGTTCGGGCTGGCTGAACGAATCGAGAAGCGGTCACAGGAGATCAAGGATCTCGGCGACAAGGCCGCTATCACGGCCGAGCGAGATCGTCTGCAGGGCGAGATCGACCGCATCAAGGCCGCATCGAGACTAACTGACGCCGAAGTGGCCAAGTACCAAGAGATCGAAGGACAACTCGATGGCAAGGAGACCCGCCTCAGGGAGATCGTCGTCGAGCGCGATCAACTGTCCTCATATGTGGCCCTGCATGGCAGTACGACTGACGCAACGATTGTTCGACAGTCGGTCCAGGCGACGGTAACAGTTCGACCCTCAGCAGTCGAAGTGCCCGAGAAGGTGGCCGCGTGGATTGACGATCTAAAAGCCGCCGCTACCGAGGATCTCGTTGCCAAGGTTGAAACCGTACTTGCCGAGGCGGCGACAGCATTGGAGGCCGAGCGGGAAACTCTGGCCACAGATATCCAGACCCTCAAGACTGATAACGCTGACCTGATTGCTAAGCACGAGGCCAATGAAGAGTTGTCTGGCGTGGTGGCAGAGCACAAGAAGCAGGTCGCGAATCTCGACGAGATCGCCAAGCGGGAGAAGTTGCGCGACAAGCTTTTGGTCGACCAGGAGTCTGCAGTCACCAAAGTTGCCGCTGCCATCAAGGATCGGGATGGAGCGTTTGCAGCGCTAGAGACGACATTTAACGCCGAGAACCGGGTACTCGCCGATCTGAAGTTCGGCATCGAGACGGCTGTGACTTCGGAGGCCGCCACACATGCGTCCGTCGGCGTCAGCCAACGAAGCACGAACGACTACATCAAGCACAAGGGCGACGACGTCGCCTATCAGGACGCACAGGATGACCCCACGACATTCCTGATGGCACTCAGAAGCGAGAAAGTGAGGCTAAACAAAGGGTATGAACCCAGCGCCGTCGCCGCTGACGTGCTGACCGTCACCAAGGAAGTCCGTTTCTCGGCCGCCTTGGATGGCGACCGCATCGGTGGATTCGCCCGCTCCTCGATGACGCCTGGAAAACAGGCGCTCTTCGCGCTGACGCTGATCCTCAACGAATCTCAAGAGCCTTGGCCCTTGCTGATCGACCAACCCGAGGACGATCTCGACAGTCGTTCGATCTACGAAACCATTGTTCCGTACCTGATGAAGCGGAAGAAGGAACGCCAGATCATCATGGTTAGCCACAACGCGAACTTGGTGATTGGTGCCGACTCCGAGCAAGTCATCGTCGCCAATCGTCACGGCGACGATCGGAAGAACGATGGCGGTCGAACATTCGAGTACTTCACTGGTGCGCTTGAGCACTCTCTGCTGCTGAACAAGGCGAGTAGCACAACGCTCGGTCGTTTCGGAATCCGTGAGCATGCATGCGAGATCCTTGATGGTGGCGAGGAGGCTTTCCGAAAGCGTAGGGAGAAGTACAGAATGCGAGTCGCGCGCTAACACTAGGCGGGTCGAGCGTCGAAGTCGCACTTGTCACAAGAACTCCCGAGTCTTCGCCCGGACCGTGCTCCGGTGAACCCCGAACCAGCGTGCCAGCGCGTTCACGCTCACTCCCTGCGCGCGGGCTGTTCGCATAGCGTCCACTTTCTCGTCGGTGAGGCGTGTTCGAGTTCGATTCTTTGGTTCCGCAGACGTGTTAAATCGACGGTTTCGGTAGCGGCTGTGTAGCGAAGTGGTAGCGGGGGCGTGGGCGTCGGGTAGCGCCGCTTGGGGTGTGCTTGCCTTGTGGGTTCGTCCCGCGGTCAAGGGTTGGCTGCGGGTGCTCTGGAAGGAGCCCCATTGAATATGGCTGATTACCGTCATGTCATGGTCCTGCTGGTGCAGGGCTATCCGTATCGTCAGATCGAGTCGATGGCTGGGTGTTCGCATCGCACGATCGCCAGGGCTGCTCGGGTGCTTGGGGAGGAGGTGTTGAGCACGCCCGAGCAGATCGAGGCGCTGAGCGTTGAGGACCTGGACCGCTTGTTCGCCGATGGCAGGAAGAGCGTTGTTGGGCAGTTCGTGCCGGTCGATGTCGAGCGGGTCGTCAAGGCGCGAATGGGACGCAAGAAGCCTCCGTTGAAGGTGTTGTGGGCCAGGTACCTGCAGGTGGAGGCGCCGGTTGGGGTGCGCCACTACGGGTATGGGCGGTTCTGTCAGGTCGTCACCGCGCATGTGCAGGCGAACGATCTGACGATGCCGATCGCTCATGTGCCGGGACACACGATGCAGGTTGACTGCGCGGGCACGAGGATGGCGCTGGTCGACCCGCTCACCCGCAAGGTGACGCCGGTGTCGGTGTTCGTGGCCACGCTGCCCTGTTCGGGGATGGTGTTCGCTCACGGCTACCTCGACGAGCGGCAGGGGTCCTGGTGTGAGGGTCACCGGCGGGCGTTCGAGTACTTCGGTGGGGTCAGCCAGGTCATCGTGCCCGATAGCGCCTCGACCGCCTCGAACCAGATCAGCAAGACCGAACGGGCTCGGGACGTCAACCGTGAGTACGCCTATTTCTTGGAGTACTACCGCACCGCAGCGGTGCCTACCCGCTCTCGGGCACCAAGAGACAAGGGCAACGTCGAGGCCGGGGTCAAGGTCGTGACCAACTGGGTCATCCACTTCCTCGCCGAGCGCATGTTCACCTGTCTCGATGACCTCAACGCCGCGGTGGCCGAGCAGGTCGAGGCGATCAACGAGCGTATCCCGTTTCGAGACGAAGCCCGCTCTCGCCGCGACTGGTTCGATGAGGTTGAGACCGGTGAGCTGCTTGAGCTTCCGGCTCAACGGTGGCAGCCGGTGGTGTGGCGCAGCGCCAAGGTCAACAGCGACTGGCACATTCAGGTCGAGAGCATCAAGTAATCCGTTCCGCACCGGTTCGCCGGCGCCAGCGTGGACGTGCGGATCATCGGCTCGCAGTTGGACGTGCTCGCCGGTGGGGAGGTGATCGCCACTCACCGCCAGGGCGAGCAACGAAACAGCTTCGTCACCGAAACCGCGCACGCCCCGGCCCATCACGAGGGGATGGATGGGCTGTGGACCCGCGGGTACTTCCTGCGCCAAGCCGCCAAGGTCGGCCCGGGCTGTGTGGCCGCGCTGACCAGACTGCTGGACTCTCGAGCGATCGAGGCCCAGGGATTCCGCTCCTGCATGAACATCCTCGACCTCGGCAAGCGCGGCAACCGCCACCTGTTGGAACAGGCCTGCCAACGTCTGGTCGCGGACCCGTACCTGCAGGTCAGCTACACCGCGGTCAAACACCACCTGGTCGTGCTGAGCGCCGAACACCAAGGGCGTCCCACCACCAGCAGCGACACCATCGCCTACACCGGCGAGGTCGCGCGCCCTGGAGGGCGGGACACCAGCAGGGCACACCTTGCCGGTGCCGACGCGTTCAGCCTGGACGCGCTCACCCGCCCCTCAGTCGGCGATGCTGGATATTGCACCACCCTGCGGGAGCGATCTTAGGCGAGACGCGCGCGCAACAGGCGCAGGACCCGATGATGATCCCGGCGTCGCACCTGATGAGGGTGACGGTCTCTGTGTTCCTGCAAGACATGTCTGTTGTACGGAGTGGTTGGGAATACGTGGTTCCCCGGATACCGGACGCGGCCGGCGGTTTCTATCGTCGGAGCATGACGTCGGACCGAGAGGAGGGGCCATGTCATCTCATCGGATCGCGCCACTCGCGTTCCGGATCGGTTGGTGGGTGCTCTTCGTGCTCTTCGCACTGTTTGGGGTCAATCACGTCGCCGGCATCTGGCTGATCGCTAGCTCGACCGACGAGGCGCAGATGTTCGAGTTTTTCGGCGCCCTCAACCTGCTCTCCCTGGTGGTGCTGCTCATACCCTATCGGCGCCTGGACCGCTGGGCGTGGTGGGCGATGTGGATCGGCATCGTCCCTGTAGGGCTCGTGCTCGCGTTCGGACCGAACACGATCGGCGTGATCTACGGCATCACGGCCGGCGTGATGGCGGTCGCGCAGTTCGCGACCCTGCCCCGTTTTCGGAACGGTTGACGTTCCTCGTACCAGCCCTGAGTTCCGTATCGCGCATCCACAGGAGGTTCCCATGCGCAAAGCCCTTGTCGTGATATCAGCGGTGCTTCTGGCCGCTCTGGTGCTGCAGCTTTACCTCGCCGGGCTGGCGTTCTTCAGCACGGATGAGGAGAACCTGTTCGGCATACACGGGTGGAACGGGCGGATCGTTCTCCCCGTGCTGGTTCTCCTCCAGATCGTCGCCGCCGCGGTCGGCCGCGCCGGACGCCGCACGATCTGGCTGACGGTGATCATCCTGCTCCTCCTGGTATTCCAGTCGCTGCTTTTCGTCATCGTCGGGCTCATCTTCAACGTCGGGCCGGAGTCACCCTCGGTTCCGCTTGCGGCAAGCATCCTGCTGGGACTGCACCCGATCAACGGGCTCGCCATCATGGTGCTGACGCTGGTCGTGTTCATCCGTGCGCGGAGGCTCGCCTTCCCGGAGCCCGCACCGGCATCCGCGTGAGCGTTTCCCTGGTGCAGTTCGTCTGGCTCATGCTGGCGCTGATCGCTGCCGTGCTGTGGGCGCTCGTGGCCACCGCACGGGACTCCAGGGCATGGCTCCTTTTCGGCGCAGCGGTGGCGACGCTTGCGCAGGTGGCTGCGTCCCTCGCGCTGTGGTTCGTCGGAGGCTGGTGGTTCGCGGGGGAGAAGCTCCTTGTGGGTGCGCCTCTCGGGCTCGTCGCGCTCGCCTGGTTCACGCTGGTGCGCCGCAACACGAGATGGATGCGGCCCGCGGCCTGGGCGGGCATGATCGCACAGCTCGTGGCCCTCGCCGCGACGGTCATCGTCGGCTATCCGGGGCCGGGCGCGGCGGCGCCGTCTTCCACCGCCCACGAGCACGGGCAGACGTCGCCGGGGCCGTCGGCGGACAGTGTCTCCGTGACCGAGTTGCGTACTCCTCAGGACCGTCCGCCCGATGTCGCTGTGACGATCGAGGCACGGCAGACGACGGTGACGCTGCCGTCTGGCCGAGTCATCGAGACCTGGTCCTTCGGCGAGCTTGGCGGTCCGGTCATCGAGGCGAGCGTCGGTGAGCTCGTCGAGGTGACTGTGCGCAATCGCGATATCGAGAACGGTGTGACCGCCCACTGGCACGGCTACCGGGTGCCGAATGGGGAGGATGGTGTGGCCGGAGTCACACAGGATGCGGTGCTACCCGGCGAGGAGTTCGTATATCGATTCGTCGCCGCCGAGCCGGGAACCTACTGGTACCACACGCACCAGATCTCCTCTGAGGGCGTGTCGAAAGGCCTGTACGGGCCGCTTGTGGTGCGCCCGGAGTTGCCGGTCGCCGACCTGGACGCGGTGTTCGCGGTCCATACCTTCGGCGGTCACCTCGTCCTCGGTGCGAGCGACGACGAGCAGCGGATGCAGGCATCCCCCGGAGACGTCGTGCGGCTGCGCCTTATCAATACCGATCAGCAGCCCCAGGTGCTCGAGTTAGCCGGTGCGCCGTTCCGTGTCGTCGCCGTCGATGGACGCGATCTGAACGGTCCAGAGCTCGTCGAGGGGCAGGCCGTGCGCATCCCCGCCGGCGGCCGATACGACCTGGAGTACACCCAGCCGTCGAGCGCCGTCGCGTTGCGCGCTGCCGCGTCGCGGACGGCGACGGTTGTCCTGGGAGATGGCGTCGCGCCGCCGGCGACCTTTGCGCGCATTCTCGACCTGCTGGCGTACGGGCGGTCCAGCGACCCCGGGCCGACGGACTTCGATGTGGAAGCCGAGCTCGTGCTGGACCAGCTGCCGCGGCTCTTCGACGGCGGCCTCACGTACGCGTATACGATCGGCGGCAAGGTGTACCCGCATGTTCCGCCGACCGAGGTGGACGAGGGCGACCTGGTGCGCCTCACCGTCGTCAACCGGAGCTTCGAGACGCACCCCATGCACCCGCACGGTCATGTGGTGCGCGTGCTTTCGGTGAACGGAGCAGCACCGACGGGAAGCCCGCTCGTCCTCGACACCTTCGACGTCGCGCCCGGCGAGGTGTGGGTGGTTGCGCTGACGGCCGACAACCCCGGCGTGTGGATGGATCACTGCCACAACCTCGAGCACGCCGCGCTCGGGATGGTGACTCACCTGGTTTACCGGGGAGTCATCAGCCCCTTCGAACACGGTGGTGAGGCGGGCAACCAGCCCGAATAAGTCCCGCGGGGTGTGCTGTGTCTAGGGTGGCGAGAGACAAAAGTCTGTCATGGGTTCCTCCGCGCGACGTGTACTCGGCTGGTCTGGGCACGAGACTAGAATGCGGGCGACGGCCGAGGCATCCGGGAAACCAGCGGAATCCCGTCATGACCGGCGCTCGGGGCAGGCACGTAGCGCCGAGCGAGGGCCCGATCGGAGGCGGTGATGTCATCGGAGGCGGCGATGCGACACGGCGGCCAGGCCCTGACCGTCGCGCCGAGTCCGGCGGATGGCGCGTCGCTTCTGAAGCTCGCGCAGGAGGAGTTGCGTTCCGGCTCGATGGCCCGTGCGTGGGAAACATGCCGCGCCGCCGCAGCCCTCGGCCGCACCACCGATGACGTCACGCTCGTGGCAGACGCCGCTACCGTCATCGCCGAACCAGGGTTGGCCCTGCGATTCTTGGCCGAGCGGAATGCGCTCGCCCGCGAGGCGCTGGCCCGCCTCGGCAACCGCGACGCGGCGCGATCCGCCCGAGTCCGCGCCGTGATCGAGATGACACGAAACCCCTGGTATCAGGTTCCCGAGCCGGAGAGCGTGATGCCGCCGGACACCGCTGAACTGCGTGCCGCGGAGTTGCACTCGGAATACGTCCGGCACCTGCACCCCCGGTACCTCGAGGTTCGCCGCCGGATCGCCGCCGAACTCGATACGCTCGCGGCGGGCACCTACCGGCCCGTAGACGCAGCCTGGGCCACGCTGTACCGCCTGGAACTCGCGGCGCAGGCCGGCTGGAGACTCGAACTCAACGCGGGCATGCTCGAACTCGCGGCGCTTGCCCGGGAGCTCGACTCGCCGGCGTGGCACTGGCGCTACCTCGCCGCCCAGCGTCAGGTCGCCCACATCGACGGGCACCTGGGTGACGCGAAGGACCTCGCCGAGCAGGCCCGCCGCGTCGGGAAGGACGCCGGGCTCGAAGAGGCCGCTCACACGGACCTCATCTTCCGCTGGGAGCTGGCCCGCTGGACCGGCGAAGGACTCGATCAGGTCGAGCACGACGTCCGCCATTGGCTCGCGCAAGCGCCGAGCGACGCTCGTGGTTGGCATGCCCTCATCCTGCTCGAAATGGGTCGAACCGAGGAAGCGCTCGCGATCTGGCGTTCACTAGCCCCGCACCTCGCGGAGATCCCGCCGGACGCGCGGGAGTGGATCGTCGCGATGGTCGGCTGCGTCGACATCGCGGTCGCGGCGCGCGACCGCGAATCCGCGGCGT
This sequence comes from Arachnia sp., assembly GCA_035326505.1. Taxonomy (GTDB): domain Bacteria; phylum Actinomycetota; class Actinomycetes; order Propionibacteriales; family Propionibacteriaceae; genus Arachnia. The sequence continues at coordinate 12,354 of DAOLFC010000101.1, forward strand.
TCCTTCGCGATGCTCTCACGCCCTACGTGGACCAGCACTTCATGGGGACGATCGTGACCGAATACGGCGGCCCGATCAGCGGATCGCTCGCCAAGCTCGAACTCCTGCTCGGCAACCGTGCGGAGGCGAGGCGACTGGCTGCCCAGGCCGCTCACGCAGCCGAAGACTTTCACGCACCCCGCTATGCCGCCCGATACGCCGCGCTCGCCGCCTCTCTCGGCGACCGTGGCGACGGGCTCTCCGCCCGCGAACTGGAGATCGCTCGCCTCGTCTCCGAAGGGCTCTCCAACCGGGCCGTCGCCGAACGGCTCGTCATCTCCGAGCGCACGGTGGAGACGCACGTGTCGAGCATTTTTCGCAAGCTCGGCGTCAGTAGTCGCACAGCGGTGGCGTGTCGAATACTCCGTGCAGAAGGCTGACAGCGCTGGAGTCGAAGGGACCTACCAAAGGTTCCGGCCCTGTGTGAAGCCATCGCTTCACCGGATCGTGTCGGTCAGATCGTGATGAGCGAGCGTCGACGTCAGGCAGGTCGTCGCCTCCAGGTGGCGGGTCGCGGTTTCGATCCAGTCTCGGTCGGCCGCTGAAGCGTCCGCACGGGGTGCGCGTCGCGTCAGAGGAGTGCGGCGACCTTGGCCGCGGTCTCCTTCGCGGAGCCGGGGTTCTGGCCGGTGACGAGCCGCCCGTCGACGACGGCGTGGGATACGAACGGCAGCCGTGCCTTCGTGTATCGAGCCCCGCGCTCCTTCATGCGTTCTTCGACGTTGTAGGGCACGAGCTTCGCGACCCCGGCGAGGACTTCCTCTCGCCAGGAGAATCCGGTGATGGTGCGTCCCGCGACCAGGTAGCTGCCATCCGAGAGCTTGGTGTTGAGCAGGCCGCAGTAGCCGTGGCAGACCGCGCCGACGACGCCGCCTTGCTCGTAGATCTCGCGGGTGATGCGTTGCCGGCGCTGGTTTCCGGGGAAGTCGAACATCACGGCGTGGCCGCCGGTGAAGTAGATCGCG
>DAOLFC010000102.1:0-13342 GCA_035326505.1 Arachnia sp.
AGGGGGTCAGGTTTCATCCGACGCCCAGGGGTCAGTTTTCACGTGCCGGCGACAGTTCGCTTCGCGTAAGACCAGCTCGCGTGAGGCCACGGTGCTGTCGAGCCCGCAGACAGCGCTGTAGGCGCGGGCGACGAGTCTTGGGTTGATGAGCGGCGAGACTCCCATGCGGATCGTTCCCGTCGGTGGGGTGGTCCAGCGCAAGCTCTCGGCGGTAACGGTGTCAAGCCCGCGCAAGGCTTGTTCGATCAGGGGCAGCATATGCACCCCGAACGGAGTGGGCGAGACTCCTCGGGGTGAGCGGTCGAAGAGACGCGCGCCCAAGTGCTCTTCGAGGCGTGCGATCCCGTTCGAGAGGGCAGGCTGGGTCACCCCGTAGGCCCGGGCGGCAGCACTGAATGAACCGGTCTCCGAGACTGCCCGCGCGTACCGCAACCCCTCGATGTTCAGCCGTTCCGCCATAACCGTAGTGTATCGCCCCAATCGGGAGGGGCACCCTACCGCGACAGAAGCAGCACGCCTAGCGTTGATGACATCTCTGCAAAGGCACACGGGGGTCACTTAGCGATGATTCTCCGTGCGGCATCCTGTCCCGCCATCAGAGCACCCTCAATATGGCCGGCGTAGCCGTGTGCAGTCTCAGTAGAGGCGACGAGCACCCGGTCGTGGAGTGGGGTTCGCAGACTGGGTGAGCCGTAGCTCGCGGTACCCGCGCGTCGGGCGGGATGTTGAGGGGACGTGTATGCCTCTCGTCGCCAATCGAGGATGTGAACCTCCCGAGGCTGTGCGGCTGCATCGCCAAATAACACCTCCAACTGAGCTCTGAACGCAGCGGCAATCTGGGCTTTTTCCTGCTGAGCAAGCAACTGCGATGGTGCGAACGCAAAGATCGCAGAGGGTCGCCCGCCAGGACCGCTGTGGTCATGGAACTCGCGGAACGGACCGACATAGCTGATGGCCGAGCCGGCGAGCCCTTCTTCGCGCCAAGCCGCATCGTCGTAGATGGCGACCGCTTTCACGATGTCCCCCATCCAGACGCTGGTTGATTCAGCCAGCTCGCGCCACGCAGACGGCAACTCGGGAGCAAAGGTGATCTGCTCGGCGAGCAGCGCTGGAGGCAGGGCGCAGATCGCGTAGTCGGCTCTATACCGGGCCGCACCGGTGGTCACCAATACTTCGGACTTGTTCACCTCGATCGCGTGGGCTGGCTCGTTGAAGTGGAAAATGGCGTCGGGAAGCCCAGCAGCGATGCGCCGAGCGAGGTCTTCGGCACCCCGGGCGAAGCGGCTTGCTGGTGCATCGATCGGATTTCCGGAGAGCCTTTGACGACCCTGATCGGCTTGGAACATGGCGTCGCCTGCCACATGTTGCGGGAACACCGGTGACCCGAGCCGGGTCGCATAGTCGTAAACCAAGGGCTCGTTGTGCCAGAACCACGTCGCTCCGAGGTCAACAGCGCCATCGCTGATCGCAATGGTCCTGGCGCGTCCACCGACGCGCTCACGGGCCTCGAGTATCACGACCGAGCGGCCGGCCGCGTGTAGCGCTTCGGCCGCAGCAAGCCCGGCGAAGCCAGCGCCAACAACCACGGTGTCGACCCGTACGTCGCTCATCGCTCACTCGTTGCGTCGAGGACGATCCTGAATCGGGCATTCCCGCGCGTCAGGCGTTCGACGGCACCGGCAGCCTCTTCGAGGGGCATCCGTTCGATGATCGGTCGCACGTTGTTCAGGACGGCGAAACGCATGGTCTCTTCGATGTCGCGTGCGCTACCGGTGAGGTGGCCAGTCACGACGATGGACTTCATCGTGAGTACTGCCGTCGGCACTTCAAGCACGCCGCCGTCCACTCCGACGATGCACAGACGTCCGCCCACGCGTAGGCCCGGCAGGAGTCCCGCCAGAGGCTCGGTGGTGGACGCCGTCGAAAGGAGCAAGTCGGCGCCGCCGAGGCTGCGGAGAACTTCCCCTGCCTCTGTGGATTCGGCATCGATGTAGTGATGAGCTCCGAGCTGTCGTGCGAGCGGTTCGCGGGCCATGCCGCGAGCAATCACTACGACTTCGTAACCCATCCGCGCAGCGAACTGCACCGCGAGATGCCCAAGACCTCCGATCCCGAACACTGCGACACGTCCTCCGGCGGCAACGTTGGCGCGACGGATTGCGTTGAAGGTGGTGACCCCGGCACATCCAAGTGGTGCAGCGTCGAACAAGCTCAACTCGTCGGGCACCCGGGCAAGCGCGTCTTCTGGAACAGTGACGAATTCGGCCCAACCGCCTGGGTATGACAAGCCTGGGATTTTGCGGTCGTGGCAATGCACGGGGTCACCTGCGCGGCAGTAAGAGCATTGTGTGCAGCTCCCGCCGAACCACCCAACGGCCACGCGCTCGCCGATCCATCCGGTCTCGACTCCGGCACCGACTGCCACAACCTCGCCCGCAATCTCGTGGCCCGGTGTAATGGGTGACTCCGAAGGCAGCGTCCGGCTCGTTGCAACGTCGGCGAAACACACACCGGAGGCTGCCACCCGCACCGTGACCCACCCTACTGGAGGACCATCCAACTCCACAACGTGCGGCGACAGACCGTCGCCGTCGGGGTCGACTCGCATGACAATGCTTGATCTCATCTGGTAGAAACTCCTACTTCTGGCCGACGTCAAACGCACAGCCCCCGTCTATGGCGAGAACTCCCGCGTGGCGTCCCATACCCATGCACTTAGGCGCGACGGGCTACTAGTGACGACCTGCCATGACTCCGCCATCGGCGTCCCAGATCGCGCCGGTTACCCACCCAGTCTGGTCAGAGAGCAGGAATGCAGCGATCTCCGCGATTTCTTCTGCGGTGCCGACTCGCCCAATCGGGTGGAAGGAGTCAAAGCCACTGATGGCGTCATCAACCTCTTCCTTGGGGATGAATGCCTCGTAGATGGGGGTTCGCACCACCGCCGGGGCGATCGTGTTGGCGCGAATCCCATGCGGAGCGAGCTCGATTGCCAGATGCTGCGTGAACGAGTGCAACCCGGCTTTCGCCATCGAGTACGCGGAAGAGGGCGTCGCTGCGATTGCCTGGTGCGCCCACATCGATCCTAGGTTCACGATTGCACCCGCCGTTTTGGACGCCACCATGTTTCGGGCCACCGTCTGCGTCAGGAAAAACGTCGCACGATTGAGGTCAAGGTAGGCGTCGTAGTCATTCGGCGTGTGATCAAGGAAGGGCTTGGGAGAGAACACCCCTGCCGCATTGACCAGCAGCGCCGCGTCAGCGTGCTCACGCGTCAGCTGCTCCCGGACATCCTCTACGGCGGCGAAGTCATTGAGGTCAGCAGTGATCAGATGGACGTTCGCGCCGGTCGGCACCAGCGCGTTCTTAGCCTGTGCCAACTTGGACTCGTTGCGCGCGACAAGGATAACTTCTCCACCGGCAGCAGCAACCCGCGCGGCAACTGCGAAGCCCATGCCGCTGCTGCCACCGATGACGACAAGTTTCTTGCCTGCGAAGTCGAGTGCTTGCGTCGTTGTGTTCATAGGGTCTCCTTCAGTTCGAGCTGCACGTTTCGTGTGCCCCCCAACGCTAGGAGGAACTAGAGCTTCCTGGTAGATGGGACGGACGAATGGAGTCATAACGCTCCTGAATGGCCGCGTCGAGCGGCGACACGATCAGGGCTGCAGGAACAGTGGGCGTCGCCATTGTCCTTGGTGTGGCTCTACAAGCGCGCCGGAGGTGCAGGCGCGCCAGGACGAGCGGTGGTCGCGCACCTTAGTGAGCAGCCGCCAGGTGCGGTCCCGACGCGCGGAAGGTTCATCGCGCGGGCATGCCTGGCTGCAGCGGTTTCGGGTTTGACGACGATCGTCGAAGCGGCGGGGCGCTCCGGTGCGCTATTGGTGGCGCGACGGGTACAAGCTGCGTGATCCCTACTACCTCGGCATGGTCACCTACAAAGGCGAGGTGTTCCCCGGTCGGCATGAGGCACTGGTGACACCCGAGCTGTTCGAGCGGGTACGCCGCGTGATGGATGTGCGGGTACAACGCAACCAGCGCGACATTGTCCACAACCACTTCCTGCGCGCCATGCTGCACTGCGACCGCTGCGGGCAACAGGGACGTATCCGGCAGCTGATCTTCTCCCAGCCGGTGAACCGGGCTGGGCAGGCCTATCAGTACTATTTCTGCCGCGGCGCGGAGGGGCACAAGTGCGGGCTGCCGAACCTGCGGATCGCGGACGTGGAGGACGCGATCCAGCGCGAGGTGTCCCGGCTGAAACTCGCCCCGGATGAGGCTGCTGCCGTGCGGGCGGAGACCACGCGGCATCTGGAGAAGCGGCTGGCGGTGGAGAAGGACAGCCGCGCGCGGTTGAAGAAGGAACTGGCATCGCTGGATGTGAAAGAGAGCGGCTCCTCGACCTAGCTGCCGATGCGTCGATCTCTCGGGGCAAGCTCACTCAGCGTCTCAATGATCTTCGAGTCAAGCGCGCAACCGTCCAGTCCCGGCTTCAGCACACCGAAGAACACGTCAGCAAGCAGACCGAGACGATGCAGCTATACATCACCTTGCTGGAGCATCCCGGGGAGTTCTACGCCTCGGCAACCGACGAGGTCAGACGCAGGATCCTCACGGCGTTCTATGCCCGGATCTGGGTCGATGATGACGGTCACGCGACGAGCGTGGTCGCGGAGCCGCGCGAGGTCGTAGTCGAGATCCGGGCGATAGCCCGGCAGACCAGCAACCACGCCCCCAGCGCCATCCTGCCTAGCGGGGAGGCCGAAAGCAGCACCCCGGCGGCCGGGCAGGCTCCCTCCGGGGGTGTTGCTTCGGCCGCTTGTTCGACTAAGACCGAGGTGGTGGGCGCAGAGGGACTCGAACCCCCGACTCCCTCCTTGTAAGGGAGGTGCTCTAACCAACTGAGCTATGCGCCCGCAGCTTCACAGGATAATCGCGATCGACGCCGCGGGCCAACCGGATGGAGACGGCTATCGAAGCCGTTCCTCGCCGAGCACGGCAAGAGCGTAGGCGTCCTCGGCGTCAGCAGACCTGGCGCGACGGTTTCCGCCGGTCTTCCGGTAGGTGACCACCCACTCCTCGTCCTGCCGTTCCAGCGCGACGAAGCGGTCCGCGAGGAGGTCTCGCAGTTGGTCCTCGCGGGGCAGCCACAGCACGGCGTCCGCAGGGATGGAGTCCAGCGCCCACTCCGTCGTGCCGTTGAACTTCACGACGCGGGCGCTGCCATGGGTATGCACTTCGATCGTCATGTCGGCGATGTGGAAGAGTTCGTCGTCCATTTCCTTGTTCGGGATGATGAAGCGGTCTCCGGGGGCGGGCTGCCAGACGACGAGGTCGCGGAGCCGTCGGGCCAAGTCGTGCGACAGCACGGGTCAGCCCAGGGCTGCGCGGACGAGGGTTGCGACGGTCTTGCCGTCCGCGCGGCCCGCCACGCGCGCGTTGACGGCCTTGACGATTTGCCCCATCTGCTTCATCGTCGGCGCGTCGAAGGCGGCGACCTCCTCGGCGACGATCTCCTTCAATTCGGCCTCGGTCAGGGGAGTGGGGAGATAGGTGGCGATGAACTCGGCCTCCGAGGTCTCCTTGTCCGCCAGGTCCTGCCGGCCCGCCTCTGCATAGGTCTGAGCGGAGTCTTTGCGCTGGCGGTGTTCCTTGGTGAGCACGGCCAGCTCCTCGTCGTCGGTGAGCTGCTTGGCGGTGGCGCCGGCGACCTCGGCGTTCGTCAACGCCGCGAGCAGCATCCGGATGTTGCCCTTGGCGGCTTCGTCCTTGGCGCGCAGTGCCGTCGCGAGGTCTGCCTTCAACCGGGCCTTGTGACTACCCATTCGTGGGCTCCTTCCATGAGGTCGTTCAGCCGGCCTCTTGATAGCATTGTCCTTCGTGGCTCAAGAAGATCTTACGCAGCGAATCTCTGACATCGACCGCTCCCTCGCGTCCATTGAGGCGGTGGCCGACCTCGACAAGCTGCGTGCCGAGATCGCGCAACTGGAGCAGCAGGTCGCGGCGCCCGACCTCTGGGACGATCAGGACAACGCCCAGCGCGTCACCTCGCAGTTGTCGGCCAAACAAGCCGAGGTCGATCGTATCTCATCCCTGCGAAGCCGACTGGAGGACGCCTCGGTCATGGTCGAGTTGGCGACGGAGGAGGGCGACGCAGAGGCGTTGGCGGAGGTCGCCAAGGAACTCGGCGGCGTCGCCAAGGACGTCGCGGCGCTGGAGGTGCGGACGCTGCTGTCCGGCGAGTACGACCCCCGAGACGCGCTGATGACGATCCGTGCCGAGGCGGGAGGGGTCGATGCGGCGGACTTCGCGGAGATGCTGATGCGGATGTACCTGCGCTGGGCGGACCGGCACGGCTACACCGTCGAGATCTACGACACCTCTTACGCCGAGGAGGCGGGGCTGAAGTCGGCCACCTTCGCGGTCAGGGCGCCGTTCGCCTACGGCACCCTCTCGGTGGAGCAGGGCACGCACCGGCTGGTGCGGATCTCCCCGTTCGACAACCAGGGCCGTCGCCAGACCTCTTTCGCCGGCGTGGAGGTGCTCCCCGTCACGGAGGAGACCGATCACATCGACATCCCCGAGGGCGAGATCCGCGTCGACGTCTTCCGCTCGTCCGGTCCGGGCGGCCAGTCGGTGAACACCACCGACTCGGCGGTGCGCATCACGCATCTTCCGACGGGCATCGTCGTGAGCTGCCAGAACGAGAAGTCTCAGCTTCAGAACAAGGCCGCGGCGCTGCGGGTGCTGCAGGCGCGCCTCCTGGAGCGCGCCCGCCAGGAGCGCGAGAAGGAGATGAACGCGCTGAAGGGCGACGGCGGAAACTCCTGGGGGGCCCAGATGCGCTCCTACGTGATGAACCCGTACCAGATGGTCAAGGACCTGCGCACCGAACACGAAGTGGGCAATCCCGAGGCGGTCTTCGACGGCGACATCGACGGCTTCATCGACGCCGGCATCCGGTGGCGCAAGCAGACCCCGCAAGACTGAGGTGCTGGTCGCTCCGGTGGATTCTCGCCGGAGCGTCACGGTTGCGTTGCGGCGCTGGTCAACTAGACTCAGTCTGAGAAATCTCAGGAAATCCATCAACATGCTCGGAGCTGCCCCACGTGATCACATTCGAGAACGTCACCAAGTTCTATTCGGGTCAGGAACGCCCTGCCCTGCGTAACGTGAGCTTGGAGATCGACAAGGGCGAGTTCGTGTTTCTCGTAGGCCAGTCGGGCTCCGGTAAGTCGACCTTCTTGCGTTTGATCCTGCGCGAGTACCGGCCCACCAAGGGCACGCTGTACGTCGCGGGAAAGAACCTGTCGACGATGAACCAGTGGAAGGTGCCGGCGCTGCGTCGCCAGATCGGCACGGTGTTCCAGGACTTCCGCCTGCTGCCGGGCAAGTCGGTCTACGAGAACGTGGCCTTTGCGCTGCAGGTCATCGGCCGGCCGAGCAAGGAGATCAAAAGAATCGTCCCCGACACGCTGGAGCTCGTCGGGCTCGAGGGCAAGGCGGAGCGGCCGTGTGAGGATCTGTCCGGCGGCGAGCAGCAGCGCGTCGCCATCGCCCGGGCGTTCGTGAACCGGCCGAAGATCCTGATCGCCGACGAACCCACCGGCAACCTCGACCCGGAGACCTCGGTGGGCATCATGAAACTGCTCGACCGCATCAATCGCACGGATACCACGGTGGTCATGGCCACCCACGACGCCACCATCGTCGACCAGATGCGCCGGCGGGTGTTGGAACTGCGTTCCGGCGAGCTGGTTCGCGATCAGGCCATGGGCGTTTACGGTACGGCGTAGGGCAGGAGCACACTGAGATGAGGCATACGCTTCGAGAGACCTGGTCCGGGCTGCGTCGCAACCTGGCGATGACCATCGCGGTCATCGTCACCATGGGCGTGTCGTTGTCGCTCTTCGGATTCGGCCTGCTCACCTCCGCGGAGGTCGGGCTGGTGAAGGGACGCTGGTACGACCGGATCGAGATTTCCGTCTTCCTCTGCACCGAGACCTCCCAGGGGGGCATGTGCGAGGAGGGCAAGGCCGTCACCGACGCCCAGCGCGATCACATCCGCGACACCCTGGAGGCGAACCCCGAGGTGTCGGAGGTCTTCTACGAGTCCAAGCAGGAAGCGTTCGAGGAGTTTCAGCGCGTCTTCAAGGACTCACCGATCATCGCCTCCCGTACCGCCGAGCAGATGCAGGACTCGTTCCGGATCAAGCTCGTCAACCCGGAGAACTACGAGGGAGTCGTCAGCGAGGCGAAGACTCTGCCCGGAGTTCAGAACGTGCAGGATCTGCACACGGTGCTGGATCCGATGTTCACGGCACTGAGCGCCATCCAATGGGCCACCATCGCGATGAGCGTGCTGCTGCTGCTCGCTGCGTCGCTGCAGATCGCCAACACGATCCGGATCGCGGCGTTCACCAGGAGGCGCGAGATCGGAATCATGCGGCTCGTCGGTGCGTCGAACCTCTACATCCTGCTCCCGTTCCTTCTGGAGAGCCTCATCGCCGGCCTGATCGGCGTTCTGATCGCCTCGGGGGTGCTTGCTCTGGGGTACTGGATCATCATCGAGCAGAACGCGAGGAGCCTGATCCAGTCGCTGCCGTGGATCGGGTGGTCCGACGTCTTCGGTGCCGTCTTGTTCATGACCGTCGTCGGGGTCGTGCTCTCGATCGTTCCCACCCTGCTGGCCACCCGCAAGTACCTCCGCATCTAGCCACACCCGCAAAGGAGCATCAGTGTGAAAAAGGCAACCGAGACCCGTGTCGGACGCCTCGACAGGCTGCGCACGTCGCTTGCGGCGGCCGGGCTCGCGCTCGTGTTGTTCGGCGTCTCCAGCCCGGCGGCCCTCGCCGACGATCTGGATGTCCGGCGCGATCAGCTCAAGGGCGAGATTGCGGAGCAGGCTGCGGTCGTGGACGAGGCCAGTGCCGAGTTCGACGCGGCCGTGGCGGCACGCGACAACGCCGAGCGGGAGCTGAAGGACGCGCAGTCCGAGCTGCGTCGGGCGGAGGACAAGCTGGCCGAAGCGGAGAGGCTCCATCGCCAGCGCGTCGAGGAGCTGGCTGCCGCGGAAAGAGCGTTGGTCAAGGCGAAGGCGGAGGTCGCCGCGGCGGAGAAGGCCCTGCAGGAGCTGAATGCGCGCATCGACGGGGAGATCATGGTGATCACCCAGCAGAACGCGCCTCTGCTCAACCTGGCGCTGCTCCTGACCGATGTTTCGGCCGCACAACTGAACCAGCGAGCCCAGCTGGGCCAGACCATCTTCGACTCGTCAGCGCTGGAGCTGGACGAGTTGGAACGTCTTCGCGCGGAACTTCAGGAAGCCGAGCGGCGCGCGCAGGTGGCGGAGGAGGCCGCGGCGGCGGCAAAGGTCGCCGCGGAAGAACAGGTGGCCAAGGCGGACGCCGCTCGCGATGAGGCCGCGGGCCTGCGCGACCAGGTTGCGGCGCTGCTCAAGAAGCGGCAGGCCGCCGAGGCCGACGCGGCTGCTCAGCTTGAACTGGAGGAGAAGCGGCAGGCCGAACTCGAAGGCGAGCGTTCGGAGGTGGAGCGCCGGATTCAGGCGCGGATCGAGGAGCGGCGCAAGGCCGACGAAGCGCGCGCCGCGCAGGCGAGCGGATCCCGCGGGTCGTCGAGCGGCACCAGCACATCCAAGACCTCCAAGTCCTCCAAGACCTCCACCTCGTCCTCCGGATCCTCGGGGTCCTCCACTTTCATTCGTCCCGTTTCGGGCCGGCTCACCTCCAGCTACGGGCAGCGCTTCCACCCTGTCCTCAAGCGATGGAAGCTGCACGACGGCACGGATTTCGGCGCTGCCTGTGGCACCGAGATCAAGGCGGCGGCCAGCGGAACGGTCTCGGAGAGGTACTACAACGCGGGCTACGGCAACCGCTTGATGATCGATCACGGGCGCATCGACGGCGCGTACGTGACCACCGGCTACAACCATGCGACCAAGTACGTCGTCAGCGTCGGCGAGCATGTCTCCCAAGGACAGACCATCGGGTACGTCGGGTCCACCGGCTATTCGACGGGATGCCATCTGCACCTGATGGTGTGGGAGGACGGGTCCGTCGTCAATCCGATGTCCAACTGGTTCAGCTGATCTTTGAAGGGCATTTCCGGTCGTGAGATAATGGCCCAATGCCCAGAGAGACCGGACGAAAGCTCGTCGCGCAGAACAAGAAGGCCCGGCACGACTACGCCATCGGCGACACGTACGAGGCCGGCATGGTGCTGACCGGCACGGAGGTCAAGTCTCTGCGCAACGGCCGCGCGACCTTGCAGGACGCGTATGCCAGCGTCGACGACGGTGAGGTGTGGCTGCGCAATGCCAATATCCCGGAGTACGAGTTCGGCACCTGGCGGAACCACTCGGCGCGGCGGTCGCGCAAACTGTTGCTGAATCGCAGGGAGATCGGCAAGATCGAGCGGGCGCTTGAGGGTTCCGGCCGCACGTTGGTGCCGTTGTCGATCTACTTCAAGGACGGCTACGCCAAGGTAGAGGTGGCCATCGCCACGGGCAAGAAGGACTGGGACAAGCGGCGCACGATCGCTGAGCGGGACGCGAATCGCGAGGCGCAGCGCGCGCTGGCCGCGCGCAATCGCTACCGCCGGTAGACCTCGGAGCCGACTCCGGACGGAGGGCTCTGAGGGTCGGTTCCGGGGGACATTCAGGGTCAGGCCGGATGGCGAGGTGCCCGGCTGGGCGGGATCATGGTAGCCATGATGCCGCACGACTCCGCCACCCAGTCCCTCGTCACCGATGCCCAACGGGATATGGCAGTGAAACAACTCAGCCGAAGTTATGGTGAGGGCGCGATCGACGAGGCCGAGTTGGATCGCCGCCTTGAGTTGGCGCTCGGCGCACGTACCCGGGCCGAACTCAACCAATCCCTCGCGGGTCTGGTGCGCATCCGGCCGACGACGACCGACCTGCAGCCCCGGATCTACACGGGCTCGCGGGAGCCGGCGGGCACCCAGAACGAGAACCTCGGCGCCGGCCTCGTGCATCTCAGCGGACTGGCGGGGTTCTTCCTGGCCCCGGCCATCGTCAAGGCGGTCAGCCAGCCGGGCAGCAGAGTCTGGTGGGAGGCGTCGAGGGCGTTGGGCTTCCAGATCTCGACGCTCGTCTACGGCGCCGCGACCATGGCCGCCGCCATGATCCTTCCCGGCGGAGGCTTCTGGTGGACGATCTTCGGGTTGGGTTGGGTCGCGTGGTTCGTCCTCACCCTCGTCGGCAGTGCCCGGGCGTTCAGCGGGCAGCAGTCCTTCCCTCAGCTGGAGCGCTACATGGTGGTGAAGCCGAAGCTTCCCCGGCAGTAGGGGTTTCCAGCGGCTTGCGGTATAGTGGAGCGGTACAACTCAACAGGGGGTGACTGGTTTCGACTAGGGACGGTAGTCCCAGGAGAAGCGGGCCGAGGATCCATGCTTATCTCGTTAACGACGTATGGAAACCAATAAGTGCCGAAAACAAGAGCACTGACTTCGCTCTCGCTGCCTGATCAGTGATCGAAGGGTCAGCCCGGAATTAGCCTTCGTTCCGGATGCTGGCCTCATTTAGGAGGCTTGCCCATTCAGCTGTGTGTCAGGGCTGAACGGGGACTTTACTGATACTGGGTCTGTCTGCGACACGCCGTCTAGAGCGCAGGGATCGAGTAAGACGACAAGACGGCTGCGCCCGGAGAAGACCTGGTTCGCCTCTCAAGGACGCGGGTTCAATTCCCGCCACCTCCACTCCTGATCAAGTGGCTCCGCCGACATCGTCGCCGGGGCCACTTCGTTTTGGTGGTCGCTGTCGGTGGTCACCTGACTTTCACATCAAGGTCCTCAGAGAGTAAGGGTTTGCACCATGGACGGTGCAAACCCTTACTCTCTGAACGTCGCTGAGCCTTTCATGCGCGGGATGAGAGCACGAGTTTGCGGTCGCCGCAGGTGGCGGTGGTAAAGCCGCACGTCCCAAGAGGCATCCTCAGGATAGATTCTGGCAGGCAGGTGCTACACTTGACTAACAGGTGTTACACTTGATATATGCCTACGACGAAGCCTCGCCACGCGCTCACGGAGACCGCGGACATCCGCGAGGCGCTCAGTGTCGCCGCAAAGCGCTGGCCGGCAGACCGTGGGAATCCTAATCATCTCCTCAAACGGCTTATCGCCGAAGGGCGTCGCAGCATCGAGGCGGACGCCGCCGATGCTCGCGCGGCTCGACTTGCTGCGCTGGAGCGGGTGTGCGGTGCCTATACAGGGATGTACGAACCCGGCTATCTGGAAGACCTCCGCGAGGAGTGGCCCGAGTGATCGCCCTGGACGCGGGAGTCCTCATCGCGGTCCTCGACGCTTCCGACATCCATCACGACGCGGCCGTCGCCCTGCTCACCGAACACGCCGATGAGGAACTGGTCATCGGACCGATCAACCTCGCCGAGATTCTGGTCCCGGCGGCGCAGCATGGCAGCGAGGCGGAGTTGTTGGCAGATATCGAGGCGCTGGGGGTCAGCGCCGTGCCGCTGCCGGACGACGCGGCCCTGCGTCTCGCGCGGCTGAGGGCTTCGTCGGGTGTCAAGATGCCGGACTGCTGCGTCCTGCTCACGGCAGAACAGACGGGGTCCCAGGTGGCATCCTTCGACGAGCGACTAAGGGCCGCAGCGGCGCGGCGCGGCATAGCGCTCGTCTGAGAGGCCGTACTCACGAGGCGGTTGGGGATTCGGTGATCCCCAACCGCCACCTGTGTCAGTTCATCGCCGGTATCCGACCTCGACGCGGTACCGCTCGATCATCTCCTCGTCCAGCTGGACGCCCAGGCCAGGGAGGTCGGGTACGCGGATGGCGCCGTCCTCCAGCTGGAACGGGTTGGTGACGAGCCCGGTCAACAGCGGGCCGGGTGCTCCGGACGAACTCGCTGAACTCCGCGTGGGTGGTCAGCGGCTCGCCACCCGAGATGAGCACCGAGACCGCATCTTCTGCACGCCGAGATACGGTGCTGTGCCGCTACTGGGCCGGAGCGTTGCGGACCCGATAGCGGGTACATGCGAAGTCGCGGTTGCGGACAACGTCGATCAGGTCGAGCTGCACGGTGCGGGTAAACAGCGGCTGGCCCGAGCCCAGCATCACCGGTGCGAAATGCACCCACACCTCGTCGAGGAGTCCAGCATCGGCGAACTGCCCGGCGAGGCCGCCACCGCCCATCACCCAGATGTCCTTGCCCGCGGCCGACGCGGCGATGTCATCGAAGAGATCCGCGGGAGCGCCTTGCACGAACCGGACATCTGCGCCGTCGGGGATCGGCTGAATCGCCCCGACTTTGATGGAGGCTCTCAAACCTGGGAAGGATGAGAGTCAT
>DAOLFC010000103.1:0-13210 GCA_035326505.1 Arachnia sp.
CGCTCCCGCCCGACGCGTTCACGGCGCTTCGCGCGTGTTACGCGTCCTGACGCCCACCACACCCACTCGCGGACCCCACCCTCCACACCACTAGCCGTACCGGCGCACGTTGCGCACTGCGCTCTTTGAGCAGCCCTTCGAGACGGGCACGGGGCGCCCTCCTCAGAGACCAACGGAGCCGAGCCGCGCGGAGCCGAGCGGAACCTAGCTCATCCGGTCGACGAGCATGTCGGGGACGCTCAGCAGGGCTTCCTTGGCTTCGCCGTCGGCGAGCGGCTCCAGGTGGGCCTTGGCGATGTCCGCGCGACGGCGCACTTCCGCCCGGGCTCGCTCGATGACGGAGTGCGCCCGGAGGTCGCGCAGCACCTCCGCCAGCACCGCATCGTCGCTCAGGTCGCCCTCGACGCGCGTCAGCAACTCGCGGTCGGCCGGATCGTCGGAGTCGCGCAGCATCAGGACGGGCAGCGTCGGCACCCCCTCGCGGAGGTCCGTGCCCGGGGTCTTCCCGCTGTCGTCGGAGAGGATGTCGAGCAGGTCGTCGCTCAGCTGGAAGACCAGGCCGACCTCCTCGCCGTAGGCGGCAAGGGCGGCGCGCACCTCGTCGGAGGCCCCCGCCACCATGCCGCCGAACTGCGCCGAGGCGGCGATCAGCGACCCCGTCTTGTCGGCGATCACCTGGAGGTAGTGGTCGAGCGGATCGTCGTCCGGTCCCGGACCGCGGGTCTCGGCGATCTGGCCCTGCACGAGGCGGGCGAAGGTCTCGGCCTGGAGCACGATGTAGGGCACGCCCAGCAGGGCGACGATCTTCGACGCCTGGGCGAACAGGAAGTCGCCGACGAGGATCGCCACCGAGTTGCCGAAGTACCGGTTGGCCGACGGGGTGCCGCGGCGCACGTCGGCCTCGTCCATGACATCGTCGTGATACAGGCTGGCGACGTGGGTGAGCTCCATCACCATCGCCGCCCTCATCAGGTCGTGCGTCTGATACGGACGCTCCCCCATCTCCGCGGCGAGGAAGACGAGCATGGGCCGGAAGCGCTTGCCGCCCGCCGAGATGATGTGGGTGGCCGCCTCGCTCACGAACTCCGAATCAGCCTGGGAGGCCTTGAGGAGCTGCTCCTCGAAGGCCTCCAGCAGGGAATTCATGCGATCGGTCAGGTGGGCGTTACCCACGGACACTCCTCATTGGCTCAGTGGACGAACTGCGACATGCCGGCCAGCAGATCGAGCACCCCACCAGGCAGGATGCCGAGCACCAGCGTAGCCGCAGCCGTCACGATCACGAGGATCCACGTCCACAGCGAGGGCACGGCGATGGTGGCGGCGGTCTCCGGATCGGGGTCCCCGAACCACATCGCGACGACGACCTTCAGGTAGAAGAAGGCCGCCACGATGCTGCACACCACGGCCACGAGCACCAGCCAGCCGTAGCCGCCGACGGAGGCGGCCTCGAAGACGCCCAGCTTCGCGATGAATCCGGCCGTCGGCGGGATGCCGGCGAGGCTCAGGAAGAACAGGGTCACGATGCCCGCGATGAACGGGTTGCTCTTGCCCAGGCCGCGCCACGCGTCGATGTTGTTGGCTTCGCCGCCGGCGCGCCGCACCATGGTGACGACCCCGAAGGCGCCGAGGGTGGACAACCCGTAGGTGAGCAGATAGAAGACGATGGCGCTCACCGAGGTGATGCCCCTGTCCTCGCCCGCGACGGCGCCGGTGACGGCGACCAGCAGGAAGCCGGCATGCACGATCGACGAGTAGGCCAGCAGGCGCTTGATGTCGGTCTGCAGCAGGCCGATGGTGGCGCCCACCAGCATGGTGAGCACGGCGGCCGTGGCGAGCAGCGGCTGCCAATCCCAGCGTGCGCCGCCCAGGGCGACGAAGAACACGCGTAGCAGCGCCGCCATGGCGGCGGTCTTGGTGGCGACCGCCATGTAGCCGGTGACCGGGGTGGGGGCGCCGGTGTAGACGTCGGGAACCCAGGTGTGGAACGGCACCGCGCCGATCTTGAACAGCAGGCCGACCGCCAGCATCACCAGACCGGTGAGCAGCAGCACGTTGCTGCCGGTTCCGGCGTCGATGGTGGTGAGGATGTCGACCAGCTTGAAGCCGCCGGAGAAGCCGTACAGCAAGGCGACGCCGTAGACGAAGAACGCGGAGGCGAGCGAACCCAGCAGGAAGTACTTCAGCGCGGCCTCCTGGCTCAGCAGGCGACGGCGGCGCCCCATGGCCGAGAGCAGGTACAGCGGCAGCGAGAAGATCTCCAGCGACACGAACATCGTGATCAGGTCGTTGGAGGACGCGAAGACCATCATGCCGAACAGCGAGAACAGCAGCAGCGGGAAGACCTCGGTGTGCTCGCGTTTCAGGGTGACGGCCTCCCGCTCCAGCGGGGACCCCGGGACGGTGGCGGCGGAGGCCGCGAAGGCTGACATCCCGTCGCCGACGCCGCGCTCGGCGAACAACGCGATGCCCCCGACGCTGAGCAGCAGCAACAGCGACCAGAACAGCAGCGTGGGTCCGTCGAAGGCGATCACGCCCATGGCGACGAGGCGGCCGCCCTCGAACTCGATGGCGTTCAGGATCGTCACGGCGAGCGCGACGACCACCGCGAGCACGGCCACGAAGCACTGCACGGGGTAGCGCAGGCTCCGCGGCGTGACGGCCTCGAGCACGATGCCCGCGGCCGCGCCGAAGAACACGATCAGCAGCGGAGCAAGCTGGAACCACTCGAAAGTGGGAGCTGCGATCTCCAGGAGGTTGATCATCGTCCGCCTTCCTTAACCTGCGGGGTGGGATCCTCGATGCCGGCGACGGCGAGCACCGCGTTGGCCGTGTCGTTGGCCGGCTCCAGGAGCGGCTTCGGGAAGAAGCCGAACACCAGGAGCAGGATGATCAGCGGCGCCACGACCGCGCGCTCGCGCAGGCCGAGGTCGGTGGTGATGTGCGTCGCGGTCTGCTCCGTCACGGGGCCGGTCATGGTCGTCTTGTACAGCCGCAGCACGTAGACGGCGGCCAGGACCATGCCCAGCGTCGAGACGGCGGTGAGCACGGGATGGCGCTGCCAGGCACCGGCCATGACCATGATCTCGCTGACGAAGGTGGACAGGCCCGGCAGCGACAGCGCGGACAGCCCCGCGACGAGGAACGTGCCGGCCAGCACGGGGGCGACCTTCTGCACCCCGCCGAAGGCGTGGATGTCCTGGCTGCCCCGGCGCCTGATCAGGAAGCCGGCGAGCAGGAACAGCGCGGCCGTCGAGAAGCCGTGGTTGATCATGTAGAAGATCGAGCCGCTCATCGAAGCCTGGGTGAAGGCGTAGATGCCGAAGACCATGAAGCCGAAGTGACTGACCGAGGTGTAGGAGATGAGCCGCATGATGTCGGTGGACGCGAAGGCCATGATCGCGCCGTAGAGCACCGAGACGACGGCCCAGACCATGATCACCGGGGCCGCCCACTGGCTGGCCTCGGGGAAGATCATGAGGCCGATCTTGATCATCCCGAAGGTGCCGATCTTGTCGAGGATGCCGACGAGCAGGGTGGAGGAGCCTCCGGTGGCCTGCTCCGCGGTGTCGGGCAGCCACGTGTGCAGGCCCGCCATCGGCGCCTTCACCGCGAAGGCGAAGAAGAAGCCGACGAACAGCCACCGGCCGACCGAGGAGTCGAGGTCGAGCTGCGCCAGGTCGTTGATCAGGAAACTGACCTTGCCCTGCTGGTAGCCGACCGCGTACAACCCGGCCACCGCCACCAGCATCACCAGGCCGCCCGCGAGCGAGTAGATCAGGAACTTGATGGCCGCGACGTTGCGCTGGGCGCCGCCGTAGCCGGCGATCAGGAAGTACATCGGGATCAGGGTGGCCTCGAAGGCGACGTAGAACAGCAGCACGTCGGCGGCCATGAAGACGTAGAGCGCGAAGCCCTGCAGCAGCAGCGCCAGCCCGAAGAAGGCGGGGGTGCCCCAGCGGGCCGTCTCGTTGTCGCCCACGTTCCACTCGGCGAGCAGCACGATGGGCACCAGGATGACGGTGAGCAGCACCAGGATGGCGCTCATGCCGTCGAGTTCCAGGGCGTACTGCGCGCCGATCGCGTCGACCCACGGCACGGCCTCGGTGAGGTTGGCGCCGGTGATGTGCATCACGAAGGCCAGCACGCCCAGGATCAGGGTGGTCAGGGCCACGCCGAAGCCGATCAGCTTGGCGGTGTTGCCGCGCAGGAACATCAGCAGCACGGCGCCCGCGATCGGGAGCAGGCCGAGGATAGTCAGTAGAGGCATAGCGTCAATCTCTCCTTAGACCAGCTGTCCGAGCACGACCACGGCCGCGAGCACCAGCGAACCGAGCACCAGGATCAGGCCGTAGCTGCGCACGTAGCCGTTCTCGGTGGTGCGCAGGAACGAGCCGAGGCCCTGGGCGAACCGGGCGCCGCCCATCGGAATCCCGTCGACGCCGTTCCGGTCGGCCCAGGCGAGCCCCTCCGCCAGGCCCTTGTAGGGGCGGATCACGGCGTGCTCGTTGAAGGCGTCGCCGTAGAGGTCGTTGCGCCCGGCGAGCACCAGGACGCTGCGCGCCCGGGGAACGTCGCGCGGGATGGTGCCCTTGTGGGTGTACCAGCCGACCGCGACGCCGACCGCGACGATGGCCAGGGCCGCCAGCCCCACCGGGGTGAAGGTCAGCAGGCTGGTCTCGTGCGGATGCGAACCGGTGGGCGGCGCCAGCCAGCCCTGGATCCAGTTGTTCATGAACAGGCCTGCAACCAGCGACAGCACGGCGAGGACGATCAGCGGGATGGTCATCGTCAGCGGCGACTCGTGCGGATGGACGCCCTCCTCCCAGCGCTTGGCGCCGAAGAAGGTCATCATCATCAACCGGGTCATGTAGAACGCCGTGATGCCCGCGCCGATCAGCGCCAGGACGCCCAGGGTGGTGCTCTCGTGGAAGGCCGTCTCGATGATGTGGTCCTTCGAGTAGAAGCCCGCGGTGAAGGGGAATCCGATGATCGCCAGGTAGCCCGCGGCGAAGGTGAGGAAGGTGATCCGCATCGCCTTGGTCAGCCCGCCGTAGTGGCGCATGTTCACGTCGTCGTTCATGCCGTGCATGACGGATCCGGCGCCGAGGAACATGTTGGCCTTGAAGAAGCCGTGGGTGATCAGGTGGAAGATCGCGAACGCGGCGCCGGCCGGGCCGAGGCCCGCCGCCAGCATCATGTAGCCGATCTGCGACATGGTGGAGCCCGCCAGGACCTTCTTGATGTCGTCCTTCGAGGTGCCGATCCAGGCGCCGGCCAGCAGCGTCACCGTGCCGATGACGGCCACGGCGGTGGTGGCGATCTCGGTCTGAGCGTAGACGGCATGCGATCGCACCACCAGGTAGACGCCCGCGGTGACCATCGTCGCGGCGTGGATCAGCGCGGAGACCGGGGTGGGGCCCTCCATGGCGTCGAGCAGCCAGGACTGCAGCGGCACCTGGGCGGACTTGCCGCACGCGCCGAGCAGGAGCATCAGGCCGAGCAGCGTGGCCCAGACCGGGCTCAGCGACGCGGCGCCGGCGTTGACGTCGGCGAAGGCCGAGGAGCCGAACATGGCGAGCATGGTGAAGATCGCCATGGCCATGCCCAGGTCGCCCACGCGGTTGACGATGAACGCCTTGTTGCCGGCGGCGGCCGCCGAGTGCTTGTGCGCCCAGAAGCTGATCAGCAGGTAGGACGCCAGGCCCACGCCCTCCCAGCCGACGAACAGCACCAGGTAGTTGTCGGCCAGCACCAGCAGCAGCATGGCGGCGATGAACAGGTTCAGGTAGGCGAAGAAGCGGCGGCGACGCTCGTCGTGGGCCATGTAGCCGATCGAGTAGATGTGGATCAGCGACCCGACCCCGGTGATCAGCAGCACGAACAGGATCGACAGCTGATCGACCAGCAGCGAGATGTCGAAGGTCCAGCTTCCGGTGGCGATCCACTCGTAGACGGGCACGGAGACCGCGCGCGCGTCCTCGGGGGCGCCGAGCATCTGGAGGAACAGCAGCGCGCCGATCAGGAACGAGGCGATGGGCGCCAGCGTGGCCAGCAGGTGGCCCCAGGCGTCGGTCGCCTTCCCGAGCAGCAGCAGGAAGCCCGCCGAGGCGAGGGGGATGGCGATCATGAGCCAGGCCAGGCTGAACAGCCCGGTGGCGGGGACCGCGGTGGTGATGGTTTCGAGGAGATGCACGGGAGTCTTCCCCTTAGTACTTCATCAGGTTGACGTCGTCGACCGAGGCCGTCCGACGCGCTCGATAGACGGCCACGATGATCGCGAGGCCCACCACGACTTCGGCGGCGGCGGCGACCATCACGAAGAAGGCCGCGACCTGGCCGTGCAGGTTGCCGTGGTGGCGGGCGAACGCCACGAAGGCGAGGTTCGCCGAGTTGAGCATCATCTCGATGCTCATGAAGACGATCAGCGCGTTGCGGCGCAGCAGGAAGCCGGCGACGCCGATGGCGAAAAGGATCGCCGACAGCACCAGCAGGGATCCGGTGGTCATGCTTGCTCTCCTTCGGCATCGGCATCGGCCTGCTCGAGGGCCTTGTGCGTGGAGGTGGTGGGCGCCCGGAGCTCGTCGACGTCCACCACGACTCCGCGGGCCACGAGGGTCTGCGACAGGGACTTCTCCGCGACGGAGCCGTCGGGCAGCAGCGCGGGCACGTGGATGGCGTTGTGCCGGGCGAAGACGCCGGAGGCGGGCAGCGGGCCCGGGTGCTCGCCGCGCTCGGCGTAGGCCTCGGTGCGCTCGGCCGCCAGGTCGGTCTGGGTCTTCTTCTCCTTCAGCTTCTCGCCGTGGGCCAGCACCATGGCGCCGACCGCCGCGACGATGATCAGCGCGCCGCTGATCTCGAAGGTGAGCACGTAGTCGGTGAACAGCATCGCGGCGATCGACGGGATGTTGCCGTCCTGCGCCGCGTTGGCCTCGGCGAGCCCCACGGGCTCACCCAGCACCGCGAGCTGCCCGACCGCGGCGATCAGCAGGACGCCGACGCCCACCGCGGACAGGACCGCGGGCACCCGATGGCCCTTGATCGTCTCCACCACGGAATCGGTGGCGTCGACGCCGATCAGCATCACGACGAACAGGAACAGCATCAGGATCGCGCCGGTGTAGACGATGATCTGGATCACGAACAGGAAGGGCGCGTCCTGGGCGGCGTACAGCACCGCGAGACCCACCATGACGCCGGCCATCGCAATCGCCGAATGCACTGGCTTGCGCGAGATCAGCAGGGCGAGCGCGCAGAACACGATGACCGGCGCCATCACCCAGAACGCCACGTCGGCGGCGGTGACCAACGGGATGAGGGAAATCATTTCGTCGCTCCTGAGGTGGCGCTACGGGTGTCGGGCTCGCCGGTGGCCGGGAGGCCGAGGAAATAGTCCTTCTCGTCGTCGCCGAGCCGGCGGGGATGCGGCGGCTGCTCCATGCCCGGCAGCAGCGGAGCCAGCAGGTCCTGCTTCTCGTAGATCAGCTTCTTGCGGGTGGTATCGGCGAGCTTGAACTCGTTGGTCATGGTGAGGGCGCGCGTCGGGCACGCCTCGATGCAGAGACCGCAGAAGATGCAGCGCAGGTAGTTGATCTGGTAGACGCGGCCGTAGCGCTCCCCCGGGGAGTAGCGGTCCTCCTCGTGGTTGTCGGCGCCCTGCACGAAGATGGCGTCGGCCGGGCACGCCCACGCGCACAGCTCGCAGCCGACGCACTTCTCGAGGCCGTCGGGCCAGCGGTTCAACTGGTGCCGGCCGTGGAAGCGCGGCATCGTGACCTTCTCTTTGCCCTTCTGGGGGTAGCCCTGGGTGAAGGTCTTTCGGAACATCGTCCGGAACGTGACGCCGAAGCCGGCCCACGGATCGAAAAGCCCCATCAGGATTCCTTCCCCTCGGAGACGGCAGCGGCGACGGGCACGTCGTGCGCTCCCTTGACCACGCCTGCGAATTCAGGCAGTACCTGACCCGGCCGCGGCGGCACCGGATAGCCGCCCGCGAACGGATCGAAGGTCTCGTTGTCGTAGACCGGCGACTCCGGCTCGAGATCCTTCGGATCGCGGGAGCCGACGAGCAGGTAGATGGCCAGGATCAGCAGGATCGCCATCGGCATGGTGTAGTCGGGCGCGAGGCCGACCAGCACGATCCACAGCAGCGAGATCGGGATCAGCGCCTTCCAGCCCAGGTTCATGAACTGGTCGTAGCGGAAGCGGGGCAGCGTGCCGCGCAGCCAGACGAAGACCGAGAAGATCAGCTGCACCTTGACCACGAAGGCGATCGGACCGAACCACGGATTGTCGAGGAACGGGATCAGGTTCAGCGGCCAGGGCATCAGGTATCCGCCCAGGAACAGCGTCACGGCCAGGGCCGAGACGGTGACCATGTTGATGTACTCGGCCAGGAAGTACATGGCGTAGCGGAAGCCGGAGTACTCGGTGAGGTAGCCGGAGACCAGCTCCGACTCGCACTCGGGGAGGTCGAACGGGGCGCGGTTGGTCTCGCCCACCATCGAGATGCCGTAGATCACGAAGGCCGGGAACAGCAACAGCGCGTACCAGCCCGGCAGCCCGGTGTCGAAGGCGATGTCGGTGAACGGGATCTGACCCTGGATGGTGACCCGCTGGGCCTCGACGATCTGGTGGGTCGACATCGAGCCGGCCATCAGGAACACGCCCACCATGGACAGTCCCATGGCCACCTCGTAGGAGATCATCTGCGCCGTGGAGCGCACCGCGCCGAGGAAGGAGTAGGTGTTCGACGACGCCCAGCCGGCGAGCACGATGCCGTAGATGCCGATCGACGCGATCGCCATGACGAACAGCGCCGCCACGGGAAGGTCGGTAGTCTGGAGTCGAGTCTCGACGCCGAACATCGTCACCTCGCCGCCGAACGGGATCACCGTCCAGGTGGTGAAGGCCGCAGCTCCGGTGAGGATGGGGCCGAGGTTGAAGACGAACCGGTCGGCCTTGTTCGGCCGGAAGTCCTCCTTGAGGATCAGCTTGGCGCCGTCGGCGAGGGCCTGGCCCAGGCCGAAGGGGCCGTTCATGATGGGGCCCAGGCGATGCTGCATCTTGCCGACGAGGCGACGCTCGTACCAGACGTTGAAGATCGTCCAAACCAGCAGGATCACGAAGAGGCCCACAACCTTGATCAGGATGAGCCACCACGGGTCCTGGAAGAAGATGTTCATTCCTGGTCTCCTTCATCGATGGTGACGGCGGCGATGGTCACGCGCGCACCGGCGGGAGCGACCGCCCGTCCGGCGGCACCTCCCGGGTTCGTGGGCACCCAGACCACATCGTCGAGGATGGTCTCGGTGATGCCGACGGGCAGCAGCTGCTCCTTGCCGCCGGCCGTGACCTGCACCACCTCGGTGATGCCGTACTTGTCGGCGGTGGCGCGGCTGAGCTTGGCCATGGCCGGGCGGGCGGTCGCGCGCAGCGCCAGCTCGTAGTCGGCGCCGCGGGCGTTGTCGATCAGCTCGTGCCAGGTGGCCAGCACCACGCCCGACGCGGGCGGGGCGGCCGGCAGTTCGGGGGCGTTGACGCGGGCGCCGTCCCAGGTGCCGAGCTCGGTGAGGTCGGCGATCGCCTCGGCGGAGGTCCGGAAGCCCAGCTCCGTGCCCATCGCGTCGGCCAGGGCGGCGAGGATGCGCAGGTCGGTCATCGGCGTCATCTTCGCCTTGGTGATCAGCCGCACGGGCAGCTGCCGGTGCTCCCAGTTGTGGAAGTGGCCGGCCTGCTCCTCGATCAGCGCGGCCGGGAAGACCACGTCGGCGCGCTCGGTGACCTGCGAGGCGCGCTGCTCGATGCTGACGACGAACTCGGCGGCCTCCAGGCCGGCGAGCGCGGTCTGCGGGTCGGCGAGGTCGCCGGGCTCCACGCCGGCGATCAGCAGCGCCTTCAGCTCGCCCGCCGCGGCGGCGCGGAACTGTTCCGCCGCGGGCAGGCCCTCGGCCGAGGGCAGCGCGGAGACGCCCCAGTGCGACGCCACGTCGACGCGGGCGTCGGCCGCGGCCAGCGGGCGACCGCCGGGCAGCAGGTTGGGCAGGCAGCCCGCGGCGATGGCGCCCATGTCGCCGGCGCGGCGCGGCATCCAGGCGCACCGGGCGCCCGTCGCGTCGATCTTCTCGGCCACGGCGGACAGCAGGCCCGGCAGCGTGGCCGCGCGCTCCCCCACCAGCACGATCGAGTCGGCGCCCAGGTCCGCCAGGGCGCGGACCGCGGCGGCCTCGTCGCCCGGGACGGTCGCGATGAGCTCCGCGTTCAGCTTGTCGGAGCCGCGCGACGAGAACGGCGCCACGGTGAGCACCTTCAGGCCGAACTTGCGCACCGCCTTGCGCAGGCGCAGGAACACGATGCCGGCCTCGTCCTCGGGCTCGAAGCACACCAGCACCACCTGCTTGGCCCGCTCCAGGTCGCCGTAGGTGACCGACTCGGCCAGCTCGCGGCCCGCCACGCGGGCGGCCAGGAACTGGGCCTCCTCGGCGGATCCGGGGCGGGAGCGGAAGTCGACGTTGTTGGTGCCCAGCACGGTGCGGGCGAAGCGCGAGTACGCGTAGGCGTTCTCCACCGTCAGCCGGCCCCCGGTCTGCACGCCGACGGAGGTGCCGGCCGCCTGGAGACCGCGCACGGCGGCGTCGATGGCCTCGGGCCAGCTCGCGGGCTCGAGGACGCCGCCGCGCCGCACCAGCGGGCGGGTCAGGCGATCTTCACCGCGGCCGTAGACGAAGCCGAAGCGGCCCTTGTCGCAGTTCCACTCCTCGTTGACTTCCGGGTTGTTGCCCGCCTGGCGGCGCTTCACCTGATGGTGCCGGTGGTCGACCCGCAGCTCGCAGCCGCCGGCGCAGTGCTCGCAGGTGCTGGTCGTCGACTTCAGGTCGAACGGCCGCGACTGGAAGCGGTAGGCCGCCGAGGTGAGCGCGCCGACGGGGCAGATCTGCACCACGTTGCCGGAGAAGTAGGAGTCGTAGGGGTCCTGCTCGTAGAAGCCCACCTGCTGCAGCGCGCCGCGCTCGACCAGCGCGATGAACGGGTCGCCGGAGATCTGCTCGGAGAACCGGGTGCAGCGGGCGCAGAGCACGCAGCGCTCGCGGTCGAGCAGGATCTGGGCCGAGATGTTGATCGGCTTGGGGAAGGTGCGCTTCAGGTTGCCCTGGAAGCGGGTCTCCCCGGGGCCGTTGCTCAGCGCCTGGTTCTGCAGCGGGCACTCGCCGCCCTTGTCGCAGATGGGGCAATCGAGCGGGTGGTTGATCAGCAGCAGCTCCAGCATGCCCTTCTGCGCCTTCTCGGCGACGGGCGAGGACACCTGGGTGTTGACCACCATGCCCTGGGCCACCGGCATGGTGCAGGAGGCCTGCGGCTTCGGGAAGCCGCGGCCGTTGCCCGCGTCGGGGATGTCGACCAGGCACTGGCGGCAGGCGCCCACCGGGTCGAGCAGCGGATGATCGCAGAACCGCGGGATGGCGGTGCCGATCATCTCGGCGGCCCGGATGATCAGGGTGTTCTTCGGGACGCTGACCTCGACGCCGTCGATGGTCAGCGACACCAGATCGGGCTTCGGGACAACCTGGCCGGCGGTCTTGCTGGTGTCGACGTTCATCGCAGGGCTCCTTCCGTCTCGGTGGCCCAGAGGGCGCTCTTCTCGTACGGGAACAGCTCCCAGGCCGGCGTGTGGTACCCCGCCTCGAACTCGGAGCGGAAGTGGCGCACGGCGCTGGTCACGCACGCGACCGCACCGTCGGCGAGGGCGCAGAAGGAACGCCCGCCGATGTTGTCGCACAGGTCGAGCATCTTGTCGACGTCGCCCTCCTCGGCCTGGCCGGCCTCGAACTTCATCAGCAGCTGCGTGAGCCACCAGGTGCCCTCGCGGCAGGGGGTGCATTTGCCGCAGGACTCGTGCTTGTAGAACTCGACCCAGCGCAGGGTGGTGCGCACCACCGAGACGGTGTCGTCGAAGACCTGCAGGGCCTTGGTGCCGAGCATCGAGCCGGCCCCGGCCATGCCCTCGTAGTCGAGGGGCAGGTCCAGGTGCTCCTCGACGAGGATCGGGGTGGACGAGCCGCCGGGGGTGAAGAACTTCAGCGTGTGCCCGTCGCGGATGCCGCCGCCCAGCTCGAGCAGCTGACGCAGCGTGATCCCCATCGGGGCCTCGTACTGGCCGGGCAGCTTGACGTGGCCCGAGAGCGAGTAGAGCGTCATGCCCTTCGAGCGCTCCGTGCCCATCGACTGGAACCACTCCTTGCCGTTGTCGAGGATGCAGGGCACCGAGGCGATCGACTCGACGTTGTTGATCACCGTCGGCGACGCGTACAGGCCCGCGACGGCGGGGAACGGCGGCCGCAGGCGCGGCTGGCCGCGACGGCCCTCCAGCGAGTCCAGCAGCGCGGTCTCCTCGCCGCAGATGTAGGCGCCGGCGCCGGCATGCACGATCACGTCGAGGTCGTAGCCGGTGCCCAGGATGTTCTTGCCCAGGTATCCGGCGGCGTAGGCCTCCTGGACCGCCTGCTGCAGGCGGCGGATGACGTGCAGCACCTCTCCCCGGCAGTAGATGAAGGCGTGATTCGAGTTGATCGCGTAGGAGGAGATGATCACCCCCTCGACGAGGGTGTGCGGGCTGGCCAGCATCAGCGGCATGTCCTTGCAAGTGCCCGGCTCCGACTCGTCGGCGTTGACCACCAGGTACTTCGGGTTGGGGTTGTCCTGCGGGACGAAGGACCACTTCATGCCCGTCGGGAAGCCCGCGCCGCCGCGGCCGCGCAGGCCCGCGTCCTTGACCAGGTTCACCACGTCGACGGGCTGCATCGCGAGCGCCTTGCGCAACGCGCGATAGCCGCCGGAGGCCTCGTAGCGCGACAGCTTCCAGCTCTTGTCCTGCCCCCACTGCGCACTCAGGACGGGGGTCAGCAGATCGGTCACTTCGCCTCCTCCTTGGCAACCGCCGCGGGCGTGGCCGGGCGGGGGGCGCTCCAGTTGTTCTCGCGGGCGATCTCGACGCCGGCCAGCGACGCGGGCCCCGCGGAGGGACCTTCGTCGGCGCGGCCGTCGGGGAAGCCGGCGAGCACGCGCTCGGCCTCGCGCCACGAGGTGAGGACCGCCCCGCGCGAGGAGACGACCTCCTCGTCGTTCAGCAGCCGCTCGACCAGCTCGTCGGTCTTGGCGGGGTCCATGTTGTCGAAGAACTCCCAGTTGACCATCATCACCGGGGCGAAGTCGC
>DAOLFC010000104.1:0-13184 GCA_035326505.1 Arachnia sp.
TAGCGCGCCTGCTTTGGGAGCAGGAGATCGCAGGTTCGAGTCCTGTCGCCCCGACGGTTAAAGCCCTTGTCAAAGCCACATTGGAAGCCCCGGCCGCCAGGTGTGCCAGATACGTGCCAGACGTGCCGGGGGGCGTGCCAGTCCGCGGACTCCGCCGGCCGCCAGGAAGCCGACGACACGCCGGGGTCGAGCTGGTGCACGGGCACCCCCGCCGGTATCCTGGTGGTGGTAATCGAAGGTGCCGCGAGGGCCTGGTGGGGAGTAGGTACCCCCGCCAGGCCCTCATCACGTCCAGGGCACGAAGCAGCCCCCGCCGCGGGTTGGGGGGCGCGACGGGGGCTGCGGTCTACAGGCTACCGGCTACGCGGTCAGCGCGGCGCGCACCACCGCGCCGGGGCGGACCACCTCCAGGTCGGCGCGAATCTCGGCGCGGGCGCGAAGCTGGTTGTGGCTGAAGTCGTCGCCCACCAGCCCCCAGGAGAGCTCCACCGCGGAGACGTCGGTGCGGAGCGCGACAGCGCCCTCACCGAGGATCCACGCCGTCCCGAGGGGGACCTGCGCCTCGGCCACCACGGGGGTGCTCCAGAGCCGACGCGCGGCCACGTCCACCGGCGCGGAGTCCAGCAGGAACCCGCCGGTTGCGCCGTTCTCGCGGGTGAGCTCCAGGCCCTCCCAGGTGGTCGGATGCATGACCACGGCCGCCGCCGCGGCGCCCATCAGCTCAAGGCTGGTCAACGCCTTGCGAATGGTGACCAGCGCGTCCACCGCGAACGGCTGCGTCACGATGCCGCTGACGGCGGCGAGCCCCTGGATGTTCTCGCCCTCCCCGTCCCCGGACAGCACCTGACGGGTGATCGCCGCCGCCACGCCCGCGGCCATTTCGTACTGAAGGAACCGCTCCAGGCCCGCGTTGTCGCGGAGGTCGTAGACGTCGAGCGCCTCGCTGACGTGCGCGATGACCTTCAGGCGCGAGTCGATCCGCGTGAGGCCGTAGAGGCTCGTCGGCTTCAATGCGCCCTTGGCCACGGGGCCGGCGTTCTCCGTCCGCAGGACCTGACGCAAGTACGAGTAGACGGCGGACCCGCCGTCGCCCTGCTCCTCGGAGACGATCACCGGGAGGACGT
The DNA here is from genome assembly GCA_035326505.1 of Arachnia sp. Lineage (GTDB taxonomy): Bacteria > Actinomycetota > Actinomycetes > Propionibacteriales > Propionibacteriaceae > Arachnia. Next base: position 1,125 of record DAOLFC010000104.1, read on the forward strand.
CGAGCAACGACGACGCCGGGCGTCCCTGGGCCACGATCCCGCCGTCGAGAACCTTCGGGGACGCGGACGAACCCTCGGCCAGCAGCGCCTTGACGCCGCGAGCGCCGGACGGGGCCACGGCCGCGGCCTTGGCGTCGATCCGCAGGAACCTCTTCGCGCCGTCCGCGGCGGCCACGCCCAGGCCGGCGTCGGGGCGTCGCTCCCAGGGGGCCTTGGTGCCGGCCACCGGGCCGGCGGCGGACAGCTGGGCGAACAGCTCCTCGTCGGCCTTGAGGTTCAGCATCTGGGCGCGGAACTCGGGGTCGGCGTCCAGCTCCTTGAGTAGCGCGAGGGCGCGGTCCACCTCGGCGCCCTCGGCGGGGGTCAGGCTCCGCTTCGCCGCCAGGGCGTCGCGGGTGATCTGCTGGCCCTTGGCGATTGCCTCGCGGCGGGCCTTCAGCTTGGTCATGAAGTCCATTTGTCGATCTTTCTGGGAATGCACGCCGTAGCGCGCTTGAGTGTGTGGGGGTCCGGCGTGGCGGGAACGGGCGGCCCTCGGGCCGATGGCTCCACCGCCTGGCGCGGTGTGTCTTGTGGACCGCCCACCGTCGTGGTCCTCGGTCCTGGCGGCGCGTAGTCGCGCTCGCGGGGGCCTTGCCGTTCGGCTGGGCGTTGTGTGGGAGTGCGTCGCGTCCGCTCGGTCCGATCCTCGGGCCTTGTCCCTCGCGGGATCCTCGGTCCTTGTCGGGGCTTCCGCCTCGGGTCTCCCGCTGTTCAGTTGACTGGTGCAAGCATACCGGCCCAGCGGCCCGAAGTGGGGGTCGCTGGGCCGGCGTGTCTTGGCTACTCGCCGCCGGCGGCCATTTTCGCGGTCACGGCTTGACCTCCTCGGCGTCGGTGAGCAACCCGGCGGCCTCCACCAGCTCGGGCAGCGCGCCGTCGTACAGCGCCGTCGACAGCAGGCCGACGGCCGCGTGCAGAGCCTCGTGGAGCTGGCCCTCGCTGAGCTCCAGGAGGACAGCTTCCGCCGCCTCGGCCGTGCCCGCGATGGACAACCGCCACGCGGCCTCGAGGACCACCAGGGCGCCCGGATCGAGCGCAGGCGGCTCCAGGACGGCCGCGAGGTCCTGGGGGGTGTGATTGTGCCCGACGACGGCCGCGGGACGCTCCAGGGCGGCCCTACGGACGTGTGGGGCACCGTTGCGGCCCCGCCATGCCAGGGCGCGGCACGCGGCGCTGCAGAATCGCTTCCGCGAGCGCTCGGAGGTGGTGGTGAACGGCCGGTCGCACTGGGCGCAGGGCCGGGTGTAGTGATTCATTTTCTCTCCTTCGGGTAGTTGAAACGTTCGAGTATTGGGTCCGGGAGTTTGTACCACTCCCGGCCTAGGAGTCGTGGGGGCCGGCTGTTCGTTCTGCGAACGCCTATACCCCCCGGGGTAACGTTCGCGGCGTTCACGGCCACAGCTCCAGCGCCAGCCGCTCGGCCTCGGCGCGGCCGACGTCGGTGATGGTGGCGGACACGGTGCGGCCTTGCGAGTTGAGGCGGCGGTCGATGTGGCCGAGCGCCTCGGCCGTTCGGAGCACGTGCCCGAGCCCGGACGGCGTCAGCCGCAGGCCGAGGTCCGCGGCGTCCGTCACCAGCTGGGCCGGGGTTACTGGGTCGGCCCGGGTGGCCGCCGCCAGCAGCGCCAGCCCCGCCGCCCGCCGGGTCGCAGGGGTGGCGGCCGCTGCCGGCGGCGGGCCCGTCGGCGTGGGCCGGGGCTGGGCCGGGCCGGGCGTACGGCCGTATACGCGTCCGCCCCAGGCGCCCCAATGCTCGCCCCGGCCGGCGACCCGGCACGCCTCGCGGACGGGGCACGGTGCGCAGCGGACGGCGGCCTCGGACAGGACGTCGGGGTCGTCCGAGGTCCAGTTGTCCCGGTCCGCTCCCTGGCAGGGCGTGGGGGTCTTCAGCGCCGCCAGTGCATCCGCGAGTGCGCGGCGGGCCTCGGCTCGGGCCGCAGCGGACACGTGGGCGCTCATCGGATGCCCGCCTCGGGGGTGGGCGCTTCCCGGGAGTCTCCCGGGAGGTCGGGAGGGTTGGTGTCCCGTCGTCCCGAGTGTCCCGCGGGACGGTGCGGGACACTCGGGACGGTTGCCGGGCACAGTGCCCCAAACCCAGAAACGGACATCAGCTCTTCCTTTCACGGGCTACGGCGGCGGCGGCTTGCATGGGCATGGGGGGCGCCCAGCCGAGGGAAGCAGACCCGGCGGGCGGGGCGGTCGGGCCTCCAGTGGAGTGTGGGACTGGTCTCTGGTCTCGACTGGTCTCGACTGGTCTCGGGGGACCGCTCAACGACTGGTCTCCGGTCTCCCCCCCTATAGGGGGACCAGTCATAGTGCCCAACTCACTCACTGACTGGTCTCGGGCACCTGTGGAGGCAATCGCCCCGCCCGTCATCGCCAGCCGGGCGTCCGTGGCTTCCCGGTACGGCTTCACGCTGGTGTGTAGCGTCGAGTTGCGCGGTCCGGGTGCCGTGGTGACGTACCCCTCCTTGACCAGAGCCGCGACGGCGGCCTGTACGTGGTCGCGGTTGCTCCCCAACAGCTCCACCAGCTTGTTGAACGATGGCGCGGCGGCCACGTCCTCCAGGGCGCGGCTGACCTTCTCCATGAGGTTGGTCGGCCTCCAGGCGCCGTCGTCGTCCCGTTCACCCAACGGCGGCGGCGTGATGCCGACCGAGATACGGCCGGGCATGGTCCCGTCGATGATGACCCGCGCGGCCTCCTGGAGGCGCGTGGACTTGTTCCACCCGGCCGCGATGCCCCGGACGTACCCGGGCCGGTCCTTGGCCACCTTGAGGGACACCTCCCCGACGACGCCGCGGCCCAGCGGCCGCCGCACGTCCACCAGGTACGCCGCGCCGCTGATGGCCGCCAGCTTGGCTTGGCTTCCGATGGCAAACCGGCCCCGTCCTTCCCGGTCCTTGACCACGTGATCGACCATCACCACGGCCGGGCCGGCGTCCGCGATGCGGCGCGGCAGGAACCGGCCCCAGCGCGTCACGTCGTCCCCGCTGTTGGAGGATCCGCCCATCAAGGCCAGGGCCTCGGTCACGCCGTCCAGGACGGCCAGCGCGAACGTCCTGGACGCCACCAGGGCGTCCAGCGCGGCGGCGGTCGCCGGACTGGTGGAGGGGTCGGCCTCGGGGTTCACGTAGACCAGGTGTCGGCGGATCGCTTCGGCCGGCGCACCCATGGCCGCGAGACGTTCGCAGTAGGTCCCTGGGTCCGATTCGTAGTCGAACACCAGGACGTCGTGCCCGCTGGTCAACTCCACGGCCACCACCCACTGCGCCACCATGGATTTTCCGCTTTCGGGCTCACCGTTGAGGGCGTGGGTCTTGCCGGGGTACAGCAACCCGGCCCCGTCCGAACGGCGTAGCAGGGTCGCGGGCTCGGGCTTGTGGGTGCCGTCCGCGAACTGGGCCAGGTCCACCGGCTCCAGGCCCGCGTACCCGCCCCCCGACGACGCCACGGGGGCACCGGGCGCCCCCAACGGCGCAACGTTGGGCACGTTCAGCCCGAACGCCTCCGGCCCGCGGGGGATGACCACCACCGGCCCCGCTTGCACGGCGCGGGCGGACTGCGACCGCCACTTCTCGGGGACACTCACCGCCAGGGCGATGGGCTCGGGCACCAGCCCGGCCAACACCTGCAGCCCGGTGTCCAGCGTCACGCCAGAGCCGGGCGTGATCGCCAGGCGTGCCACCTTGAAAGCGGCGTCAGCTGACAGCTTCTCCCATCCGCGGCCGTGGGCGTCGGTGTGCCCCTCGGGCCAGGCCACCGCCTCGGCCAGCTCGGCCCGTATGCCGTCCAAGGCGGCCTTGGCGTAGGCGTCCCCGTCCGCCGGCGCCAGAGCAGGCACCAGGGGCGCCGCGGGGGCCGCCCGGGGGGTGTCGAGGTCCCAGAGCTCCAGCCACCGCGACGCGTCCACCGGAGCTCCGGGGACGGGCGGGGGCGTCAGCCACTCATAGCGGCGGCCGTCCACCACCGAGCCGACGAGGACGACGTACCCGCCGGCCCCGAGCAGGTCCACCTTGGGCAGGGCTCGGGGCTTGCGCGGCCGCCCGGTGACGGGAATGTAGCCGTGCAGCCCGTTCGGAGACTTGGCCCAGGCCAGCACCGGCGGCAGCGTGCCGCCGTAGAACTCCAGCACGGACGCGCGCCCGAGGTCCCCGTCCAGGTCGATGACATCGAACAGGGTGCCGTTGACCAGCCCCCAGTTGCAGCCCGGCAGCTGGGCCGCCCAGGCGTGAATCTGGGCGGGGTCCGAGGTCGCGTCCTTGAAGCCGTGCCCGCCAGCCTGGGGGGCCTTGCCTCCGGCCTTCAGCGGGAATACCAGCCCCCCCAGGCTGGCGGCCCAGAGGGCGTGCTCCAGCGGGGTAGACTTGGCGTTGTTGGTGTCTCCTGGCGGTTCGGTGGGCGTCCGGTTGGCAGCCGGGCGCCTATCTTCGTTCTGGGCGCTCATCGGGCACCGCCCGTCAGCCGCGCCAGGATGGACGCGCAGCACTTGACCGCGCAGCTGGGGCAGAACACGTCCGAGGCCTCGGTTCCCTCGGTCGGGATGGCTTCCCCGGCCGTCGTCAGTCGGTGGCCGTAGCCCTTCCCGATGGCGTGCCCCACCAGCCACCCCGCCTCGCCGTGATGCTGCACCGAGCAGCCGGCGCACAGCTGGGTGGGCGAGATTCCCAGCGCCTTCATGCACCAGCGGCAGCGGTAGGACCAGCCCACCCCCTCCAGGTGGGCGACGGACTTCGCCACCGTGCCCCGCCAGCTCTTGAGCGGCCGGCACAACGGCCCCGCGCTTCCTCGGATGTAGTGCGCCGTCAGGGACGGGAACCAGGTCCAGGTCCCCGCCGGCGGTTCGACTGCGGTCGGGGTTCCCCCGAGCAGGCCGCGGGGGTCGGTGATGTTGTAGCCGCTACCCGGGACCGGGATGGCGCAGTGCTGCACCCGGTGCCCGAGCTCGGCGCCGTGGACGTGCTTGTGTGGGCAGTAGGGGCACTGAATCACCACGGTGGAGACGCCGCGGTTGTTCTGTAGCTTCAGGATCGGCGCGTCGGGCACGCCCTCCAGGCGTTGCGTCATCGGGCACCCCCGGCGGTGAGCAGCCCGGCCAGCTCGGCGCGCTGGGTGTCGGTCAGGGGAGGGGCGGCCGCTACAACCTCGCGGATGTGGTCGGCCAGCTGGGCGGCCGCCTCCTCCACGGTGGCGTACCCGCGTGGGGTGGTGGGAAGGGGCGTCATGATGGCGTCGAGGTCGCTCCAGCGGACGCGCAGCGTGTGGACTCCCCCGAGGGTGAACGCCTTCAGTCGGCCGGTCTCGATGCGGCGGCGGACCGTGCGTTCACTGCACGAAAGATAGGCGGCCGCCTCCTCCACGGTGGCGTACCCGCGTGGGGTGGTGGGGTTGGGCTTCTTGGACACAGTGGCTCCCGGCCCCCTTGGGGGACCTTCTGGGCGTCTCACTCGGCAGTTGCCGCCCGGTGCCGTGGGTCCGTGCCCCCTGAGGGGCCGGGAGTCCGTGTCTTGTGTGTGCAATTGTGCCAGCTTGGCGGCCGTTGTCCAGCCGCCGTGCGGCGTGTCGGGGGCTAGGCCCGGTCGCGCCCGGTCAGGTGGACGTCCTCACCGCGGCGGGTGGCCTCGGCCTGCCGGCGGGTCAGCTCCGCCTCGGTCAATGCGTACCGGTGCCCGCAGCGTCGGCACTTGAGCACCAGGACGCCCACCTCGCCGCGCAGCGTCCAGACCCCGTGCACGTGCGAGGGCAGGCCCAGCGCCTTGGCGGCCTCGGGGGTCCAAGGCTCGGCCGACGGCCGGTACCCGTTGACCCGGTGATCGAGCAGGGCGTCCAGCTCGGCCGTGGTGTACGGCGCGCCCTGGGGGCGGGCGTCGAACGCGGCCAGGGCGGCGCGCTCGGCCCCGGACAGGCTCCGCGGCCGGGGGTCATGCAGCACCACCGAGCACCCGCCGCAGCGAACCCGCCCGGCGTTCACCGCTCCCCCTCGGCCGCCATGGCGGACAGGCGGCGGGCCAGTTCGGCCGCCCGGCCGTCGGCGGTGTGTTGGTACAACAGCGCGGTAGTGGGGGTGGTGTGCCCGAGCCGGTCCATCAGCTCACGCACGGTTGCCCCGGCTTGGGCGGCCATCACGGCGCCGGTGTGGCGGGCGTCATGCAGTCGGAGGTCCGGCCGTCCGGCCGCCTCGCGGGCCACCCTCCAGCGCTTGTAGAAGGAGCCGTGGTTGAGGAACCCGCCGCCGGCCGCCGGGAACACCAGCCCGTCGCGGCCGGGCTCGGCGTGCTGGGCCAGGTGGGCGCGTAGGCCGTCGAGCAGGTGCGGCGGGATCGTCACGTCGCGGACGCCGGCCTCGCTCTTGGGCGTGCCGACGATGGCCTGCCCGTCCACCCACGTGACCGCCCGGCGGATCCGCAGCACCCCGGCCTTGAGGTCCACGTCCTGGCGACGTAGGGCCGTCAGCTCACCAAACCGCAGCGCGCACCAGGCCGCCACGTCCACCAGCGCGTGGAACCGGGGCTCGAGGTTCTCCCGGATGGCGGCCAGCTCGGCCAGGGTGGCCGGTTCGATCTTCCGGGCGCGCTTGGCCTTCCCGGCCCCTCGGATGGCGCAGGGGTTGGCCGCCAGGTCGCCGTGCTCCACCGCGGTGGCCAGGACGGTCCGCAGCAGCGCGTAGAGGTGGGCGCGGTGCGTCGGCTTGGTGGGGTCGAGGGTGGCGTACCAGGCGCGAACGTCGGCCGGCGTGATGGCATCCAGGGCGACGCCTCCCCAGCGGTCCGCCAGCGCGGTGGCGGTGCGGGCGTCCTTGCGGACGGTGGCGCCCTCGGCCACCACCTTGGGCAGGCCCAGCAGCTTCCGGTACTCCTCGCGGGTGCGGGGCTTCAGCTCACGGGCCGCCAGCCACTTGGCGGCGTACTCCGGGAACGTGGGCGCCGGCGCGGCCTCGGGGACCTCGGGGGCCGCCGGGCGCCAGCGGTGCTCAACGATGGCGGCCTGCTCCATGGACAGCCAGGCGGCGGCGTCGCCCTTGGTGGTGAACGTGACCGGGCCGCGGTGCTCGGTGCCGTCGGGGCCGGTGTAGCGGGCCTGGAAGCGCCCCGAGGGGAGCTTGCGGATGGACCCGAACGACGCCCGGGTGCCGCGGCGGTTGCCCCCCCGTGCCGGCTGGCGGCGGTCCGCCAGGGCTACAAGCTCACCCATTGTCTTCTCCCTCGTGCCAGATTCGTGCCAGTTCCATAGTAGAACATTGTCCAGGATTGTCCAAGACTGACACGCAAGCCGGATCGGCTCCAAGCCTAGTCAATGAGCGTTTGCAGGGTGTCTCGGCTTGTGGCGCCAGAGATGACAAACACCCCCGAAAACTGGTTCGAGTCCTGTCGCCCCGACTCTCGACCTCCCACCAGTGCCGCACTCTCACCGTCGGCTCGGCCGTCCGGGGTGTGGAGTTCGGCTTCGTACCGGCCCGGGACCCCACCAAGCAGGCGCCGTCGACGGCTACCGCTGTCGCGCGCGTTCCTTGAGGCGAGTCTCCTCCTCCCGCACCTTGCGGTGGGTCTCGCGTTCGCGGAGCAGCCACTCCGGCGGATCGGCGAGCAGCGCGCCGATCTGGTCGGCGTCGAGGGCCTCGGCGATGCCGGCCCGGGCGAGGCCCGAGCGGGAGATGCCGAGCTTCTGGGCGATCACCTCGCGCGGGAAGGGGCCGTTCTTGCGCAACTCCACGAGCCAGGTGGGCGGGTCGGCGCGCAGCGCGTCCAGTTCGGCTCGGGTGATGGCCCGCTCGCGGAACTCCTCGGGCGCCGCGGGAAGATGGATGCCCAACTTGTTGGCGGCGGTTTGAGGCTTCATGGTCTGGCTCATGGGCCCCACCCTAGACGAATGAGTCCAGGGGTTTCGGTGGTCATAGGCGGTCAGGTAGGCAGATGGTAGCTCCGGTGTGGTGCTCGACGCCTGGCTTAACGCGCGACGCCAGCGTTACTGCAAGCCGCCAGCCGTATACGGCTGGCATCGAGCACTAAGGCTGGCGTCGAGCAGCAGGGGTATGACGACGCCATGCCGGCACACGGCCCCTTGGACTCAATCATCTAGCCGCCCTGCCGACGGCGAGCCGCCGACCTCCGTTTAGGCTTGGGGCCACGATGAGAGAAGAGCTCTACTTCGCCGGCGGCTGCCTCTGGGGCGTACAGGCGTTCGTCAAGACGCTGCCCGGCGTGACCTTCACCGAGGCGGGACGGGCCAACGGGGCCGGCCGGACGCTCGACGGAGACTACGACGGGTATGCGGAATGCGTGCGGACGCAGTTCGATCCGCGCGTCGTGACCGTCGGCGAGCTGATGGCCTACTTCTTCGAGATCATCGACCCATACAGCAGGAACAGGCAGGGGCCGGACATCGGCGAGAAGTACCGCACCGGCGTGTACTCCACCGCCCCGGGTCACCTCGACCAGGCCCGCACCTTCCTCACCGCGAGGAACGATTCCGATCGCATCGCCGTCGAGGTGCTGCCGCTGACGAACTACGTGCGAAGCGCCGACGAGCACCAAGACCGGCTGGAGCGCTGCCCGCAGGACTCCTGCCACATTCCCGCCGAGGTGCTGTACAAGTACCGGGCAGAGCCGTCGGGGTGAATCACGCACCGACCGCGCCACAAGCGCCCGGTAGCCTGCCTGCATGAACAGCGCGACGGATGGCCTGCGGATCGGGTACGTGCCCGGAGTGACGCTCACCAAGTGGAGACGGGTGTGGGCCGAGCGATTCCCACGGCTGCCGCTGGAGGTGACCGAGGTCTCCGAATCCGAGCAGCGGCTGGCGCTGTTCGACGACAGGGTCGACATGTGCTTCGTCCGCGGGCCGATCGCCACCGACGACCTCCACGTCATCCCGCTCTACGACGAGGTCACCGTCGCCTGGGTGGGGAAGGAACACCCGGTCGCCGCCTTCGACGAGATCACGCTGGCCGACCTCGCCGATGAGGACATGCGCAGCGCCTATGACCAGGCCAGCATCGACGCGGCCGTCGCAGAGGTCGCGGTGCTGAGAGTCCCCCTGTCGGTCGCCCGCACCCACAACCGCCGAGACCTGGTCCACCGGCCCATCGCCGACGCTCCCCCATCGACGGTGGGCCTGGCCTGGCCGACGTCCAACGAGCATCCGCTGATCCAGGAGTTCATCGGGGTGGTGCGCGGGCGCAGCGCCAACAGTTCCCGCACCGTGCGAGAGCGCGCAGACGCGCCGAAAAAAAGCCGCCCCGCACGACCGCCGTCGCGAGGCCGCTCCCCACGCCGGTAGGCGGGTGGGCGCGCTCCTCTCACACAGACCGGAGGTACTCCGGACCGGCAGCCCGCTCACCGCACCCGCGTCAGCACCAACTCCTGCCCGCGCTCGACCGCGGCGAGCCGCGCGCCCAGGAGGGGACCGTCGACCCCCAGCTCCGACAGTTCGATGTGCAGCTGCACGGGGGCGATCTTCGGCGTCTCCTCGGCGACGACGTCGGCCAGCGGCCGCCCGATCAGCTCCACCGTCTCCCCCGTCAACACCACCAGCGCCGGGTCCTGGATGGTGGCGATGGCCGCCACGCCCAAGCCGATCCGGCGCCCGAGCTCCGTGACGAACTCCGGCGACTCGGCGGCCCGCGACAGCTCGACGCCGTACTCGGCGGCCAGCTCCTCGACGGCCGCCGCTCCCACCAGGCGCTGGAAGGAGCCCTTGTCGCGATTCTCCGCGACGCTGCGCAACGGCACGCCGGGCACCGGAAGGTATCCCACCTCTCCGGCGGCTCCTGTGCTCCCGACGCGCACCCCGCCGTCGATCACGCTGGCCATGCCGAGGCCGTGCCCGATCCACAGCAGGACGAAGTCGACGTAGCGACCGCGCGCGACGCCTTGGCGGAGTTCGGCCAAGGCCGCCAGGTGCATGTCGTTGCCCAGCACGACCGGGACGCCGATCCGCTGCTCGATCTGCCCGCGCAGCTGAGCCATGTCGGGCAGGTCGTAGGAGAAGGCGAGTTCGCCGGTGGCCGGGTCGACCACGCCGGGCGTGGCGACCACCGCGCTCAGCAGCGGCCCGTCGGACCCGTCGGTCTGAGCGAGGACCTTCTCGACGGCGCCGGCGAAGTCGTCCACGCTGTGCCCCGTGGGCACCTCGCTGGCGGCGAGCACGCGGCCGTCGAGGGCGCAGAGCTCCGCCCGCACGGAGTCGGGCTGCACCGCGAGTCCCACCGCCGTGCCCACACCAGGCGCCAGGGCGTACAGCTCGGCCGCCGGCCCGCGGGATCCTGGGCGCCGACCCTCCGAGCGCACCAGTCCGAGGCCCTCCAGCCTGGCGATCACCTGGGAACAGGTCACCCGGGAGAGCCCGGTATGCTCGGACAACTCGGCTCTGGTGGCCGAGCCCATGCGCGTGATGTGCCGCAGCGCGGCGGAGTCGTTCAGCTCCCGCAGCAAGCTGGGGACACCCGGCTTCTTGCTGGTCACTCCTCCACCTCTTCCCTAAGTCTTCTTTGCAATAGTTTACCCGGATTCCCGAGTGCCACATAGTACGAAGCCAGACCCGACTTGACCCCGGCGACGCGGCCGGATCGGGCGAATCTGCGGGCTTACCGAATCCCCCTCGGCTGAATGCCTCGACCATTAGAGTGAGCCTGACTCAACGACCGAGTACACCTCATGAGGAGGAATGATGCCCAAGAAGCACACCGTCTCGATGAGGAGCGTGGCAGCGTCCCCGCCGACCGCCCCCCATCTCTTCCCCCGGACGCCGGGTCTCCCCGCCGGGCCAGCACGAAGGAGCATGTCATGACCGGCCAACTCGTCCTCGCGGCGCTGCTCGGCGTCGCGGTGATCGTCGCCCTGATCGTGTGGCTGAAGGTCCACCCGTTCCTGTCGCTCATGGCGGGTGCGGGCGTGATGGCGATCGCCGCAGGCGTCCCCTACCCGGACCTGTTCGCCAGCTTCAGCGCCGGACTCGGCTCGACGGTCGCGGGCGTGGGCCTGCTGATCGTGCTCGGCTCCATCATCGGAACCCTGCTGATCTCCTCGGGCGGCGCCGACGTGATCGTCGACACCATCATGGCCAGAACTCCGGTGCAACGGCTGCCGTGGGCCATGGCGCTGATCGCCTTCGTCGTCGGCATCCCGCTGTTCTTCGAGGTGGGCGTCGTCATCCTGATCCCGGTGGTGATGTTCGCGGCCAAGCGCGCGAAGCTGCCCGTCGTCCTGCTCGGCATCCCGGCGCTGGCCGGCCTGTCCGCGCTGCACGGCCTGGTGCCGCCCCACCCCGGCCCGCTGATCGCGATCGACGCGGTCGGCGCGAACCTCGGCCTCACCCTGGGCTTCGGACTGCTCGTCGCCATACCGTGCGTGATCATCTCCGGTCCCCTGCTCGGCAAGTTGATGGCCAAGTGGGTGCCGCTGCCCGCCCGTGACGACTTCCTGGGCGGCGGCGGACCGGCTGCGGACGCCAAGAAGCCCAGTTTCGGCGCCGCGATGCTGGTCGTGCTGCTCCCCGTGATCCTGATGCTGGCCCGCACCCTCATCGAGATGCTGGGACACGAGGAGTCCGGCTACGGCAAGGCCGTCGTCTTCGTCGGCACCCCGCTCATCGCGCTCAGCATCACCACGATCGTGGCGATGTTCCTCCTCGGCTTCCTGATCGGCAAGTCGCGCTCCGAGGTGGGCGCGCTGGTGGGCTCCTCCTTCCCGCCCATCGCCGGCATCCTGCTGATCGTCGCCGCCGGCGGCGGCTTCAAGCAGACGCTGGTCGACTCGGGCATCGCCGACGTGATCGCCAGCACCATCGCCGAATGGGCGATCCCGCCGCTGCTGGCGGGCTGGCTCGTCGCCGTGCTGATCCGCCTGGCCACGGGCTCCGCCACCGTCGCCACCATCACCGCGGGCGGCATCATGGCGCCTCTGGCGACCGACCTGACCGACACCCACACCGCGCTGCTGGTGCTGGCCATCGGCTCCGGTTCGGTGTTCCTCAGCCACGTCAACGACGCCGGCTTCTGGATGGTCAAGGAGTACTTCGGGA
>DAOLFC010000203.1:0-2593 GCA_035326505.1 Arachnia sp.
GGCACGACGCCCTCCGGCGTCGCCACCACCGGCACCCCGGCCTGTCCCGTATAGGCCAGCGACCACGCGGGCAGCTGGCCGACGGCCAGCCCGGACAGGCCCAGCGCCAGGGCCAGCGCCCCGGCGACCGTCCGGCCGCTCCTCCGGCGTATCCCGCTCACGAGATCGCCTCCTGTTTCTCTCTTGCTCACGAGGTTTCCCTTCATTTCCATTTCGTACTTGTCATTCATCGGGTGGTTGTCAGCCACAGGACGTCGCGGGATACGACGCCGTCGTCTCGAGGCTCCGGCCGTCGGCGGCCGTCGCGCTGATCGCCACGGTGCCCGGCGTCACCGACGCGGCCCGGGTGCTGAACGCCGCGGAGCGCGCCGTGCCCGGTTGCAGGTCCGCGAACTCCTTGCCGCCGAACGCCGAGGCCAGCGTCACGTCCGCCGTCGCCGCGTCGGCGTTGCGGGCGGTCACCGCCACCACGACCTTGCCCGCCACACAGCGAGTGGTCGCCGACGGCTCGATCGCCAGGCCCGCGACGGGCGCCTTCTCCCCGCCGAAGAGCGCCCACTCGATGACGCCGTCGGCCCAGGTCGCCGGGTTCTCGTTCTGCACGTTGACGATGCCGGTCACCGAGAACCTCAGGTAGCGGTACTCGACCTCGTCGAACTGGTCCAACAGGAAGCCGACGGCCCAGTTCGTGCTCTTGTCCACGATGGGCGTGAAGGAGACCCCGTCGAGGGACCCGGAGAGCGTGTACTTGTACGCCGTCTCGGAGCCGCCGACCAGTCGCGTGGTGATCTGGCTGCTCACCACCTTCGTCGGTTCCCCGAGGTCGACGGTGAGGTCGTAGGGATAGGAGCCCGCCGTGAAGCGTCCGGCCCCCGCCAGATCCGACCCATCCGTCACGACGGCGGGGTCGGAGCCGGCCGCCGCGCTGGACGCCGTCACCGGCTTGCCCACGGAGACGATCCGCCCGGCCTGCACCGGGACCGCGCCCTGCCCGGGGTAGTACTCGATCTGTGGGAAGAACTCCATCGTCGCGAACCCGTCGTTGAAGGCCACGGGGAAGACGCGGGAGAAGTTGCCCCTCGACTCGGGGTGACGGAAATTCGCGCCCCAGCGCCAGCCCGTCCCGATGCCGATGGACTGGGTGCCGAAGGTCGCCGCGTTGCCGATCTCCCGCAGCGGCGTCCAGGGACCCGCCAGGTGCTTCGCCGTCGCGTAGGCGGCCTGGCTGGGGTACCAGCCCGAGGCCTTGGAGCTGAAGAAGTAGTACGTGTCGCCCCGCTTGGTGATCGCCGGCGTCTCCCGGTGCTGATCGCGGAACGCGGTGGCGACCAGCTCCACCGGCTCGGTCCACGAGGAGTTCAGGGCGTAGATCGCGATATCACGGTTCCCGCGCGTCGCGGACAGCAGGTACGCGTCGGCGCCCTCGATGAAGAGGCCGATGTCTCGCGACTCGTTGCCCAGCGGGCGGCCCAGGAAGGTCTCCTCGAAGACGCTCCCCCCGGCCTGCGGGGTGACCTCGGCGAGGAAGAAGCGGGCCAGCGAGTAGTCGGAACCGTTCTCGTAATGCGCGACGATGACGATCTTGTCGGTCACCGGATGCCGGAGCATGGACACGCCCTCGAACTTGGAGTCGGGATAGGTGGCCAGCACCTGCTCCGCTCCCCAGGCGAACCCGTCGGGAGAGGTGCGCTCGGTGATCGTCGACACCCGGTTGACGCCCGATCCGGTGGACCGGATCGCGAAGCTGTAGTAGGTGTCGCCGTACTTGAATCCGCCCGGGGAGGCGGGCGCGCTGTAGTAGCCGTTGACGTTGTCGCGGACCGTCGGCACTCCGGTCGGCTGGAAGGTCTCCGCCGTGACCGCGACCGTGGTGGCCAGCAGCTCGTCGCCGGCGTAGGCCTGGACGTCGTAGTCGTAGCTGCGTCCCACGGCCAGGTCGTAGTCGTCGAAGGTGTCGCCCTTCGCGACGCCGATGACCTCGCCGTCGCGTCGCACCTCGTACCGCTCGGCTCCCGCCAGCGGCTCCCAGGTGAGCTTCACGTGGGAGACGGCGTCCTCGTCGCGCAGCTTGAAGGGGATCGCCGCCGCGGACCAGGCCGCGATCGTGATCTCCGTCTCGGCGACGGCGCTCGCGTCGTCGCCGAGGTAGGCCACGGCCCGAACCGTCGCGGACTCGGTCACCGAGAACGGGGCGGTGTAGCGCGTGCTGGAGCGGTCCGGCTCGGTTCCGTCGACGGTGTAGTACACCTCGGCCTCCGAGGAGGCGTGGGAGAGGGTCACCGTCTGCGGGTCGTGGAAGAAGCCGCCGTCCGGGGAGATCGTCGGCGGCGCGACGACGCCCACGAGCCGCTCGACGGACAGGAGGCTCACATGGGCGTTGAACCCGCCGCTGGCCTGGAGCTTCTGCGACTCATAGGAGATCGTGGTGCGCTCGGTCAGGGTGAGCTCGTGGGTGACGAACACCGGCGGACGAACCTCGCCCGGCACCTGCGTGACGGCGACGGTCTTCTCGTCGACCTTCTGGCCGTTCACGTTCAGCCAGCTGCCGTGGGTCTGGGTGCGCCGCGGCACATGAGCCGCCACGATCCGGTAC